>NZ_JAXOFN010000011.1:0-197832 GCF_034420155.1 Massilia luteola
GGCGTCCGTATCGCCGGCCTGCACGGTATAGCGGTAGGTGATCGTGTTGCCGCTGCTCGACAGGAAACTGGCATTGTGCGCCGTCGCGCCGACAGTCACGCCGAGCGTGCTGTCGCTGCCGGCGACGACAATGTTCTCATCGAACGTGACGGTGAAATCGAGATTCTGGCCGGCCACGTAGGTGCCGTTGGCAGGCACGCTCACGTTGCCGCTGATCGCCGGCGCGATGGTGTCGACCAGGATGCCGGTGGTGGCGGGCACGTGGCGGGAAAGCGTCAGGCTGGCGTTGTTGCCGGCCGCGTCGCGGATGGTCGATGTGCCCGAAGAAATGGCGCCGACCGCGATGCCGTCTGCATCGGCATCGCCTGCTTGCACCGTGTAGGTGTAGGTGATCGAATTGGCCGTGCTGGACGCGAAGGTGGCGCTGCGTCCCGTGCCGCCGATGGTCAACCCGAGCGTGCTGTCGGTGCCGGTGACCACGACGTTCTCGTCGAAGGTGACGGTGAAGCTCAGCGCCTGGCCGGCGACGTAGGTACCGTTCGCCGGGACGGCGATATTGCCGCTTACCGACGGCGGCGTGGTATCGGCCGTATTATTGGTCACGCTGGTGGCGGTGAGCGATGCGGCATCGTTGCCTGCCGCGTCCTGGATCGCATTCGTGTCGTTGGCGCCGGTGGGGTCGCCATAGGCCACGGTCACCGCCTGGCTGTACAGGACAGCCGCGGACAGCGTGAGGGTGACGGTCTTGCCGGCGGCGTCCACGGACACCGCGCTGACCGGCACCGGCGTTCCGGCCGCCATCACCGTGAAGGCGCCGGGCAGCGGGCCGTGCGCGGCGTCGAGGGTGTTGGCTTCGGTGTAGCTCAGCACCAGGGTCGTTCCGTCCAGCGACGCCGAGGCGAACACCGGCGGCGTGGTGTCGGGCGTGAGATTGGTCACGCTGGTCGCGATGAGCGATGCCGCATCGTTGCCGAGCGCATCCTGGATCGCGGACGCATCATTGCCCGCGCTCGGATCCGTGTAGGCCACCGTCACCGCCTGGTTGTTGGCCACCGGGCCATGCAGCGTCAGCGTGACCGTCCTGGCGCTGGCGTTCACGACGGCGGTGTCGACGGTGACGGCATTGCCGCCTGCCGTGACCGCAAAATTGCCGGTGCCCGGCACGTTGGTGGCGTCGAGCGCGCTCGCGTCGGTGTAGGTCATCACCAGCGTGCTGCCGTTGACCGTCGCCGACGAGAAGACCGGGCCCGTCGTGTCCGCAGATACCGGAGTGGCGACGATATCGTCGATGTCCAAGTTTGCATCACTGGCGAAGGAGAAGTCGATTTCGTCGATGTTGGCATAGGCGGAATCGAAGGACAACGAGCCGGCGCGGCCGCCGCCATCGTCATGCACCATGGTGTACGTAATATCGCCGTACGTATTCGATGTGGACAGGTCGACCAATTGCGGCCCGGCGACTTGTACGCCATTCGAATAGGCCGTTATCGTCACGACCGACGACGCGGCGCCGCCGACTTGCCCGATGGCGAAGGACGATAACTGGAAGTTGCTGCCATCGGCCGAACCCATCGTGTACTGGGTCACCCCCAGGGAAAAGTTGTAGTTCAGGATGACCGCACGATCCCCGGTGGGACCATCTTCGTTGAGATAAACGGCAAACTCGCCAGGATCGGAGTTCGCGACGGCCATGTCGGTCGCAACGGCGGTGGTGAATTTCCAATTGCCGGCGAGCATTTCGTTCGGGTTCGTGTTGGTAATCAGGCCCAGGGCATCGAAATTTTCGCTGCCGATGGCGAGCACGCCGGCGAACGCCTGCTGCCCGGCCGCGCCCAGCGCCACGGCGGCTTCGATCGGTCCGGTCTGCGTGTCCAGTACCCAGTCTCCATGCTGCAGCACACTGCCCGTCAAATTGGCCGAAGCGGCCAGGTCGGCGCCGGTGGCATGGGCCAGCGCATTGACGAAGGCCTGGCCGGCGTCACCGGCAGCGACATCGCAGCCATAGACCATCAGGTCGCCGCCGGGCGCCATCGCCGCGCGCACGACGGCCAGATCGGCGGCGTAATCGCCCATATTGTCCAGCGATAGACGGGTGCTGCCCAATTGCAGGGCGCCCGATTCGCCGTGGGAAAAGATATGCACGGCCGCGATGTCATGGCGTCCTTCCAGGGCGGCGGCGATTTGCGCCAAACCGTCGTGGGCGCCGTCGATCAGACAGATGTCGACGCCCGGCCGGATGCCGTCCACGATGGTCTGATAGCCGGAAACGGAGGTATCGATAAATGCGATGTCTCGTTGCGCGATTTGCGTTTGAGGAAACGAGGTGGTATCAGCCGCCATGTGGAAGACCTCCAGATGTCGAATGGTGAGTATGAATGGCTTGTCTTCAGGCGACGTAGCCCATGAAGACATGCATCACTTTTGTTCGGAAATCGCCTGACAGTAATTGAACATCGTGTTCAAATAATAAAGGTAAATTGCCGACTTTTGTGATTTAACAGATGAAAGAACAAAGATATTTTGTATCGAAGTGTCGCCGTTTCATTCGCTGCCGTTCGCACCGCCCATGCCGGAGAGCGGCGCGCAGTAGCCGCCGGGCGGGCATACCGCTTATTCCGCGGACTGGGGAACCAGCCGGGCCGGCCGCGCGCCGGCCGTCCAGCGCGCCCGCAGGCGCATGAACGGCGTCTCCACGCAGCGGTACAGCACCCAGCCGCCGGCGACGCCCGCGGCCATCACGGCGACGACGGTCGCCGGCGCGCCGGCATCGACGTGCAGCCGCTCCAACTGCGGCCGCAGGGCCATGAACACGGGCTTGTGCACGAGGTAGACGGCGTACGACCACAGCGCCAGCGCCGACGCGCCCGGAATGCGCACGCGGTTCAACACGCAGTGCGGCGCGAGGGCCGCGCAGGTCAGCAGGCCGAAGCCGATCGCGAGCAGCGAGTAGCCGAAGGCGGACGTGACGAGCGTCGCCGGCCAGTCGAGGTGGATGCAGGCCAGCACGCCGGCGCTCATGGCGAGACCGGCGGCGCACAGTGCGTTCGCGTGGCGCAGCAGCCGTGCGAACGCGTGGGGGTGGAAGTTGCGCAGCAGCGCGATGGCGACGCCGGGCAGCAGTTCGTCGGCACGGCAGAAGCTCGAATAATAGACCTCGGCCGTGAACGCATCGTGCCCGTGCAGGGCGTACGCGGCGGCGCGCGTGGCCACGCCCGCCGCGATGGCGCCGATCAGCAAGCCCCACGCAAGGCGCACGGGGAAGCGGATGCGGGCGAGCGCCAGCACGGCGAGGGGCAGCAGCAGGTAGAACTGCTCCTCGATGCACAGCGACCAGGAATGCGTGAACGTCTGGCCGTAGGCGAGTCCGAAGTTCTGCGTGAACGTGAGGAAGCGCCACGGCGGCGCCATGCCGGAACCGCCGAGAGGGGGACCCGGGAACATCCAGTACAGGGCCAGCACGACGTAGTAATTGGGCAGCGTGCGCAGCAGGCGGCGCACGAAGAACGTCTTCAGCGACAAGGCTGCGCCGCGCGCGGCGGGTGCCAGCAGCTGGTTGCCGATCAAATAGCCGCTCAACACGAAGAACAGGTCGACGCCGGCCCAGCCGACCTTGCCGATCACGCCGAACGTGGCGCTCTGGCTCACGAAGCCCGAGTAGTGGGTCATGAGGACGAGCAGGATGGCGGCGGCGCGCAGCAGGTCGAGGCCGCGCAGGCGCGCGCCGGAAGTCGGTTCGGTCATGAGTGGTCGGGCAGGTCGAAGGGCGGTGGACGGCCCGCCATTCTAGCGGCCGGCGGCGGCCGGTGGAACAGGCATCGCGTCGCGCAGCAAGCCGGCGAGCAGGGTGCACGCGGCCTGTGCCTGCGCTGGCGGCACGTTGGTCACACCCAGCAGCAGGCCGCCGGGCCCGGCATCCCGCTGCGCGCGCCACCACGACAGCGGCGACGGCGCCAGGCCGGCCGTGCGCGCCCGCGCGGCCAGCGCGGCATCGTCCACGCCGTCCGGCAGCGGCAGAAGCACGGACAGGCCGGCCTCCGCATGGGGCAGGCCCAGGCCGCGCAGGCAGGCGCACAGCGCGGCGCGGCGTTCGCCGTACACGCGTTTCATGTGGCGCAGGTGGCGCAGGTAGTGGCCGTCGCGCAGGAATTCCTCGATGGCGAACTGGATCGCGGGCGCCGGCGCCGCCGCGCAGGCATCGGCCACGTCGGCGACAAGTGGCGCCAGCGCGGGCGGGACGACGAGGAAGGCCACGCGCAAGGCCGGGCTGATGGTCTTGCTGAAGGTCCCGACGTGCAGCACCCGGCCCGAGTGGTCGCGCGCCGCCAGTGCCGGCGTCGCGCGTCCCTGCAACTGCAGTTCGCCGAGGTAGTCGTCCTCGACGATCCAGGCGTCGTGCGCCGCGGCCCAGTCGAGCAGCGCGTGCCGACGCGCCAGCGACATGGTCATGCCGAGCGGCGCCTGCTGTCCCGGCGTGACGACGGCCAGCGCCGCGCCGCGCGTCCGCGCCATGCCGGCCGCCACGTCGAGGCCTTCGGCATCGACCGGCACCGGCGCCGGCGTCACGCCGTATTGCATCAGCACGTCGCGCGCCGAGGTGTAGCCCGGGTCCTCGACCCAGGCGCTGCGTCCCTCCAGCCGCAGGGCGCGCAGCGCAAGGCCGAGGGCCGCGGCGTAGCCGTTCGCGACGAACACCTGGGACGGGTGGCAGGCGATCCCGCGCGCGATGCCGAGGTAGGCGGCGATGGCGGCGCGCAGCACGGGTTCGCCGCGCGGATCCGGATACCCCAGCGGCAGCGCGGCCGCCGTGCGCGCCGCCCGCCCCATGATGCGCGACCACGTTTTAAAGGGGAACACGTCCTGGCCGGGCACGCCGACCTGGAACGGCACCGGCGCCACGCGCCGCGCCGGCGCCGCGGCCGGGCGCTCGCCGGCGGGCGCGGTGCGCGCGGGCACGGGTTGGCGAGCCACGCGCGTGCCGGCCGCGCCGGCCGTGACGACGAGCTGCTGGTCGCGCAGGCTGTCGTAGGCGGCGCGCACCGTGCCGCGTGCCACGCCCAGCTGCGCGGCCAGGTCGTGCCAGGACGGCAGGCGCGCGCCCGGCGCGAGGCGGCCGTCGTGGATGGCGGCGCCGATCGCGGCGGCGATCTGGCTCGTGACCGGCGTGCGCGCGCTGCGGTCGATGCGGATGGCGAGGTCGTGGTCCATCCGTAAATGGTACAGCGATTCATGCAGTTCTTGCGTCTTTTGCCTGATCCAAGCGGTGGCTACGATGAAAGCCTCATCCACCGTCACCCATGAAGGACCGTATGATCCTCCCACGCCTCATCGCCATCGTCGCCACGCTGCTGGCCTGTGCGGCCAACGCGGCCGCGGACGACGGCGCCGCGCGCGCCGCGCGCGCGGGACAACCCCTGATCGGCCAACCCGCGCCCGCCGCCGTCCTGCGCACGCTCGGCGGCGGCACCATCGACCTCGCGGCCCGCTACGGCCGCAAGCCCGTCTACCTGAAGTTCTGGGCCACGTGGTGCGTGCCGTGCCGCGAACAGATGCCGGGCTTCGAACGCATCTACCGCCAGTACGGCAAGCGCATCGACGTCATCGCCGTCAATGTCGGCTTCAGCGACACCGAGGCCGACGTGCGCGCCTACCGCGCCCACCACGGCCTCACGATGCCGATCGCGCTCGACGACGGCAGCCTCGGACGCCGGCTGAACCTGCGCGTGACGCCGCAGCACGTGCTGATCGGCGCGGACGGCCGAATCGCCTGGGTCGGCCACCTCGACGACGCGGCCCTGCACGCCGCGCTGGACAAGGCCGCCGCCGCGCGGCCGGCCGGGGCGCAGCCGGTCGCGCTGGCGCCGCAGGCGGCCGCGCCGCGCGTGTTCCGGGTCGGCGACAAGGTCGACGGCATTGCGCTGGCGACGCTCGGCGGCTTGCCGGCCGGCGTCGGCACGGCCGGCAAGCCGCGGGCGCTCGTGTTCTTTTCGCCGTGGTGCGAAACCTACCTGAGCGCGAGCCGCCCGGCCACCGCGCAGGCCTGCCGCCGCGTGCGCGAGGACGCCACGCGCCTCGCGCAGAAGGGCGACGTGGACTGGCTGGCCGTCGCCGCGCCGCTGTGGACGTCGCCCGCCGAACTGGCCGACTACGGCCGCGCGCATCCCGGCACGCCGCCGCTCGCGCTCGACCGCGACGGCGCGGCGTTCGCCGCCTTCGGCATCCGCGCCATTCCCAGCATCGTGCTGCTCGACGCGCAGGGCCGCGTGGCGCGCGTGCTGGGACCCGACGAACGGGGCATCGAGCAAGCGTTGCGCGCCATCGCCAAACGGGGCGCGCCATGATGCGCCTCTGGTCCTGGCTCGCGCGCCTTGCGCTGCTGGCCGCGCTGGCGGTGCCCGCGTTCGCCGCGCCTGGATTCCTCGATCCCGAGGACGCCTTCCGCATCACGGCCGCGCTGGCCGACGACCACACCGTCGCGGTGACCGCCCGCATCGCACCGGGCCATGCGCTGTACCGCGAACGCTTCGCCTTCGACGCCACCGGCGCGACGCTCGGTGCGCCGCAGTTCCCGCCGGGACTGCGCAAGTACGATCCGATCCAGCACCGCGACGTCGAGGTGTACCACGACCGCGTGACGATCCGCGTGCCGGTACGGGCGGCCGGTCCGTTCACGCTCGCGGTCCGTTCGCAGGGCTGTGCGGACGCCGGCCTGTGCTACCTGCCGCAGGATGCGACGTTCACGCTGCGCGCCGCCTCTGCCCCGGCCTCCGTCACCGCCGCGCCGCCGCAGCGGCAGACGGCGCCGGACCGCATCGGCCGCGCGCTGGACGGCGCGCGCCTCATCGTGATCGTCCCGCTGTTCCTCGCGCTCGGCCTGGGCCTGGCGTTCACGCCGTGCATGCTGCCGATGGTGCCGATCCTGTCGGCGCTCGTCGTCGGCGATGGCGGCCGCAGTGGCGGACCGCGCCGGCGCGGCCTGGCGCTGTCGGCGGCGTACGCGCTCGGCATGGCGGTGACGTACACGGCGCTGGGCGTGGCGGCCGGCCTGGCCGGCGAATCCATCGCCGGCGCGCTGCAGACCCCGTGGGTGCTGGGCGCGTTCGGCGCGGTGCTGGCGCTGCTCGCGTCGTCGATGTTCGGGCTGTACGACCTGCAACTGCCGCCGGCGCTGCAGGCGTGGCTGGCCGGCGCCGCCAATCGTCATCCGGGCGGCAGGCTCGCGGGCACGTTCGCGGCCGGCGCGGTGTCCGCGCTGATCCTCGGCCCTTGCGTCGCGCCGCCGCTGGCCGGGGTGCTGGTGTGGATCGGCCGCACGCGCGACGCGCTGCTGGGCGGCGTGGCGCTGTTCGCGCTGGCGGCGGGCATGAGCGTGCCGCTGCTCGTGTTCGGGACGTCGGCGGGACGCCTGCTGCCGCGGGCCGGCGCATGGATGGGCGCAGTCAAAATCCTGTTCGGCGTCGTGCTGCTGGCGACGGGCTGGTGGATCGTGGCGCCGCTGCTGCCGGCGCGCGTCGCGGCGGTCGGCTGGGCCGTGCTGGGCATCGCGTATGCGCTTTATTTGCTGCGCGGCGGCCGCTGGGCGCGCCATGCGGCGCTGGCCCTCGCGCTGGCGGCGGCGTGGCCGTTGACGTCGGCGTTCCGGACGCCCGGCGCGGACGGCCCGCGCTTCGCGCCCGTTGCCACGACGGCCGCGCTGGACGCCGCGCTGGCGGACGGCCAGCCGGTGCTGCTCGACTTTTATGCCGACTGGTGCGTCGCCTGCCGCGAGATGGAAGCGCGGACGTTCAACGTGCCCGCCGTGCGGGCGCGGCTCGCCGGCGTGCGCCTGCTGCGTGCCGACGTCACGACCGCCGGTCCGGCCGCGCGCGCGCTGCTGAAGCGCTACGGCCTGTTCGGGCCGCCCGCGGTGCTGCTGTTCGACGGCCGCGGACGCGAGATCGCCGATGCGCGCGTCATCGGCTTCCAGGACGCGCCGGCCTTCCTGCGCACGCTCGACCGGCTCGCCGCTACCGCACCACCAACGGGGACGACACCATGAAGAAATCCGACCTGGCCTGCCTGACGGCGCTGGCCGCGCTGTGGGGTGCATCGTATCTGTTCATGCGCATGTGCGCCGGCGAATTCGGCGCGTTGACGCTGGCCGGCGCGCGCGCCGCGATCGCTGCCGTGTTATTGCTGCCGCTGCTCGCCGGAGACGCGGGCGCGCTGCGCCGGCACTGGAAACCGGTGCTGCTCGTGGGCGTGACGAATTCCGCGCTGCCGTTCGTGCTGTTTGCGCTGGCGGCGCTGGGCATCAATGCCAGCCTGTCCGCGATCTTCAACGCGGCCACGCCGCTGTACGCCGCCGTCATCGGGCGCGTGTGGCTGGGCGAAGCCATCGGCCGCGTGCGCGCCGCCGGGCTCGCGCTCGGGTTTTGCGGCGTGCTGTGGCTGGTGGCGGAAGGCGCCAGCTTCAAGCCGGGGGCCAGCGCCGTCACGACGGGATGGGCCGTGCTGGCCTGCGTGGCGGCCACGATGCTGTATGCGTTTTCCGCCCATTTCAGCAAGCGCTACCTGGCCGCCGTGCCGCCGCTGGCCGCCGCCGCCGGCAGCCAGCTGGCCGCGGCGCTCGTGCTGGCGCCGGCCGCGCTGGCCCTGCATCCGCACGCGTCGCCGTCGGCCCGGTCCTGGGTCGCGCTGCTGTGCCTGGGCGTGGGCTGCACGGCGCTCGCATACGTGCTGTTCTTCCGCCTGATCGCCCGCGTGGGCGCGGCGAAGACAATGGCCGTGCCGTTCCTCGTGCCCGCGTTCGGCGTGCTGTGGGGCGTGCTGTTCCTCGGCGAGACATTTACGAAGGCGATGGCCGCCGGCGGCGCCCTGATCGTGCTGGGGACGGCGCTGGCGACCGGCGTGATCAACCCTGCGCGGCGGCGAGCAGCGCATCCGCTTCCGCGGCCCGGCGCGCGGCCGGACGCGAACTGACGCGGTCGATGTAGGCCATGACCTCGGGCAGTTCCGGCACGAGCTTGAACATCGTGGCCCACCCGAGGGCCGTGCCCCACAGGACGTCGGCCGCGGAAAAGCGCTCGCCCAGCAGCCAGGGGCCGGCGCGCAGCTGGGCCGTCAGCGTGGACAGCATCGTGTCGTAGTCGCCGTAGGGACACATCGTCGGCGGCGTCGGCTCGCGTTTCATGGCCAGGTCGGTGATCGCCGGCTCGAACGACGAACCGTAGAACGCGAGCCAGCGCAGGTACGGCCCGCGCAGCGGATCGGCCAGCGCCGGCGCGAGACCGGCTTGCGGGAACAGGTCGGCCAGGTAGATGAAGATGGCCGGCTGTTCGGTGACGAGGGCGTCGCCGTGCCGGATGGCGGGCACCTTGCCCATCGGGTTGACGGCCAGGTAGCCGGGTGCGCGCTGCTCGTTCTTCTTGAGGCTCAGCACGTGCAGGTCGTACGTGGCGCCGAGTTCTTCGAGCAGGATGCGAGCGGCGCCGGAGCGGGAGTTCGGCGCGTGGAACAGGGTCAGGTTCATGGGATCCTCGTGATGGCGGTGAACCGACAGCATAGGCGGGCTTGCTGCCGCCGTCTTGGAAAAACGCGCGCTAGAATGGCGCAATGAACACACCACCCACCGTCACGGACCGCGCCAAGGGCGTGGTCGCACCTGCGCTCGCCGGCAAGATGTTCCGCCTCGGGCGCTACCTGCCGCCACCCGACCTGGCGCCTTTTCTCGACCATTACTGGGTCGTCGAATGGGACTTGCAGGGATGCCCGCCGCACACGCAACGCACCCTGCCTTATCCGTGCGTGCACGTCGTGTTCGACCGTGCCCGCACGGGCATCTGGGGGCTGACGACGGGCTCCTTCGATTACGAGTTGAAGGACGCGGGCAAGGTGTGCGGCCTGCGCTTCCGGCCCGGCGCCTTCCGCGCCTTCCTCGGCCGGCCGCTGCACACGATCACGGACCAGGTGCTGCCGCTGTCCGCCGTGTTCCCGTGGGACGAGGCGGCGGCGCAGGACGCCGTGCTGGACACGCTGGACGACACCGCGATGATCGAGGCGGCGGGCGCGCTGCTGCGCACGGACCTGCCCGCGCCCGACCCGCAGGTCGACCGGATCGCCGGCATCCTGCGCGCCGTGGAATCTACGCCCGGGCTGACGCAGGTGGAAGAACTGGCGGCGTCGGCGCACATGAGCGTGCGCAGCCTGCAGCAGCTGTTCAGCGAGTACGTGGGCGTGAGCCCGAAGTGGGTGATCCGGCGCTTCCGCCTGCACGAGGCGGCGGACCGCCTGGCGACCGGTGCCGACGTCGACCTGGCCGCGCTCGCGCACGGTCTCGGTTATTTCGACCAGGCCCACTTCACGTCGGATTTCCGCCGGCTCGTGGGCAAGTCGCCGGGGCGGTATCGCGACGAAGCCAGGCAGGCGGGCGCGATGTGACGGCACGCCGGCCGTGGCGGCGACGTGCGCGGCCGGGCCGCCCGGCTTGAATCGCCGCGCGGGCCGGTCCGCGCCGATGCCTACGGCACGATACGCAGCACGGTGTTCTCGCTCATGACGTAGACGTAACCGTCGGCGCCGAGCGTCATCGCATCGACCGGGCCAAGGCTGCCCGGCGCGCCCGGGCGCACGCCGTACTGGCTCGGCGTACCGGCGACGATCGTGTCGATGCCGGCCGGCGTGATCTTGTGCACGGCATACCAGTTCGGCGTTTCGTGCCAGGCCACGTAGAGGTTGCCGGTCCGGTCCAGCGCGCTCGCGACGACGCGTGCGCCGGCCGTGGCGGACAGCTGGCGCACCACGGTCGACGTGCCGTCGGCCTGCACCTTCGTCACCTCGCCGAGGTACGACACGTACCAGTTGCTGCCGTCGGCGGCGGCGAGGCCCGGCAATCGCTGCCCGGCCGGCAGCGTCGTGACGGCGCCGGCCGGGGTGATCTTGCGGACGTAGCCGGTGTCGCCCGACCCGACGCCGCCCGGCACGGCATCCAGCAGATACAGGTTGCCGGGCGCATCGCCGACGAGGGCCGAGATCGAATAGAAGCTTGCCTGCGCCCCGGTACCATCGCCGATCGGGGCCTGGGCGCCCCCGCCGGCCAGGAACGCCAGGCTGCCGTCCGCGTTGACGCGGCTGACGATGCGCTGCGACACGACCGCCGGGCTGCCGCCGAACGCCAGGCCGCCGAGGTACAGCCGCGCGTCGGCGAGGCCCGTCGTTTGCGGCGCCAGGGTGGTGACGTTGCCGGCCGTCGTGATCCGGCGGATGCGGTCGTTCTCGCGCACGTAGAAATTGCCCTGCGCGTCGGCCGCCAGATCGTAGGCCGCCACCGCCGCAAACGGGTGCGTGCCCGCGTGCGGATCGTAGGTGCTGACGACGAACTGCGCGCCGGCGCCGGTGCCGTCCACGTTCGCGACGGAGGGTGCGCGGCCGGCGACCGTGCTCACGGTGCCGTCGGGCGCGATGCGGCGGATCGTCACGTTGTCGGTGTCCGCGACGTAGAGATTGCCGGCCGCGTCGACCGTCAGGTTGCTCATCCTGCCGTTCGGGCTCGCCAGCGGATCCGCGCTCGTGTCCTTGCAGAAGGTGGCCGCCGTGCCGGCGCCGTCGTTGCTGCCGCGGTGGTCCGGCTGGCCGGCGAGGGTGGTCACCTGCCCGTCGGGCGCGACCTTGAGGATCCGGCATCCGGCCTGCGTGTAGGTGACGTAGAGGTTGCCGGCCTGGTCGACCGCGATGCCGTCGTTGCCCGCATAGGACGCGGCGATGGTGGCGTCGCCCTTGAGCGTACGGCTCGTCACCGCGCCGGCGGGCGTGACCACGCGCACGCGCGAGTTGTCGAGCACCTGCAGGTTGCCGTTGCCGTCGATCGCCAGGGCGGCGATGCCGCTGAAGCTGGCGTTGCCGCCGACGCCGTCCCTGGGATTGCCCGCTGCATCGGTGCCGGCGCCGCCCGCGACGGTCGTGACGATGCCTTGCGGCGAGATCTTGCGCAGGAAGCTCGATTCGCCCACGTAGACATTGCCGCCGGCATCGGCGACGAGCGCCCTGATTTGCGTGAAACGCGCCGCGCCGCCCGTGGCGTCGACTTCCCCGATCTCCGTGGCGGAACCGACGAACAGGCTGCGCTGGCCGCCGGGTGCCGTCCTGTAGACCGCCGACCCATCCGACTCGTACAGGTAGCCGCTCTTGTCGAAGGCGACGGCAACGGTGCTCGTCAGCGGCGCCGCCTTGACGGTGCCGATGTCGCCGGTGGCGACGTTCACTGTCCGCAACGCGAGGTTGCCCGAGACCGCGGGCCGATAGCCGTCCCACGCCAGCGTGCCCGTGTTGTCGGCAACGTACAGCGTCCCGGACGGACTCATGGCGATCCGCAGCGGATACGCCAGGCGCCCGCCGATGCCGTCCACATTGCCCGGGCCGCCGAGCGTGCCGGCCAGCACGGACAGTCCCTGCGCCGGCGGCGCCGCCGCGGTCACGCTCAGGGTCGCCTGGCTGCTCGTCACGCTGCCGCCGGCGTTCTTGACGACGACGGTGAACGCGGCGCCGTTATCGCTCGCCTGGGCGGCGGCCAGCGTGTAGGTGTCCGACGTCGCCCCGGCGATATCCTTGCCGTCGCGCTGCCACTGGTAAGACAGCGTGTCGCCGCTGGCCTTCACGGTGAAGGTGGCGGACTGGCCGGCGGTTACGGCCTGCGCAACCGGCTGCGACGTGATCGCGGGCGCCTGTGTGACGGGCGCGGTCGGGGGCGAGCCGCCTCCGGCCGGTGTGCCGCCGCCGCCACCGCCGCAGGCCGACAGCAGCAGCGCGGTGACCACGGCCACGGTGTCGCGGGCGCGGGGATAGGGGCGGGTGTTCTTTCCAGGGATCTTGTCCAAAACCTCTCCTTTATGCGGAGTCTGCCAATGGGTGGGTGAGCGATTGGCAAGCAGAATAGCAAAAAGAAGGGTGTGGAAAATTCACAATTTTCCACGCGACCCGCCGAACCTGGCGGCTGCGGGAGATTGTCGGCGCGGCGCTCGCGGCCCGCGCGCCGTCAGTCGAGATCGTCCTCGTCCGCGCCGCGCTCCAGTTGCGGAATGACTTTCACGAGCAGGATGCGCGGCCCGTTGGTCTTCTTGACGACGACGTCGAACTTCGGGAATTCGATGCGCTGGCCCTGCTTGGGGATGTCCCCCAGCTTGGCCATCAGGAGGCCGCCGACGGATTCGACTTCGTCCAGGCCCATCGCCTCGTTGTCGATGTCGATGCCGAGCACGCGTTCGAGCGACACGATGGGCAGGCTCGCCTTGCCGATGTAGGTGCCGTCGCCCTGCGGCAGCCAGTCGTTCTCGTTGAGGCGGAATTCGTCGCGGATCTCGCCGACGATGGCGCCCAGCAGGTTGTCCAGCGTGATGAAGCCGACGGGACGCTTGCCCTTTTCGCCGATCAGCGCGAAGTGCGGGGCGCCGCCGCGGAACCGGCGGAATAGTTCGATCGCCGGCGTGCGCGCCGAGATCAGGTCGACGGGGCGCAGGTATTCCGTCAGGTCGTCGACGTGCTTGCCGGACTGCTCGGCGAAAAACAGATCCTTCAGGTGGATCACGCCCAGCACTTCTTCGCCGTCCTCGTCGAAATACGGGTAGCGCGAGAAGCGGTTGCGGCGCACCGTGTCGAGGTTCTGCTCCAGCGTGCGGCTCGCGTACAGCGCGCTCACCTCGTTAATCGGCCGCATCAGGTCGGCCACCGTGTGCTGCGAAAATTCCAGCGACTGCGCGAGGATGTGGCGCTCGTCGTGCGTGAAGCGCTCGCCCGGCGTGCCCGTGTTGGTGCGCAGGATCAGCTTCAGTTCATCGTTCGAATAATGCGTCTCGTGGCTGCCCACGCCGGACAGGCCGGCGACGCGCAGCACCAGGTTGGCGCTTTCGTTGAGCAGCCAGATGGCCGGGTACATGGCCCAGTAAAAGCCGTACAGCGGCACGGCGCTCCACAGGCCCACCGCTTCCGGCACGCGGATCGCCAGCGATTTCGGCGCCAGTTCGCCCACGACGATGTGCAGGAACGAGATCACGCTGAACGCGACGGCGAACGAGACGCCGTGGATGATCTTGGGACTCGTCACGCCGATCAGCGCGAACACGGGTTCGAGCAGGTTCGCGAAAGCGGGTTCGCCGACCCAGCCCAGGCCCAGCGACGCGAGCGTGATGCCCAGCTGGCAGGCGGAGAGATAGGCGTCCAGCTGGCCGTGCACTTTGAACAGGATGCGTCCGCGCAGGCCGCCCGTCTTGGCGATTGCGCGTACGCGGGTCTTGCGCAGGGTGACGATGCCGAATTCGGCCGCCACGAAGAAGCCGTTCAGCGCCACCAGCAGCAGCGCGAGAACGACGAGTAATACATTTTGCATAAACGGTATGTTCGATCCAAAGGCAAAAGTCGAGCTGCATTGTAACGGTCAGGTGCCGCCCCCGGTCTTTTGTGACCCCGCGAGGATGGCCTCGACCGCCGGATGCATGATCTTGCGGTCGCTCGAGATCATGTAGAACTGTTCGCGCACGCTCGGCACCGATCCCACCCGCACGGCGCCGAACTGCTCGGCCACGTCGTCCGCCAGTGCGGCCGGCGCGAAGAACAGGCCCAGGCCGCGCCGGCCGAACGTGTTGAGGAGGGCGTTGTCCTCGAACTCCCCGACCACGTCCGGCCGCACGTGGTGCTGCACGAACCATTCGTCGATCTTGCCGCGCAGGGCATTATTACGTGCCGGCAGCAGGAACGGCGCGCCGTTCAGATTCTGCGGGAAACCGTCGCCCGCGCCGCCGTAACGCTGCGCGAGCGCGGAGGCGCCCACGACCACCATCTCGCTGTCGAACAGCTGGTGGCTGAACACCTTCAACGTCGCGCCGGCGCGCACTTCGCGGTCGGTCAGCACGACGTCCAGCTTGTGCAGCGCGAGGTCGGCCAGCAGGGCCTCGAACTGGTCTTCGTAGCAGACGATGCGCACCGGCCGGTCCATCCGCGTGACCGCTTCCAGCATGCGATACGCGGACAGCTTCGGCAGCGAGTCTGAGATGCCCACCGTGAGGCGGGTGCGGCCGCTGTCGAATTCGTTCAGCGCTTCCTGCATCTGCTCGCCCAGCAGGAAGATCTGGTCGGCATAACCCAGCGCCAGCCGGCCCGCCTCCGTCAGCACGAGGCGGCGGCCCTGCTGCGCGAACAGCGTCTTGCCCAGCGATTGTTCGAGCAGGGTCAGTTGCGAGCTGACCGTCTGCACGGCGAGCCCCAGGCGCTCGGCGGCGCGCGTGATGCCCCCTTCGTTGGCCACGACCCAGAAGTAGTACAGGTGACGGAAATTGATGTCGGTTTTCATTATCAGGTGAATAACTCAGATTTTTACGAAGTAATTCTCAAGTTATCTTCGCTTTTTCAATTCGATGATCGCCTCTACACTGCGCCTTGTCAACAACATACATCCCAGAGGGGAGAAGAAAATGAAGCATTTCCGAGTGTCATTCGTCGTCACGGCCTTGTGCCTGCTGGGCTCGGCCTGGTGGGGCTATTCGCACGCCGGCATCGCCGGCGCGGTGACCGCGACGGGTATCGCCGCGATTCTCGCCGTCATGGAAGTCTCGCTGTCGTTCGACAACGCGGTGGTCAACGCCTCCGTGCTGAAGACCTGGGACCCGTTCTGGAAAAAGCTGTTCCTGGGCGTCGGCATCATCATCGCCGTCTTCGGCATGCGTTTGCTGTTCCCGCTCGTGATCGTCGCGGTGGCGGCCAACCTGGGCCTGATGGACGTGTGGAACATGGCGTTGCAGGATCCCAAGCAGTACTCGATGCACCTGACGAACCACCACGCGGAAGTGGCGGCGTTCGGCGGCATGTTCCTGCTGCTGGTCTTCCTGAACTTCCTGTTCGATGACGAGAAGGAGCACCACTGGCTCGGCCACATCGAAGAGAAGCTCGGATCGCTCGGCAAGGTGTCGTCGATCTCGGTGATGATCGCGATCGGCGCGCTGATGGCCAGCCTGTCGCTCGTGACCGAAGCGCAGAAGATGGTCGTGCTGATGTCGGGCCTGTGGGGCATCCTGATCTACGTCGGCGTGGACGTGCTGTCGAACATGCTGGAGAAGTCGGAAGAGGGCGGCGGCGACGTCGGCGAGATGGTCAAGCGCGGCGGTATCGGCGGCTTCCTGTACCTGGAAGTGCTGGATGCGTCGTTCAGCTTCGACGGCGTGATCGGCGCCTTCGCGATCACCAACGACGTCGTGATCATCATGCTGGGCCTCGCGATCGGTGCGATGTTCGTGCGTTCGCTGACGGTGTACCTGGTGGAGAAGGGCACGCTCGACCAGTTCGTGTACCTGGAACACGGCGCCCACTACGCGATCGGCATCCTGGCGTTCATCATGCTGGCCAGTATGAAGTTCCACGTGCCGGAGATGGTGACGGGTCTCGCGGGTGTCGCCTTCATCGGTGCCTCGGTGTGGTCGTCGATCCGGTATCGCAGGAAGCAGGAAGCGTTGGGACTGGATCGTAAAGAGTTGGTAACGGTGGAATGACGTAGGGTGGGCTCCCCGAGCCCACGCGGAAGCAGGCGGTACACAAACGTCGCGCCGACGCGGAAGCGGGCGACACGCAAACGGCCGCGTTGGCGGTAGGGTGGACAGCTCGGCTGACCACGCGTTCGGCCAGTGTGTAAATGAACGAAGAAGCATCTTTTAACTCTGAAGGAGAACCATCATGGCAATCAGTCTGCAAAAAGGCGGCAACGTCAACCTGTCGAAGGAAGCACCGGGCCTCGCGAACCTGAAACTGGGTCTCGGCTGGGACGTGCGCAGCACCGACGGCGCGGCGTTCGACCTGGACGGCGTCGTGTTCCTGCTGAACCAGGCCGGCAAGGTGCGTTCGGATGCCGACTTCATCTTCTACAACAACCTGAAGTCGAGCGACGGTTCGGTGGAGCACTCGGGCGACAACCGCACCGGCGCCGGCGACGGCGACGACGAGACCGTGTCCATCGATCTCACCAGGGTGCCGGCCGACGTCGACCGCGTCGTCCTCGCCGTGACGATCCACGACGGCGACGTCCGCCGCCAGAACTTCGGCCAGGTCGGCAAGGCGTTCATCCGCTGCGTGAACGGCGGGAACAACAGCGAGATCGCCCGCTACGACCTGTCCGAGGACGGTTCGACCGAATCGGCGATGATTTTCGGCGAGGTGTATCGTAACGGCGCGGACTGGAAGTTCCGCGCCGTGGGCCAGGGCTTCAACGGCGGCCTCGGCCCCCTCGCCAAGAACTACGGCGTGGCCGTTTGAACGAACTTGCATTGCCCGGGCAGCGATGCCGGGGCAATGCAGGCCCTCTTGTTAAAGGAAGCCAGCAAAATGCCAGTGTTTACCGTGACCGGGGACGTCGATCCCTTCCTGCATGTGTCGCTCAAGCGCGGCGAAACCATCTACTGCGAGTCGGATGCGATGGTCATGATGGAATCGACGCTCGACCTCAAGGGCAAGATGAAGGGCGGCCTTGGCAGCGCGCTGATGCGCACCTTCGCCAACGGCGAGTCGTTCTTCCAGCAGCACATCGAAGCGGCCCGCGGCGACGGCGACTGCCTGCTGTCCCCCACGCTGCCGGGTGCGATGCAGGTGGTCGACTGCGGCCCGAACCAGTACATCATCAGTGACGGCGCGTTCGTCGCGGCGGCCTCCGGCGTGGACCTGCGCGTGCGTACCCAGAGCCTGGGCAACGCGCTGTTCGCCCAGAGCGGCGGCTTTTTCGTGACCGAGACCTCGGGCAGCGGACAGGTCGTCGTGTCGGGCTTCGGGTCGATGAGCGTGCTGGACGTCGAGCCGGGCAAGGACGCGATCATCGACAACTCGCACGTCGTCGCCTGGGACAGCACCCTGCATTACGAGATATCGATCACGACCGGCACCAGCGGCGGCTTCCTGGGCAATCTCATCAACAGCCAGACCAGCGGCGAAGGCATCGTCCTGCGCTTCTCCGGTCGCGGCAAGATCTACGTCTGTTCGCGCAACCGCACCGCATTCAAAGCCTGGATGCAGGCGCCGGGGCGCTGACGTTTTAAGAGGAGTAATGACATGGCAGTGAATTTGCAGAAGGGCCAGAAGATCTCGCTCGAGAAGGAAGCCGGCGGCGCCCTGTCCCGCGTGACGATGGGCCTCGGTTGGGACGTCGCGAAGAAGGGCGGCTTTTTCGGCTTCGGCGCGAAGAGCGAAGCGGTCGACCTCGATGCATCCGTCGTCATGTTCGACGACGCGAACCGTCCGGTCGACGTGGTCTGGTTCCGCCAGCTCAAGAGCAAGGACGGCAGCATCACGCACACGGGCGACAACCGCACCGGCGCCGGCGAAGGCGACGACGAGCAGATCATCGTCGACCTGCGCACGGTCCCGGTGGACGTGAAGGCGCTCGTCTTCACCGTCAACAGCTTCACGGGCCAGAATTTTTCGACCGTGCAGAACGCGTTCTGCCGCCTGTTCGACACGAACAGCGGCAAGGAGATCGCGCGCTACGACCTGTCCGTGCAGGGCTCGCACACGGCCCAGATCATGGCCAAGCTGTACCGCCATAACGGCGAGTGGAAGATGCATGCGATCGGCGACAACGCCACCGGCCGCACGTTCGACGATCTCATGCCGCTGATCGTGCCGCACCTGTAACCACGTTTTTTGTCGTCCCCGCGGACCAGTCTCCGTCCGCGGATCCAACGTGGGCGGCTTGGCGCCCACGCCTTTCAACGGCTCCCTCGCGGAGCCGTCTTTTTTGAGATTGACGGCGATCAGCCGCCGGTCGTACCTGCACGCGTAGATTGGGCTTCCTGTCACATCCATTCATGGAGGAACGATGAAGCGCTACCACATCACGCTGGGCGCCGGGACCACGGCGGGAGGCACCGTCGTCACCGCGTCGAGCCTGTCGTCGATCAACGGTGTGCCCACGGCAGTGGAAGGGGATACGATCAGCTGTCCGCGCTGCCACAGCGACGGGGTGATCGTTTGCGACGGTCCCCGGCTTCCCGATCACTGGAACGGCAGGCGGTTCGCCTTGCAGGACGATCTGTGCGTGTGCAAATGTGTTCCGGCGCCGCGCCTGCAGGCGATCCAGACGTTGAAGTGCCAGCATGTGCAGGCGGAAGCGGACAGCTGAAAAGTCCTTGACTTCGCCCGTTTTTCATCCTACTGTATTACTCAATTAATACAGTAGATACCATGCCCACACACCCCGCCACCCTGTTTTCGATCGCGACCGGTTCGCCGGAACCGATCTACCGCCAGCTCGTCGAGCAGGTGCGCCGCCTGGCGGCCAGCGGCCAGCTCCGGCCCGGCGACGAGATGCCGTCCGTGCGCGAGATCGCCCAGGCGCTGGCGCTGAACCCGATGACCGTCTCGAAGGCGTACGGCCTGCTCGAGATGGACGGCGTGCTCGCGCGCCGGCGCGGGCTTGGCATGGTGGTGGCCGATTCCGCCGCGCCGGCCGCGAAGGCCGATATCCTCGGCCTGCTCCGCCCCACGCTCGAACGCGCCGCCGTGGAGGCGCGCCAGCTCGAGCTCGACACCGACACCGTCCTGTCCCTGTTCGCAACCATTCTGAAGGAAACAAAATGAGTGCCCCCATCGTTCGCATGTCTTCGGTCAGCAAGCATTTCGGCAGCCAGCGGGTGCTCGAAGGACTCGACTGGCAAATCGCGCCGGGCCAGGTGATCGGCCTGCTGGGCCGCAACGGCGCCGGCAAGTCCACGCTGCTCGAATGCATGCTCGGGCTGCGCGAGGCCGACGGCGGCGAGGTCGCGCTGTTCGGCGAGCGCGTGGCCGCGCTGTCGGACGACGCACGCGGACGCATCGGCTACGTCCCGCAGCGCACCGACCTGTTCGAGTGGCTCACGCCCGTGCAGATGTTCGATTATTTCAAGGCCATGTACCCGCGCTGGAACCAGGCCAAGGTCGAGGGCCTGCTGTCGCGCTGGGGCTTCGGGCCGCTGCTGCGCAACAAGCCGATCAAGCGGCTGTCCGGCGGCGAGCAGCAGCGCCTCGCCATCATCCGCGCGCTGGCGCACGATCCCGAATTGCTGATCCTCGACGAACCCGTGTCCGCGCTCGACCCCGTCGGGCGGCGCGAATTCCTGCGCGAGCTGGTCGACCAGGTGATCGAGCGCGGCACGACGGTCGTGTTCTCCACGCACATCCTGTCCGACCTGGAACGCGTCGCGTTCGACCTCGCCTTCCTGAAGGATGGCCGTATCGCGCTGCAGGGCCAGACGGACGCGCTGCTGGAAGGTGCGCGCCGCGTCGTCGTCCCGGCCGCCGCGTTGCCGGGCGCGCCGCTGGCGGGGGAAGTGCGCCGGCGCCAGGAGGGCGGCATGACGAGCGTGATCGTGCAGGCGCCCGGTGACGACGTCGCGCGTCTCGCGCGCGCGCCGGGCGTGCGCGTGGAAGCGTTGAGCCTCGAAGACCTCTTCATCGAGGTGACGCAATGAACGCCGCGCTGGAGGACTATCGCATCATCTGGCGCGCGGCCGCGGCGCAGCGCGAGCCGGGTGTGGTGCGCGCGCTGTACGTGACCGCGGGCGCCGTGGGCGCCTGCGGCGTCATCGTGGCCGTCCTGGGCGACCTGAACGCCGTGCAGGCGCTGCGCTTCATCATCGCCGTCGCCTTCATGGCGCTGGCGTTCATCTGGACATTCCTGTTCGTGCCCGGTTCCATCCGCATGAATTCGCCCATCAATGCCTGGCTGCTGCCGCGCCAGCGCCGCCGCCTGCTGCAGATGACGGCGGCATACTTGTTGGTCGCCACGCTCGGCATCGCGTACGGCCTCGGCGACTGGAACGTGCTGCCGATCGTCGCACTCGGCACGCTGGGCATGGCGTTGCTGATGGCGGGGAATAAATATGTGCCTTACCTGCTCATGGCGGCCGGTAACGCGCCCTGGCTGGTGCAGACCGTGCTGCCGCCGGCGTGGGCGGGGTGGATGACCGGGAGCGCCGCCATCCGGGCGCTGGACATCCTGATCCTGCCCGCCACGGCGTGGGGCCTGTGCTGGCTCTATCCGGCCGGCGGGGACGCGTACCTCGCACGACGTGCGGACCAGCTCAAGCGCGTGAGCCACTTCGCATTCCGCACCGGGAACAAGGACCCCCTGCCCGACGGCATGGTCCGGGAGGGCAATCTGTCGTTCTATCGCATCGCGCTCGGCTGCGACCGGCGCCGCGCCGATCCGGCCGCCATGCTGATGCACGCGCTGGGACCGACGGCGCACTGGACTGCCTGGATCGGCGCCATCGCGGTCATGTTGCTCATCGCCGGCGGTGCGGGCATCGTCCTGGGCTGGTCGCGCGGCGCTGCCGTGCAAACGTTCGTCGGCCAGATGATCATCGTCGGTCCAGGCCTGCTGGCGCTGCTCGTCTTGTTCAGCACCGCCCAATACGGTCAGCAGCTGCGCCGCACGCGGGGCGAGCAGGCCTTACTGCGCTTGACCCCACTGGCCGGCGACACCGTTCAGCTGAACCGGCGCCTCGCCACGCGCCTGCTGCGCCAGGCGCTCTCGATCTGGGTCTTGCTGACCGTGGCCGTGCTGGCTGTGGTGCTGCCGTTCGCATCCGGTCCGGACGCGCTGCTGCGCCAGCTCGGCCTGTGCTGCCTGGCCGGCCAGGCGGCGATGATGGGCCTGCTGGGCGATTATGCGAGCGAGTGTGGCGGCTGGAGCACGGCGCTGGCGTTGCGTGCCGGCGCCTATGTGCTCGTCCAGGCGCTCGTGGCGATGGGCCTGGGCCGGCTCACCGGTACGACGGCCTGGCCATGGCTGGTCGCGCTCCCGCTGGCCGTCTGCGTCGTCCAGCTGCGGCACGACTGGCGCCGCATGCTGGCCGCCCCGCCCGCGTTCCCCGCGGGGCGCATGGCGTGATCAGTGCCCGCGCTTCTGCACGAGCGCCGTCCCGGTGCCGTGGCGGTGGCCTTCGCTGACGGCCGTCACGGTGCCGTCCGGATTGAACACGATGGCGTTGGCCGCGCCGATTTCTTCCGGCTTCGCTTCCCACTTGTGGCCGAATTTTTCCAGCGCCTCGGCCTGCGGCGTGCCCGGGAAGCCCGGTTCAACCGAGGTCTCCTTGTTGTTCCGTTGCGATAGGCGCGGCGCGTCGATGGCCTGGTCCATGGACATGCCGAGGTCGACGTAGTTGACGATCGTCTGCAGCACCGTCGTGATGATCGTGGCGCCGCCCGGGCTGCCGATGGTGAAGGCGGGCTTGCCGTCCTTGAAGGCGATCGTCGGCGCCATGCTGCTGCGCGGGCGCTTGCCGGCTTCGGGAATGTTCGGTGCCGGACCGGTAAAATCGAAGTCCGTCAGCTCGTTATTCAGCAGGAAGCCGTAGCCCGGCACGACGATGCCGCTGCCGCCCCACGATTCGATCGTGAACGTGTAGGCGACGACGTTGCCCCATTTGTCGGACACCGTCAGGTGCGTCGTGTGCGTGCCCTCGCGCATGATCATGTTCTGCTGCGGACGCAGCGGGAAGCTCTTGTCGTTCTCGTACAGGAAGGCGTCGCCGGCCGGGACGACGCCGGCCGCGCGGTCGGCCCGGATCAGCGAGCGGCGCTGCGCCGCGAACTGCTTCGACAGCATGCCTTCGATGGGCGCGTCGACGTATTCCGGATCGGCGACGTAGGCGTTGCGGTCGGCGAACGCGAGGCGGCTCGCCTCCAGGTACAGGTGCAGCGCGTTCGCGCGCGGCATGGATTTCAGGTCGAAGCCTTCGAGGATGTTCAGCGCCTCGGCCACCGTCACGCCGCCGCTGCTGGGCGGCGGCATGCCATAGATATCGTAGCCGCGGTAGGTGGAGCGGATCGGCTGGCGGATGCGGACCTCGTAGTTCGCGAGGTCCGCGAGGCTCATCGTGCCGGGCCGGACCTGGCTGCCGGCCGTGACGGGCGGGCGGTTGACGGCGGCGGCGACGGCGCGCGCCAGCGGGCCTTCGTAAAACGTTTTATACCCTTTCGCGGCCAGTTCCCGATACGCCTTGGCGAGGTCGGGATTCTTGATGATCGCCCCGGTCGGCAGCGCCTTGCCGTCTTTCAGGTACAGCCGGCTGGTCGTCTCGAACATGCCGAATTTTTTTTCGTTTTCGACCATCAGCCCGTGCAGCGTGTCGTTGACGGGGAAGCCTTTTGTCGCGACCTGGATCGCGGGCGCCAGCACCTGCTTGAACGACATCGTGCCGTAGCGCTCCAGCGCCTCGTGCCAGCCGCGCACGGTGCCCGGCACGCCGACGGACGCGCCGCTGGCGACGGCCGTGTCGAAATCGATCGGCTTGCCGTTGTCCTGGAAGACGGCGGGGCTGAACGACGCGGGCGCCGTTTCGCGGTGGTCGATCGTGATCACGCGCTTGTCCTTGGCGAGGTACACGACCATGAAGCCGCCGCCGCCGATGCCGCAGCTGAACGGATCGGTGACGCCGAGCGTGGCGGCCGCCGCGACGGCCGCGTCGACGGCATTGCCGCCCTGGTTGAGGATGGCGAGCGCCGCCGCCGACGCCTTTTCGCTGATGGTGGCGACGGCGCCGCCGGTGCCGGTGGCGACCGGGGTCTTGGCCAGCGCGAGCGGCGGTGCCAGGACGATGGAGAGGATCAGCCCGCAGGCGAGGGTTTTGACTGAGTGGGTCATGGCTGGCGCAGGGAGTGGGTGATCGTGGCTGGGCTCATTTCGTGCTGACCTTGAGCGTGACGGGAATGACGTCGCCCGGGCGCATCGTGCCGGCCGCGCGCGCGGGCGGGATCGCGGAGGTGTCGAGCGCGATGCGGGCGCCGTGCAGCGAGGCCGGCGCGGCCGTCGGCTGGTCGGGACCGAGCGTGAATTCTTCGGCGCCGTCCGGGCCGGAAATGAGGAAACGGAAGATCAGCCGCCCGGCCCAGATGCAGCGGGTGTTCGCGGGACAGCGGCTGTCGCTGTAGCTGTCGTAGGTGAGGACGAGGCCGCGCGCCAGCTCGACGCGCTGCTCGGGCCGGAGCGGATACACGCCCTCGTGCAGCGGCGCGGCGGCGCAGCCGGCCAGGATAGTCATCAGCAACATGGCGAACGGGCGCGGCAGCGTCATGGAGCGTCCTTGTGTGCGTTTAGACAATCATAGCAAAATCGCCCGTCGGGGCCGGCGCGGCTCGGCCTCGACGGGCGGACGGTCCCGCCACGCGCCGTTCAGTCGATCGGATAGCGTTGGAACACGGGCAGCGCTTCCGCGCGCGCGGCCCAGGCGGCCAGGCGCGGGAAGTCGTCGCGCGCGACGATCTGCGGCACCATCAACCGGACGAACGACCACGTGACGGCGGCCGTGATGGCGGCCTGGTCGAGGGCGGCGACGTCGAACGCGTCCGCATCGGCCTCCAGCAGCCTCAATGCGGCGAGCAATTGTTCCTGCACGCGGTCGAGCCAGGGCTGGTGCAGCTTTTCCGCCGGGCGCAACGTGTGTTCGTAGACGACCTGCGCCGTCTTTTCGCACGCGGCCAGCGCCGGGCCGATGGCGCGCAGGGCTTGCGCGCGCGCGGCCGGGGCGGGCGGCAGCAGGGAGCGGCCCGTCAGTGCTTCGGCGTACTCGAGCATCAAGGTGGAATCGATCAGGAACGAACCGTCGTCCAGGACGAGCGTCGGCGCCTTGACCGTCGGATTGATCGCGGCGAATTCGTCGAAGTTGCGGAACACGGACAGCGACTTGTGTTCGAACGGGACGTCGAGCAGGTCGAACGAAATGGCGACGCGGCGGACAAACGGCGAATCGAGCATGCCGATGAGTTGCATGGGATCTCCTGAGGGTTGCAGTTGCGGTTGCGGTGGTCTTTCATTCTATTGCCTTTGGGCTAATGCTGCTGGTTATGCAACATGACTTGACGGCGGCGCCATCGCCGGTGGATATTTGAAATCGGTTTCATAAATAAAGGGGGAAGCGATGCGCGACCCGATACGTTTCGATGCCGGCGTCGCGGCGGGCCTGCCACGGCAGGCCGGGGTCGAGGCTGGCGCGGCGCGGCCGGACGAGGATGCCGGCACGCGCGCGCCGCGCGTGCTTGCCATCGACCTGCTGCGCGGCCTGGCTGTGATGGGCATGGTGATGGTCGCGTACGCGGGCGGCTGGGAGCACCGCTTCACGTTCCTGACGCACGCCGACTGGCGCGGCTTCGCGATCGCCGACATGATCTTCCCGGCCTTCCTGTTCTGCGCGGGCGCCGCGCTGCCGTACGCGCTGCGGCGGCGCGCGGACCAGGGCAGAACCGCCCTCGTGGGCCACGTGCTGCGCCGCGCTGGCGCGCTGGTCGCGCTCGGCGTCGTCCTGAACCTGCTGCCCGGCTTCGACGTCGCCCACGTCCGCCTGCCCGGCATCCTGCAGCGCATCGGCCTGTGCTATGCCATCGTGGGCACGGGGTGCGCGCTGGCGCTGCGCCGCGACGGCATCTCCGTGGCCGCGCTGGTCGCAGCGATCGTCGCGCTGCTGGTGGGCTATGCGGGGCTGCTGCTCGCGTGGGATGCGCCCGGCTGCGGCCGTGCCTGCTTCGATTCGATGCATGCGCTGCCGGCCGTCGTCGACCGCGCCGTGTTCGGCGTGCCGCACCTGTGGCCGTGGGGCCGGACGGGCGATATCGTCACGTACGATCCGGAAGGGCTCGTGGCCACCCTGGGCGCGCTCGTCAACGTGCTGTTCGGCGCGACGGCGTCCGTGCTGCTCATGCGCTCGCACAGGCGCGCCACGCTGACGGGCCTCGCCGTCGCCGGCGTGGCCTGCCTGCTGGCCGGCTTCGTGCTCGATCCGCTCGTCCCCGTCGTCAAGAAGCTGTGGACACCCAGCTTTGCCCTGCTGTCCGGCGGCTTCACGCTGCTGGCCTTGCTCGCCCTGATGCGCCTCGTGCCGCCCGGGCGGGAAGCACCCGCGTGGACGCGGCCGGTGCTGGCATTCGGCACCAATGCGACGCTGGCCTTCGTCGGCATCACCTTGCTCGACACGCTGCTGCAACTGCCGCTGGGCGGCGCGGGCAGCGGGCACGATCTGCTGGCGGGGTTGCTGGCGCGCGCGATCCCGCAGGCGCGGGTCGCGTCGGCCGCCTATTCGGCCTTGCTGTTGCTCGTGCTGGGCGCGGGGCTGTGGCAGCTGTACAAGCGGCGCATCGTCATCCGGATCTGAAAAACCGGCGTATGCTGGCGGTCATTCAACCGGACCGGAGACAGGTGATGACACGTTTGACCGCAGCGGATTTCGACCCCGAGGTACTGCAGCTGTTCGATGGCTATGTGCACGGCCGCGTGTCGCGCCGCGATTTTCTGTCGCGCGCGGGCCGCTATGCCGCCGGCGGCACGACGGCCGCCACGTTGCTGGCGCAGCTGTCGCCGTCGTTCGCGGCGCCGCTCGTCGCGCCCCTCGATGCGCGCCTGAAGACCAGCTACCTGGACTTCTCGTCGCCGCAGGGCTACGGCAAGGTGCACGGCTATCTCGCCGCGCCCGCGCACATCAAGGGCAAGCTGCCGACGGTCCTCGTCGTGCACGAGAACCGCGGCCTGAATCCGCACATCGAGGACATCGCGCGCCGCGTCGCGCTCGAGGGATACATCGCCTACGCGCCGGACGCGCTGTACCCGCTGGGCGGCTATCCGGGCGACGAGGACAAGGCGCGCGAACTGTTCCCCAGGCTGGACCAGGCGAAGACGCGCGCCGACTTCGTCGCCGCCGCCCGCGCGCTGGCGGCGCTGCCGCAGGGGACCGGCAAGGTCGGCGTGGTGGGCTTTTGCTACGGCGGCGGCGTCGCCAACTATCTCGCCACCCAGCTGCCGGACCTGGCCGCCGTGGTGCCGTTCTACGGCATGCAGCCGCCGGCTGGCGACGTGGCCCGCATCCGCGCGCCGCTGCTGATCCACGACGCGGGCAAGGACGAACGCATCCTGGCTGGCTGGCCCGCCTACGAGGCCGCACTGAAGGCGAACCACGTCGATTACCAGCACTTCGTGTACCCGGGCGTGGAGCACGGCTTCAACAACGATACGACGCCGCGCTACGACGCGGCGGCGGCCAGCCTGGCGTGGGGCCGCACGATGGCGTTCTTCAAGGCGAAGCTGGGGTAATGGACCGGTGGGCCGAACTGCGGGCGCTGATCGCGTCCGACGAGCGGCGCATGCGGGTGCTGCACGCCGTGCGCGACCTCGGCCTGCCCGATTGCTGGGTCGCCGCCGGGTTCGTGCGCAACCGCGTGTGGGATCATCTGCACCGGCGCGCGCCGGCGCCGCTGCCGCGGGATATCGACGTGATCTGGTTCGCGCCCGACGCGTGCGAGGCGCGGCGCGATGCCGGTCTGGAGGCGGCGTTGCTGGCGCGGGACGGCACGCTCGCGTGGTCCGTCAAGAACCAGGCGCGCATGCACGTGCGTAACGGCGATGCGCCGTATCGCTCCGCCCTCGACGCGATGCGTTTCTGGCCGGAGACCGCGACGGCCGTCGGTGTCCGGCTGGGGCCACGGGGCGATATCGACGTGGCGGCGCCGTACGGGCTGGACGATCTGTTCGGACTCGTCGTCCGGCCGACCCGGCGGTTCGCCGCGGAGAAGCATGGCGTGTACCTGGAGCGCGTCCGCGCCAAGGACTGGGAACGTCACTGGCCGCGCTTGCGGATCGACATCACATCGATGGCGAGCGACAGCCCGATGGCGCCGGTCCCGATGAGGAACAACGGGCCGTAGTCGCCGCCGTTGCGCCCGAACAGGAACGAAAAGCCCCACGCGGCCAGCGCCTGGCAGACGGCGAAGGCGGCCGTGGCCGTGCGCCACGCCTGGCCCTGCCGCTGCGGCTGGCCGGGCAGCAGTTCGTGGAGGCGACCCAGCACGAGCGGCACGGCGCCGGTGACGAAGGCGCCCACGATCAGGCTCGATGCGACCAGGGCCGCGGTCGTCGTCGCGAGCGCGGGCAGCACGACGCCGGCGGCCTGCAGTACCAATGCGAGACGCAGCGTGCGGCCGAAGCCGATGCGGTCGGCGACGTGGCCGGCGGCGATCGGCCCCACGCTGGCGCCGATGCCGAACACCACCCAGTACGCGGCGCCCGTGCGCAGGCCCAGGCCGAGGCCGCGTGCGATGAAGTCGACGAGGAACAGCATGTGCGGTACCCAGCCGACGGCGTTCAGCGCATAGCTCGCGTACAGCGCGCGCAGGCGACGGTTCGGTGCGCGGGCCATGGTTGCGGTCGCGGGCGCGGCGGAGGAGCCGTGCGGCCAGCCGCCCCAGGCGAGGGCCGTCAGCAGCAGGGCCAGCACGCCGAGCCCGAGCCAGGCGGCGCGCAGGCCCAGTTGCAGGAGCATCGGCAGCAGCGTGCCCGATGCGACGATGCCGAGGCCGATACCCATGAAGACGATGCCGCCGACCATGCCGCGCCGCTGCGCCGGCACATGCGGCAGCACGGTCGGGGCCGCCAACACCATCAGCGCGCCGCCGGCCAGGCCGGACAGGAAGCGCCACACGAAGAACCACGGCGCGCCCGCCGGCCAGGCGCACGCGAGCAGCGAGAGACCGGTCAGCAGCATCATCGAGCGCAGCGTCGTCGCGGGCGAGAGCCGGGCCGCGATCGGCCGGCCCAGCAGGGCGCCCGCAAGATAGCCGGCCAGGTTGGCGGCGCCCAGGTAGGCGGCCAGCGCCGGCGAAAACCAGTGCGCGGAGACCAGCGCCGGCAGCAGCGGCGTGTACGCGAAGCGGGCGAGGCCGATGCCGACGAGGCTGGCGGAAAAGCCGGCCAGCGCGGCGTGCCAGGCGCGGACGGGACGGGCATGGTCGCCGGGCCGGGCAGGGAGCGGGATCGTGTTCATGATGGGCGCGTTGATCGAGGAAACGATTCAGCTTAGGTCATACCAGCTATTTGCAGAAGCGAATGTTTGGGATAGCCGTTATCTGAAATGGAGATATGTGCTAGGCTCGATCATCGCTTGAGAGGAACCGATATGGAACTGGCCGACCTGAAAACCTTCGAGACCGTCGCCCGCCACGGCAGCATGAACCGGGCCGCAGCCGAGCTGAACACCGTGCAGTCGAACGTGACGGCACGCATCCGCGCACTGGAGCACGAGCTGGGCGTCGCGCTGTTCCGGCGCCATGCGCGCGGCGTGTCGACGACGCCGGCCGGACAGCGCATGCTGCCACTCGTCGGCCGCGTCGCCAAGCTGATGGCGGACGTCAAAATGGCGGCGCGCGACGACGGCGAACCGGCCGGCAGCCTGGAACTCGGGGCGCTGGAAACGACGATGGCCCTGCGCCTGGCGCCCGTCCTGGCCGGCTTTGCGCGCGCCCATCCGCAAGTGCGCCTGGCGGTGCACGGCGGCACGAGCGCGGCGCTGATCGACGACGTGCTTGCCGGCCGCCTCGACGGCGCGTTCGTGGCCGGGCCGGCGGACCATCCCGACCTGCTGGCGGAACCCGTGTTCAGCGAGGAACTGGTCCTTGTGACGAGCCCGGCCGTCGCCTCGCCGCAGGCGCTGGCCCGGCGGCCGGACCTGCGCACGATCGTGTTCCGCAGCGGCTGCTCGTACCGCCAGCGTCTGGACACGCTGCTCGCGTCGCTGGGCATCGTCGCGGCCCGGCCGCTGGAATTCGGCTCGCTCGACGCGATCCTGGCCTGCGTCGCGGCCGACGTCGGCATCACCCTGCTGCCGCGCGCCGTGGCGGCGCTTGCGGCAGACAACGGCGACGTCATCCTGCATCCGCTGGCGCCCGGGCTGGCCGACGTGGAAACCCTGTTCGTCCGCCGCCGCGACGCCTACGTGTCGAGCGCGCTGACGGTCTTCCTCGCGCGGGCGCGCGCGGCGCATGCGTTGCCGGAAAAACAAAAGGCACCCGAAGGTGCCCTTGTTGTCGGCTGAGGATGGCTTACACGTAAGCCGCCAGCGCCGTTTTCATCTTTTTCAGCGCGGCCGATTCGATCTGGCGGATGCGCTCGGCCGACACGCCGAATTCCTCGGCCAGCGTGTGCAGCGTGGCGCCCGAGCCGTCGTCGTTGGCCAGCCAGCGCGCTTCCACGATGCGGCGCGAACGCGGGTCCAGCTTGCCGAGGGCCGTTTCCAGGCCTTCCGATTGCAGGCGCACTTTTTCCGCGCCTTCCAGGACCTTGGTCGGTTCCTGCTGGTCCGAGGACAGGTAGGCGATCGGCGAGAACTTGTCGTCTTCGTCGTCGGTCGGCGCTTCCAGCGCGATGTCGCGGCCGGACAGGCGCGTTTCCATCTCGATCACTTCTTCGCGCTTGACGTCGAGCAGCTTCGCCAGGTCGTCGACTTGCTGCGGCGACATGGCGTCGAGACCTTGCTTGTTGCTGCGCAGGTTGAAGAACAGCTTGCGCTGTGCCTTGGTCGTCGCAACCTTGACCAGACGCCAGTTCTTCAGGATGTATTCGTGCATCTCGGCCTTGATCCAGTGCATCGCATAGGACACGAGGCGCACGCCCTGGTTCGGGTCGAAACGTTTGACGGCCTTCATCAGGCCGATATTGCCTTCCTGGATCAGGTCGGCGTGCGGCAGGCCATAGCCCAGGTAGCCGCGCGCGATCGACACGACCAGGCGCAGGTGCGACATCACCAGTTTTTGTGCGGCGTCCAGGTCATTCTTTTCCTGCAGCCGTGTTGCCAGCGAAACTTCTTCCTCGTGGGTCAGCATCGGCAGGCGGTTCACTGCCGAGATATAGGCGTCGATATTACCGAGATTGCCACTGAAACCCAGTCCCAGAGTACGACTGCCGGCCGGAACCAATGCGGATTGTGCGGACATAGTCACTCCCTCTGATTTAAGCTGCTGCATCGTCTCGCCATCTCCAGGGCCCCGGAGGCACCACTGGCTGGCTTGCGTCGGGATGCTGACGGTGCTATCAAAACCATTTCCCGCGATAGTCTGACGTTATATTAGCACTCTCTTGAGGTGAGTGCTAGGCGCCACCATATCCCTCAAGATGTGTTTAAGTTTCATTAAAGTATTGCCCGCAGGAATCGAAAAACTCGGTCGACTCAACTGTAGAGCAGGGTACGAGCGTTTTAAATGATGCACGTCAAGCACCGCGCTCATTTCGATTGAAATCGGTAGAAGACAGGTTAGGCGACCCGTGATGCGCCTTCTGTTGGTTGGCGCACGTTGTGCTGTAGGTCGATGCCTCGCGTCCGCTGCCGGATTAGACTGGCCGGCGGCGGACGGGTTCACGGGACGACGGCGATACCAGGGCATTAAATTGGCTGGGCGGCGGCCCAAGTGGCGGGAAGACGGTCGTGCCTGCCAAGCCATGGAGGAAGTGTTGGGTCTAGCCAGCCGATAACCTCGATACCCTTATCGTGTAGATCGATGAGGGGTGGCGTCAACCAAAGTAATTGCTCGTGATGGAAAACGCGGTTTCTCAACGCCCGGATCTGATTGAGTGAAGATGAAACAACGTGGCGCTGGCGTTGTGGCTTCGGGCAGCGTGGAAAAACCAGGCACAGGTCTTTCCATAGGATAGTCTGGAACTGGACGTTGAACAGAGAACTCCAGAAACCCAAGGGCAGTTCCGCAATGATTTTATCGGGTGTAAGCTCTTCGGCCCGGCGTTGCAGTTTTACTTTCGCGTTGGCGACCTCGCGAACTTGCCAGGAAAATAATGGATCGTTTGCCCAGGCTTCCCACCAGTCGGTCCGCTGGTACAGGGTCGTCAGGCGCTGGTGCGCCCCATTTTTCAGCGCGATCTCAAGCACGCTCAGCATCGGCATCATCGCCTCTGCCAGCAATATGTTGTTGATATATGCTGTTGCTGCCCTGGCTTCGTCGCCATTGCATGACGCACGATAACGTCGCAGCCGCGCCGCAGAGAAGTGTTTTTCGAGGTCGATCCAGTCCATCGCGCATCATTTTTGATCGTGCATGCTCACGATGATATACTGTGGATGCAGCCCTGAATTTGTCCTCTCCCAGCCTCCATACCGGTGATGACGCCAGGTCAGTTTTTGGTCCCGTTCTGCGGGACCACCCCGGATTCGAAACAAACCCGCCCTCGTGGCGGGTTTGTTTTTTGCAGGGTCTCCTGGCGAGGTCAGCGCAACCGCGCCAGATGCCTCTGCACCGACAACATGGCGCCCACGAGCCCGAGCCCGGCACTGATCGCCAGCAGCGCCGCCATGGCCAGCGGCGGCAGCGGGGACAGCTGGAATTCCGACGCGTACAGTCGGGCGAACTCGGCGATGGCCGTGTTCAGCGGACGCAGCGCCAGCGCCACCGCCCCCAGCGCCACGGCGCCCGCGCACAGGCCCAGCAGGGCGCCCGTGTAGTAGAACGGGCGGTGGATGAAGTTGTCGGTCGCGCCCAGCAGTTTCGACACGGCGATTTCTTCGCGCTGGGTCAGCACCTGCAGGCGGATCGTGTTGAACACGACGGCGATCACGACGACGCCCAGCGTGATCGCGAGCAGCAGCAGCGCCAGGCGCAGCACGCCCAGCAGCGCGGCCAGGCGCTTGACCCAGGCCGAGTCGACCTGCACGGCATCGACGCCCGGCAGGGCGCGCATCTGGTCGGCCAGGCCGTCCACGCGCGCGGCGTCGGCGCGGCTGGTAAAGCCTTCGAGGCGCATCACGTAGCTGTCGGGCAGGGGGTTGTCGCCCAGTGTCTCGATGACGTCGGTGAGTCCGCTCTTGTCCTTGAGGCTGGCCAGCGCCTGCTCGCGCGGCACGAAGCTGACCTTCGCGTGCGTGCCGCGCAGGATCTGCTGCAGTTGCGGCGCCAGTGCCTGGGCCTGGTCGCGCGGCGTGTCGGCCTTGAGGAACAGGCTGACTTCCGGATCGACGGACAGTTCTTCCGACAGGGGCCGGACGTTGTCGAGCAGGGTCACGCCGGCGAAGGGCAGCGCGAGCGCGACGGCGACGACGAGCACGTTGAACAGGAAGCTGCCCGGCGCCTTGCGCACGTGGGACAGCGCGGCGCCGAGGGCGAAGCGGTGCTGGCGGAACCAGATGTTCATGCGCCACCTCCCGTCACATGGCCGTGTTCGAGGCGGATCACGCGCGCCGCGCTGTCCAGGATGTCGTCGTCATGGGTGGAGATGACGCAGGTCACGCCGACCGAGTGGAAGGCATGCAGCGCGCCGATGACCTTGTCGGCCGCGGCGCGGTCCAGATTGGCCGTCGGTTCGTCGGCCAGGATGATCTGCGGACGGTTGACGATGGCGCGCGCGATCGCCACGCGTTGCTGTTCGCCGCCCGACAATTCCAGCGGCAGCGCCAGCGCGCGTTCGAGCAGGCCGACCTTGTCCAGCGCCGCGCGGGCGCGCTGCTCGGCCTGGCCGCGGGTCGCGCCGGTGACGATCAGCGGCAGCATCACGTTGGCCAGCAGGTGGCGGTCGTTCAGCAGGCGCTGGTTCTGGAAGATCAGGCCGAGGTTGCGGCGCAGGAAGGGGATGCCGGCCCGGCGGATGCGGCCGACGTCCTGCCCGTTCACGATCACGCGGCCGGACGACGGGCGCTCGATGGCGGCCACCATTTTCATCAGGGTCGATTTGCCGGCGCCGGACGGACCGGCCAGGTACACCAGCTCGCCCTTGGCGATGTTCAGCGACACGTCCGCTAGGGCGAGCGTGTTGGCGGAATCCGAGTATTTCTTGGAGACGGACTGGAATTCGATCATCGTGCGTTTATCCCAGCAGCGCCTCGGCGAATTCGTCGGCGCTGAAGGGTTGCAGGTCCTCCAGCTTCTCGCCCACGCCGATGAAGTACACCGGCACCGGACGGGTGCGTGCGATGGCGGCCAGGATGCCGCCCTTGGCCGTGCCGTCCAGCTTCGTGATCACGAGGCCGGTCAGCTGCAGCGCGTCGTCGAACGCCTTGACCTGCGCGAGCGCGTTCTGGCCAGTGTTGCCGTCGATGACGAGCAGGATCTCGTGCGGTGCGTCTTCCATTCCCTTGCCGATCACGCGCTTGATCTTCTTGAGCTCTTCCATCAGGTGCAGCTGGGTGGGCAGGCGGCCGGCCGTGTCGACCATGACGACGTCCACGCCGCGCGCCTTGCCCGACTGGACGGCGTCGAACGCGACGGCCGCCGGGTCGCCCGACTGCTGCGAGATCACGGTGACGTTGTTTCTCTGGCCCCAGACCATCAACTGCTCGCGCGCGGCGGCGCGGAACGTGTCGCCGGCGGCCAGCAGGACGGATTGTTCGTGGTGCTGCATGTGCTTGGCCAGCTTGCCGATGGTCGTCGTCTTGCCGGCGCCGTTGACGCCCGCGATCATCATCACGAGCGGCTCGTGACGGCCCAGTTCGAGCGGCTTTTCCAGCGGACGCAGCAGGTCGACCAGCAACGCCTTCAGCGCCACCTTGACGGCGGCCGCGTCCAGCAATTTCTCTTCCTTGACCTTACGCCGGAGGTTGTCCAGCAAGAATTGCGTGGCGTCCATGCCGGCGTCCGACATCAGCAGCGCGGATTCGAGTTCCTCGTACAGGTCTTCGTCGATGCGCGCGCCGACGAACAGCAGCGACAGATTGGTCGACGTCTTGGCCAGGCCGGCTTTCAGGCGCGACATCCAGGAACGCCTGGCTTCCGCTTCGCTGACCGGGCGCTCGGCCGTTTCGGGGAACAACTGGCCTTCGTAGGCGGACGGGGCGGTTTCCAGCGGGGCGGGCGCAGCGATGTCGGGCGCGGCCACGTCGGGCGCGGCCGGCATGTCGTCGCCACCGAACAGGCGGCGCAGGAAGCCCGGCTGCTCGGCCGGCGCTTCGGGTTGCGCGTCGGCGACCGGAGAAGCGGGCACCGCGGGTTCGACCGCAGCCGGCGTCTCGGCTTCAGGTTTTTTCTTTTTGAAGAAACTAAACATTGTGTATTCGGGAGGGCGGCGGAGTTGCCGGAACGGGTCGCGCGTATTCTACCAGAGCGGACCCGGTTCTCCCTGCTGGGTAACCGGAAAGCAATCCTTGCCGTCCGCTCCACGATTGTTTGATGTGCATCAGCTCTACCATATTGTGGCTAGAATACCGCTTAACGATGTCAATCTAATCACCATGCTGGAAATGCGTGCGCAAGCGGTGTAGATTGTGAACATCCATGAAAACACGCGTCACCAAGGGACGATCGTGAACGTTTCCAGGTTTCTCAAGAGGCTCATCGCCGGCGATCACGTGGTCGGCAGCTCGGCGGCGTCGCTGCGCAATGTCGTCGTCTGGCTCTTCATCGCCCTCGTCGCCCTGTTCCTCACCCATCCTTCCAGTCCGGCCAGCGCGTTCGACGCGCCCGTGCCGTGGCCCGCCGAGCTGGGCCTCGACGGCAGCCTCGGCATGTAACTGGTATCCTGTCGTCCTACCTTTGCCGTTCCGGTGGCGCCGGCGCCCGCCGCGCACCGTCCCGCACGATGAAACACAGACTATTTCTTTTCGACCTCGACGACACGCTGCTCGATTTCAAGGCGTCCGAACAACTGTCGTTCGACCGCACGCTGCGCGCGCTGGGCCTGCACGCCCTCCCGGACGGGCTGTTCGCCCGCTACCAGGCCATCAATATGGCGCTCTGGAAAAGTTTCGAGACGGGCGCCGTCGCCAAGGATTTCCTGAAGGTCGAACGGTTCCGCAAGACGTTCCAGGAAACCGGCCTCGACCTCGACCCGGAAGCGGCCAGCGGCCGGTACCTGGAATCGCTGTCGGACACCGTCGTGCTCATCGACGGCGCGCGCGAACTGTGCGCGACCCTGGCCGGCATCGGCGAGGTGGGCATCATCACGAACGGCGTCGAGCACATCCAGCACCGCCGCATCGCCAGCTCGGGATTGCGCGAACACGTGTCGTTCGTGGCCACGTCGGAAGCGTGCGGCCACGCCAAGCCGGACAGCCGCTTCTTCGACTACACGGTCAGGATGGCGCGCGCGTTCGCGCATGCGGAGACGGTGATCGTCGGCGACCGCCTCGATGCCGACATCCTCGGCGCCAACCGCTTCGGCATCGAAAGCTGCTGGTTCAATCCCGGCGGCCTCGCCAACGACACGCAGGCGCTGCCCACCTTCGAGGTGGCGCGCCTGCACGACGTCGTCCCGGCCCTGCGCGGGCTGGCGATCGCCTGAGAAAGGTCAGCCGGCCTTGGCGGCCTGCGCGTTGCGGCGGATCGTCTCCAGCGTGGCGCCCGGCGTAATCAGGTTGCCGTCGTAGCGCAGCTCGATCAGCGCCGGCAGCTTGCGGGTCTGCGTGAATGCGATCGCGCGCGCCAGGGCAGGCCCGAATTCCGCCGTCGTCGCCACCGCTTCGCCGTGGCCGCCGTACGCGTTGGCCAGCGCCGCGAAATCCGGATTGTGCAGCTGCGTGCCCGACACGCGGCCCGGATACTCGCGTTCCTGGTGCATGCGGATGGTGCCGAACATATTATTGTTGAACACGAGGAAGATGACGCCGGCGCCGTACTGCACGGCCGTCGCCAGTTCCTGGCCCGTCATCATGAACTCGCCGTCGCCCGCGAACGTGACGACCGTGCGTTCCGGCCGCACGATCTTGGCCGCGACGCCGGACGGCACCGCATAACCCATCGCGCCGCTCGTCGGCGCCAACTGGGTGCGCATCGCGCCGTAGCGCCAGAAGCGGTGCGCCCACGTCGCGTAGTTGCCGGCGCCGTTCGTGATGATCGTGTCGCGGGGCAGGGCCGCCTGCAGGTCCTGCACCATCTGCCACAGGTCCAGCGGCGCGCTACCGTCCTTGAAGATGGCGGGGCGTTCCTGCCACGCGCGCAGCTCGGCCTTCGCTTCCTCGACCGTGTGGCGCCAGGCGGCGTCGACCGGCTCCATCGCGGCTAGCATGCCGGCCGCCTGCGGGGCACCGGCGGCGATCATCAGCTCGGCCTGGTACACGCTGCCCAGTTCCTCCGGGTCCGGATGGATGTGCACGAGGCGCTGGCGCGGCACGGGTGATTCCAGCAGCGAGTAGCCGCTCGTCGTCATTTCGCCCAGGCGCGGACCGAACGCGATCAGCACGTCGGCCTCTTTGACGCGCGCCGCGAGCTTCGGATTGATGCCGATGCCGACGTCGCCCACGTAGTGCGGATGCTCGTTGTCCAGCAGGTCCTGGAAGCGGAACGCGCAGGCGACGGGCAGCGCGTTCGCCTCGGCGAATTTTTGTACGTCGGCACACGCCTCGTCGGTCCACGTGCCGCCGCCCAGCAGCAGCAGCGGCTTTTTCGCGCCGGCCAGCATCGTGCGCAACGCCGCGATCTGGCCGGCGGACGGCGCGCCTTGCGTGGGTTGGTAGCGGCGCGTGTCCGCCACTTCCGCGCGCGCCACGAGCATGTCTTCCGGCAGCGCGAGGACGACGGGGCCCGGGCGGCCGCTGGTCGCGACCTGGAACGCGCGCGCCATGTATTCGGGGATGCGCTCGGCGCGGTCGATCTGCGCGACCCACTTGGCCATCTGGCCGTACATGCGGCGGTAGTCGATTTCCTGGAACGCTTCGCGGTCCATGAAGTCGGTGCCGACCTGGCCAATGAACAGGATCATCGGCGTGGAATCCTGGTACGCCGTGTGCACGCCGATGGAGGCATTGGTCGCGCCGGGGCCGCGCGTGACGAAGCAGATGCCGGGCTTGCCGGTGAGTTTGCCGTAGGCCTCTGCCATGAACGCGGCGCCGCCTTCCTGGCGGTTGATGACGAAGCGGATGTCCGAATCGTGCAGCGCGTCCAGCACGTCGAGATAGCTTTCGCCGGGCACGCCGAAGGCGGTGTCCACGCCGTGGACCTGGAGCGCATCGACCAGGATCTGGCCGCCGCTGCGGGAGGGGTGCGTCATGGTGAGGTCATCCTTATCACGATGGAATCCGGGCATTCTATGCAACTCGCCCTGAGCTGGCTTTTCAAATAGCGACACGACCTTTCACAAAAGGCAGCGGCGCATGGAGTACAATGGCGGCCGTGAAGCAGGCCAGGCAGCCGCTGGTCCACGCCGCAAGGTCGTGGACGGGAGGAAGGTCCGGACTCCACAGAGCGGGGTGACGGTTAACGGCCGTCCGCCGAAAGCCGGGCGCAAGCCGGGTATAAGGCGAGGAATAGGGCCACAGAGACGAGCGTATTCAGTTACGGTGAAACGCGGTAACCTCCACTCGGAGCAATTCCAAATAGGCACGCGTTGATGTTGCTCGCGGAGCGTGCGGGTAGGAAGCTTGAGCGCCGGAGTAATTCGGCGCCTAGAGGAATGGCTGTCATAGCGTCCGCAAGGGCGTTACACAGAATCCGGCCTATCGGCCTGCTTTACACATGATTCACGGCCCGGGGAGCTCGACGACGATGCGTTACATCCTCGCCCTCGACCAGGGCACCACCAGTTCGCGCGCCATCCTGTTCGACCGCCAGGGCCAGGCCGTGCGCATCGCCCAGCAGGAATATCCCCAGCATTTTCCGCGGCCCGGCTGGGTCGAGCACGATCCGCTCGACATCTGGACGAGCCAGCTCGCCTGCGCGCGCCGGGTGCTGCTTGACGCCGGCGTCGATGCCGCCGACATCGCGGCCATCGGCATCACCAACCAGCGCGAGACGACCGTCGTGTGGGACCGCCAGACGGGCGAACCGCTGTGCCACGCCATCGTCTGGCAGGACCGGCGCACGGCCGAACTCTGCGACGAGCTGCGCGCGGCCGGCAAGGCTCCACTCATCCAGCGCAAGACCGGGCTCGAACTGGATGCCTATTTTTCCGCGACCAAGCTGCAATGGCTGCTCACGCACGTGCCGGGCGCACGCGCACGCGCGGAGCGGGGAGAACTGGCGTTCGGCACCGTCGACAGCTGGCTCACGTACAAGCTCACGGGGCGCCACGTCACGGACCCGAGCAACGCCTCGCGCACGATGCTCTTCAATATCAACAGCCTGCGCTGGGACCCGGAACTGTTGTCCCTGTTCGGCGTTCCGGCGGCTATGCTGCCGGAAGTCGTGCCCAGTTCCGGCATCGTCGCCGCGGCCGACCCGGCATGGTTCGGGCGCGCGATCCCGATTGCGGGCATCGCGGGCGACCAGCAGGCGGCCACGTTCGGCCAGGCCTGCCACCGGCGCGGCATGGTCAAGAACACGTATGGCACCGGCTGTTTCATGCTGATGCACGCGGGCGCCACGCCGCCGCAATCGCACAACCGCCTGCTGGCGACCGTCGGCTGGACCATCGGCGGCCACACCGACTATCTGCTCGAAGGCAGCGTGTTCATGGGCGGCGCCACCGTGCAATGGCTGCGCGACGGCCTTGGCATCATCAGGCAATCGTCCGACGTCGAGGCGCTCGCACTGTCCGTGCCGGACAGCGGCGGCGTGATGCTCGTGCCGGCCTTCGTCGGCCTCGGCGCGCCGCATTGGGACGCCTATGCGCGCGGCACGATCGTCGGCATGACGCGCGGGACCACGGCCGCCCACATCGCGCGCGCCGCCGTCGAAGCCATCGCCTACCAGAGCGCGGAACTGCTGGCCGCCATGCAGAAGGACGCCGACTGCGCCGTGCACGAGGTGCGCGCGGACGGCGGCGCCGCACGCAACGACCTCCTGATGCAGTTCCAGGCCGACCTGCTGGGCGTGCCCGTCGTGCGCCCGCGGGTGACGGAGACGACGGCCCTCGGCGCCGCCTGCCTGGCCGGCCTGGCGGTCGGCTTCTGGTCGTCGTGCGAAGAGATCGCGGCGCAGTGGAAGAGCGAGCGCCGGTTCGAGCCGCAGCTGCCGGCCGCGCGCCGCGCCGAGATGATGGCGCGCTGGTCGCGCGCGGTCGCGCATGCGCGCGCGTGGGCGGCGCCGGATCCGCACTGACGCTGATCTGCCGTGCGGCCGCGCCCGTGCGGATGGGGCACAATCGGTTCGACATCGATTCGTCGGACCCGGAGGCGCCTTGAAATTCCTGAAGGTTTTCTTTTCGGCCGCGCACGCGCTGCTGGGGATCCTGTTCGTGCTCGTCTCCGTGCTGATCACGGTGCTGGCCGTGCAAACCGGCTGGCGCGCCGTCGGCGCCGATACCGACGCGAGCGCCGAGATGGCCATCGAGGCGATCGGCCTGCTGGCCATCGCCGTCGTCTCGCTGCAGATCGCGCAAACCATCACCGAGGAAGAAGTCGTGCGCGACGCCCACATCAGCGCGCCCACGCGCGTGCGCCGCTATCTGTCGCGCTTCATGGTCGTGGTGGTCGTCGCGCTGTCGATCGAGGGCCTCGTCGCCACCTTCAAGGCCTTGCACGAGGAGCCTGAACTGCTGCCGCATGCGGCGTCGGTGCTGATCGCGGCCGGCGTGCTGCTGTCCGGCTGGGGCGTGTTCATCCGCATGAACAAGGCGGCCGAGGAGCTCGAGCCGGAGGCGATGAAGGCGGCCAAGAGCGAGGATGCGAAGGTGGACGAGTGATCCTGCGCCATCGGTGAATAACGCTATTTCGATCAATGTGAAATTGTGAGAGCTTTTCGTTCACTTCGATCGATATACTGCCGGGTAAGGTTTTTGACTTCTAATCATCAAAGGGTATCGAGCGCGATGCCCGCCGTATCCCTGCACCATGCCGCATGGCCCCGGTTTATCGAGAGTTTTATGTTTGCTGGGCAAATCAACCTTCCTGAAGATGCCGATTTCGAATGCCTGCTGGCGCAGGTCATGGCCTGGTGGCCTGACGAACTGGCCGGCGACGCCGACGCCGGCGCACGGCAATCGTCGGTCGTCCGCCATTACGAAGCGAGCATCGCGCCGCGCGCGATCCAGTCGGCCAGCATGCTGCTGGTGCAGCTCGACTGGGTCCTGTTCGGGATCGTCGTCGATCTATCGCGCAAGGTATCCCGGGTGCGCGTCAAGGATATCCGGCCGCAACTCATCAAGGACAGATTCCACGCATTGCTGACGAATATCGCATTGCCACAACTGCTCGGCGAGAAACAATGGGATGGATCGTTCGAGCGCGACGAACTCGTGAATTATTTGCGGGTCGAGGACATGGCGGTGCTCAGCCAGTAATTGGGACGTAGTTGCCATTCATGAAATTCAAATTGTGTTTCATGTAAAATTCGTTTCCGAATGACATCGATATCAACCGATGGCGCCAGCGCAGGTGTCATCGACTGACATCAAACAATGCACGGATGCAATCACGTAAGCTGCTCTTGCTTGCCCTGTTGCGGAACACATTCGTCAATCTCGGTCTCGAACAATGGAAACGGAATGAATATCAAAAACTGGAAGATTGGAACTCGATTGGGCGGGGCATTTGCGCTGTTGCTCATCCTGTTGGCGGCGTGCATCTGGTTCGGCATTGCCAGCCTGCGGCTATTGAATGAGGGTACGTCGCGAATCGTCGGCGAGGATTATCCGAAGACCATATTGGCCTACGAAAGCCTCGATATCGTGAACCGCAATGCCCGCGCCATGCGCAATATGCTGCTGTGGGATAAACCCGAGGAAGTGACGCGGGAACGGCAGACCATCCTGCAGAACAGGCAGGAAAACACCGCCAATCTCGACAAATTGGCGGCAATGATCAAATCGGACGAGGGCAAGGCCAGGCTGAAAGCCGTGCTGGACGCCAAGACGGTGTATCGCGCGTCGCAACAGGCCTTTCTCGACCTGATCGATGCGGGCAAAAAACCGGAAGCCGCCACCTTGCTGCTGACGCAGGTCCGCAACGACCAGCGCACCTATTTCGACGCCGTCCGGGCATTGATCAAGCTGCAGGACGCACGCGTGCTCGACAGCGGCCGCCAGGCCGCGGAGACCTACCGGTCGACGATTACCTGGCTGCTGGGATTGGCGGCCCTGGCGCTCGTGCTCGGCACGATCGTGGCCATCTGGATCACGCGGTCGATCACGCGGCCGCTGCGGCAAGCGGTCGATGTGGCGCGCACCGTGGCCACCGGCGACCTCGGCGCCACGATCGACGTGCATTCGGCGGATGAAACCGGCCAGCTGCTGCAAGCCCTGCGCGACATGAACGACGCGCTGGTGACGATCGTCGGCGAAGTGCGCAGCGGCACCGAAACGATTGCCTCCGCCTCGCAACAGATCGCGTCCGGCAACGCCGACCTGTCCTCGCGCACGGAGGAGCAGGCGTCCTCGCTGGAAGAAACGGCGTCGTCGATGGAAGAATTGACGTCGACCGTGAAACAGAACGCGGACAATGCGCGCCAGGCGAACCAGTTCGCCGTGTCGGCATCGGAAGTGGCGGGGAAAGGCGGGGCGGTGATGGCGGAAGTGGTCGACACCATGGGCGCGATCAACGAATCGGCGCGCAAGATCGTCGACATCATTGCGGTCATCGACGGCATCGCATTCCAGACCAATATCCTGGCGCTGAACGCGGCCGTGGAAGCGGCGCGCGCGGGCGAGCAGGGGCGGGGCTTTGCCGTGGTCGCGTCCGAGGTGCGCAGCCTGGCGCAACGCAGCGCGGCGGCCGCGAAGGAAATCAAGGTGTTGATCGACAACTCGGTGGAGAAGGCGGACGCGGGCAGCAGGCTCGTTGATCAGGCCGGCACGACGATGCGCGAAGTCGTCGAAAGCATCAAACGGGTGACCGACATCATGGGCGAGATCAGCGCGGCCAGCCAGGAGCAGAACGACGGCATCGGCCAGGTGCAGCTGGCGATTTCGCAGATGGACCAGACCACGCAGCAGAACGCCGCGCTGGTGGAAGAAGCGGCCGCGGCGTCCGAATCGCTGCGGGAGCAGGCGGCCAAGCTGTCGCAGACGGTGGCCGTGTTCCGGCTCGACGGTGGGCGGGGCCGGGGCGCACCAGCGGCGCTACCCAGGACCGACGTCGCGCCGTTGAAGAAAAAACCTGCCGCGGCGGCACCGACGCCGGCCGCGCCGTCGCGCGTCAAGCGTCTGGCGAGTGCCGGCAGGGGCGATGACTGGGAAGAGTTCTGACGAGAGTCATAAACCGGTTCAAAACCCGATCCGGCCCTTGCCTGGCGTGGGTTTGAGCCGGATATCGCCAGCCATCACATGCGCCCGCCCGTCCGCCACCGCGTAGCCGAGCCCATCCAATAAAGTCTTGCGCAGGTCGCGCGGCGATACGCCCGCGAGCTTGTCCAGCACCACGTCCCCGAGCAGCGGATCGAAGGACGCCAGGTTCAGCTCGCGCAGCAGCCCGGCATACATGCGCTGGGCGATGCCGGCCGCCTGCTCGGGTGTCGGGGCCGGCACCTCGTAGACGGCCATCCGGTTCAGCAGCGGATGCGGGATGCCTTCGGTGGAGTTCGCGGTCAGCACCCAGAAGATCTGCGACGCGTCGATGTCGACGTCGATGAATTCGTCGCGGAACGCGCTGGCCGTTTCCGGTTCCAGCAGCTGGTACAAGGCCGCGAGCGGGTCGGATTGCGAAGAGCCCGTCGCCTTTTCCACCTCGTCCAGCACGATCACGGGGTTCGCGAACTGGCCGCGCACGAGGCGCTCGGCCACCTTGCCGCACTTGGCGCCGCGCCAGCTGGCCGAGCTGCCCGTGATGACGAAGCCGGCCGACAGGGCGTTCATGCTGATCAGTTCGCAGTCCGTCTGCATGACCTTCGCGAGGCGCTTGGCGAAATGGGTCTTGCCCACGCCCGGGCCGCCCAGCAACAGGATCGGCATGACGTTGAACCCTTTATCGCCGGCATGGGCCAGGCGCAGGTAGCGCGCCAGGTCGTCCAGCACGTCGTCGAAATTCGGACATTCCTCGAACAGCGGGTCGAGGGCGTCGATGGAAGAGGGCGTGGTGACGAAACGTTCGGGACCGGTCTCGAGCATGCGTTCGTAGAAGGCTTCGAGTTCGGGCGAACGTCCGCGGCTGCGGTCGAGGGCGCCTTGAACCTCGTTGAGGTCGTACACGGTGCGGCTCCGGGCCAATGTGATGCTCATGGCGTTCTCCTGCGCGATAGTGCGGACTCACTTATAATGCCGGCTCCCCAAAACCGCCAAGTGAGCCGAAACGGCTGGGTGATCGCCTTCGCCCTATCCTAATCCTCCCTGCATCGAATCGCAATTTCCTGTCGTGCTAGAGGCGTTGCAATACGGCAACCTACCGGCAGTCAAGACTTGCCCTTTATCAAAGGTAAAACACATGTGTGCAGATGAGGTAGCACATGCATTGTTTTACCTAAGTGTCTAATTTTGCTCGATATTTTTACTTGAGGTTGCGTCAAGTAAGTTCGCTAAGTCATTGGTTTCATTGGCAATTTCGCCGTTTTCTAAACGTGAATTCGCTTGACCACAGACAACGCTTCCTCTAAAGTGGGAAACGGTGGCAAAAAGTGCAGTTTTGTGGGAGATCGGTGGATCTCCTGGCGCCCAAAATAATCAGACTGATAACTCTCCAAAACTAGGTACAACGTGTTTCAGGGCGCGTCAGCGATCAATCTCGATGCAAAAGGACGGCTGTCAATACCGGCCAAGCATCGTGACGCCTTGATGCAGCAATGTGAAGGCCGTATGACGCTCACGAAACACCCGCATGGTTGCCTGTTGTTCTTCCCGCGCCCGGTGTGGGAAGAGCATCGCGAACAGATCGCCGCCTGGCCGATGTCGGCGCGGGCGTGGCAACGCATTTTCCTGGGGAACGCCTGCGATGTCGAGATGGACGGCGCGGGTCGGGTGCTTATTTCGCCCGAGCTGCGCAATGCAGTTGGTTTGGAGAAAGAAGTGATGATGCTCGGGATGGGAACCCATTTCGAGATCTGGGACGCCGCCAAGCTGGCGGAAAACGAGGCCGAAGCCGTCGCGGGCGGCATGCCCGATGTCCTTTCCAATTTCTCCTTCTAAGGCGCCGCATGAATGTGACTCAGCCGGTGCCCGGTTTGCAGCATCGTACGGTGCTGCTGGATGAAGCAGTCGATGCGCTGGCCCTCGAGGGCGCGCGCGCTGCCGGTATTTATATAGATGGCACGTTCGGCCGCGGCGGTCATAGCCGGCTGATCCTGTCGAAACTGGCGCCCGAGGGGCGCCTGGTCGGCTTCGACAAGGATCTCCAGGCGATCGCGACGGCCGGGCAGATGAACGACCCGCGCTTTTCGATCGTGCACGACAGCTTTGCGACGATGGTCGAGGCGATGGCGGCACGGGGCGTGCACCAGGTCGACGGCATCCTGCTGGACCTGGGCATTTCCTCGCCCCAGGTGGACGACGCGAGCCGGGGCTTCAGCTTCCGCAACGACGGTCCCCTGGACATGCGGATGGATACGACACGGGGCATCTCCGCCGCCGCATGGCTGGCCGAGGTGCCGGAGAAACAACTGGAAAAGGTGATTCGCGATTATGGGGAAGAACGGTTTGCTTTTCAGATTGCAAAGGCGATTGCTGCTCGCCGGGCAGTCGAACCAATTTCAAGCACACGACAGCTTGCCGCAATCGTGGCAAACGCGGTCAAAACCCGGGAGAAAGGCAAGGATCCGGCAACCCGCACCTTTCAGGCTATCCGGATTTTCATCAATCAAGAGCTTGAGGACCTTGAAGCAGGTTTGAAGGCCGCCTTCGAACTGCTGGCGCCCGGCGGGCGCCTGTCCGTGATCAGCTTCCACTCGCTGGAAGACCGCATGGTCAAGCAGTTCCTGGCGTCCAAGGCCAAGGTCGAGCAACCGGATCGCCGGTTGCCGATCCGCGCCGTCGATCTGCCCCAGCCCTTGATGAAGTTGATCTGCAAAACCAAACCCTCCGACCTCGAGGTCGAGGCCAATCCGCGTGCCCGCTCGGCGGTGCTGCGCGTGGCCGAACGCCTGGGAGTGCGCGCATGACGGGCAAGATCAACGTCGTGCTGACCGCGCTCCTGGTCGGATGCGCGCTGTCGGTCGTGAATGCGCGCTACCAGCGCAATCACCTGATCAACGACATCGAGAAGCTGGCGACTCAGCAGCGCCAGCTCGAGGTCGACTGGGCCCAGCTCCAGCTCGACCAGTCCACCCTCGGCAAGAACGAGCGCATCGAACAGATCGCGCGCGCCGAGCTGGACATGGCGCCCCTGAGCCCGGCGCGTACCCAATACCTGACGGAAGGCGGCAAATGAAGGCCGGCGCCAACGGTTCCCGCGTCGCCGCCGCCAAGGGCGTGGCGTTCTCCAAGAGCCCCGTGCTGGCCGTGCGCCTGCCGGACTGGCGTTCGCGCGCGGTCCTGTTCGTGCTGTTCGCCGCGTTCCTCGCGCTGGCCGGACGCGCGCTGTGGCTGCAGGGCGTGTCCAACCAGTTCCTGCAGAAGCAGGGCGCGAGCCGCTACGAGCGCACGCTCGAACTGCCGGCCACGCGCGGCAAGATCTTCGACCGCAACGGCATCGTGCTCGCGTCGTCGCTGCCCGTGAAGGCGGTGTGGGCGATTCCCGAAGACGTCAAGCAGTCGCCGCCCGACAAGCTGCGCGCACTGGCGCAGCTGCTCGACATGCCGCAGGCCGACCTGCTCAAGAAGCTCGATTCCGACCGCACCTTCGTCTACCTGAAGCGCCAGGTCGAGATGGACGTGATCGCCAAGATCGAAAAGCTCGGCATCGACGGCATCGACACCCGCAAGGAATACAAGCGCTACTACCCGCTGGGCGAAGTGATGGCGCACATCGTCGGCTTCACGAACGTCGAGGACGTGGGCCAGGAAGGCATCGAACTCGCGCAGCAGAAGAACCTCGTCGGCCAGACCGGCAGCCGGCGCGTGATCAAGGACCGCCTCGGCCGCATCGTCGAGGACGTGGGCCTGTCGCGCGAGCCGCACGACGGCCGCGACCTGACGTTGTCGGTGGATTCCAAGCTGCAGTACATCGCCTACAACAGCGTCAAGGAGGCGGTGGAGAAGTTCCACGCCAAGGCCGGCGCCGCCGTCGTGCTGGACGTGCACACGGGCGAGGTGCTGGCGCTGGCCAACTGGCCGACGTACAACCCGAACGACCGCTCGCACCTGACCGGCGAGCAGCTGCGCAACCGCGTCATCACCGACACGTTCGAGCCGGGGTCCACGCTCAAGCCGTTCACGGTCTCGCTGGCGCTGGACAAGGGCCTGATCAAGCCGACCACGCTGTTCGACACCGGCAACGGCCGTCTGGTCGTGGGCGACCGCACGATCCACGACACGCACCCGCACGGCGTCATCGACGTCAGCACCATCATCCAGAAGTCGTCGAACATCGGCACCACCAAGATCTCGCAGCTGATGTCGGCGCAGGACATGTGGGAGATGTTCACCAAGGTCGGCTTCGGCCAGGCGCCGCGCTTCGGCTTCCCGGGCGCCGCCGCCGGCCGCGTGCGGCCGTACAAATCCTGGCGCGCGATCGAGCAGGCGAACATGTCGTTCGGCCAGGGCATCTCGATGTCGCTGCTGCAGCTGGCGCGCGCCTGGCTGATCTTCGCGCGTGACGGCGACATCATCCCGCTGTCGTTCCAGAAGGTCACCGTGCCGCCGGCCGGCCAGCAGATCATCTCGCCCAAGGCCGCTGCCCAGATGCGCGCCATGGTCGAATCGGTGGTGAGCCCGGAAGGCACGGCGCCGCAGGCCCAGGTGGCCGGCTACCGCGTGGGCGGCAAGACCGGCACCTCGCAGAAGTTCATGAACGGCCACTATTCGCAGACGCACTACGTCGGCGACTTCGCCGGCATCGTGCCGATGTCGAATCCGCGCTTCGTCATCGCCGTGATGATCGACGATCCGTCCGGACCGTTCCACACCGGCGGCGCGGTCGCGGCGCCGACGTTCGCGACACTCGCCGCCAACGCGCTGCGGGCCGAGAACATACCGCCCGATTCATCGGTCACCGACATCATCATTCCGGAACATCCTCTCGAGGAGAGCAATTGATGACCGAGACGACGAGCACCGTCACTTGGATCCGGGCCGCCGCACCAGGCGGCCGTCTCGTTTCCGACTCGCGCCGCGTGCGCCGCGGCGACGTGTTCTTTGCCTATCCGGGCGAAGCCTTTGATGGCCGCCGTTTCATCCGCGCCGCCATCGACAACGGCGCCGCGGCGGTCGTGTACGACGGCCGCGATTTCACGTTCGACGAGGCGCTCGCCGTGCCGCACCTGGCCGTGCCGGACCTGAAGCAGAACGCCGGCCCGATCGCGCATGCGTACCACGGCGCGCCGGATGCGGCCATGTTCACCGTCGGCGTCACGGGCACCAACGGCAAGACGTCGTGCGCGCTGTGGACGGCGCAGGCGCTGGCCGCGCTCGGCGAAACGGGCGCCGTCATCGGCACGCTCGGCGTGGGCCTCGTGCGCGGCCGCGCCGAGCCTGAATTCGACGCGACCGGCTACACGACGCCGGACGCCGTGCTGCTGGCGACGGAACTGGCGCGCCTGCGCGACGCCGGCGCGACGGCGCTCGCGATCGAAGTGTCGTCGATCGGCCTCGTCGAAAACCGCACGGCCGGCATGCACTTCGACGTGGCCGTGTTCACGAACCTCACGCGCGACCATCTCGACTATCACGGCGACATGGACGCCTACGAGACCGCCAAGCGCCGCCTGTTCGACTGGCCCGGCCTGAAGACCGCCGTCGTCAACCTGGACGACGACGCCGGCGTGCGCATCGTGCGGCACCTGCGCGCCACCCGGCCGGAGGTGGCCGTGATCGGCTACACGCTGCGTGCCGTCCACGAACAGCCGGCGTTGGACGGCCTCGCCGTGCTGCGCGCATCGAACCTGCGCAGCCGCCCGAACGGCAGCGAATTCCATATCGAGTCGCCGTATGGCAGCGCCGTCGCACGCACGCACATGGTCGGGCACTTCAACGCGAGCAATGCGCTGGCCGTGCTGGGCGCGCTGCTGGCGAAGGGCGTGGAGCTCCGCGCCGCGCTCGACGCCATCGAGGCGCTCGTGCCGGCCCCGGGCCGCATGCAGCAGATCGGCGGCCAGGACGTGCCGATGGTCGTGATCGACTACGCACACACGCCGGACGCGCTGGAAAAGACACTGGAAGCGCTGCGCCAGGTCGCGCAGGAGCGCGGCGGGGCGCTCTGGTGCGTGTTCGGCTGCGGCGGCGACCGCGATCCGGGCAAGCGCCCGCAGATGGGCCGCATCGCGCAGATGGCCGGACACGTGCTCGTCACGAGCGACAACCCGCGCAGCGAGGACCCGCGCGCCATCATCGACCAGATCGTGGCCGGCATGGACCCGCAGCACCCGGCGTCGACGTACCAGGCCATCGAGGACCGCGCGGCCGCGATCCTGTCGGCCGTGAAGCATGCCGCCAAGCCGGACGTGATCCTGCTGGCGGGGAAGGGCCACGAGCCTTACCAGGAAATCAAGGGCCGGAAGATTCCGTTTTCCGATGCCGACCACGCCGCGCTGGCGCTGACAGCGCGGCTCACGATGATGAGGACTGTTTGATGATTCGTGGTTCGCTTGAACAAATCGCGGCGTCGATCGAGGGCGCGCACGTCACGCGCGATGCTTATTTCCAGGGCATCTCGACCGACAGCCGGCAACCGGTGCCGGGGTCGCTGTTCGTCGCCCTGCGCGGCGAACGCTTCGATGCCCACGACTTCCTCGGCCAGTTGATCGATAAGCCGCTGGCGGCCGTCGTCGTGGAGAAGCTGCCCGAACACTATCCGTTGCCGGCCATCGTCGTGCCGGACACCTTGGCCGCGCTGGGCCGTATCGGTTTGTTCTGGCGCCGGCGCTTCGCGATTCCCGTCATCGGCGTCACCGGCAGCAACGGCAAGACGACGGTCAAGGAAATGATCGCATCGATCCTGCTGGCCGCCTTTGGTGCCGATGGCCGCCTGGCCACGCAGGGCAATTTGAACAACGAGATCGGCGTGCCGCTGACCGTGACGCGCCTGACGGACGCGCACAAGGCCGCCGTCGTCGAACTGGGCATGAACCACCCGGGCGAGATCGCGCGCCTGGCCGCCATCGCCGAGCCCACCGTCGCCCTGGTCAACAACGCGCAGCGCGAGCACCAGGAATTCATGCACACCGTGGAAGCGGTGGCGCGCGAGAACGGCGCCGTGCTGCAGGCGCTGGCGGCGGACGGCGTGGCCGTGTTTCCGGGCGATGATGAGTACACGGCGCTGTGGCGCGAACTGGCCGGAGATCGCGACGTGCTGACGTTTGGCCTGACGGATGCATGCGACGTGCGGGCGACGTACACGGTGACTGAGTTCGGCAGCGAACTCAGTGTTACGTCGTTCCCGCGCAGGCGGGAACCCAAGATTGCCGGCGCGGCCGCTCACGTAACATTGGATCCCCGCCTTCGCGGGGACGACGTTCTGGAGGCGCAGGGCGCAACCGAGCCATTGCGGTTCACGATCAATCTTGCCGCCGCCGGCGTCCACAACGTCCGCAACGCGCTCGCCGCCATCGCCTGCGCGCGCGCGGCCGGCATCCCCGTCGACGCCATCGTGCGCGGTCTGGAAGCGTTCGTGCCCGTCAGCGGCCGCCTGCAGCGCAAGCAGGCCGTGAGCGGCGCCACCGTCATCGACGACAGCTACAACGCCAACCCCGACTCCGTGCGCGCGGCCATCGACGTGCTCGCGCAATATGCCTCCCCGCGCATCCTCGTGCTGGGCGACATGGGCGAGGTTGGCACGCAAGGACCTGAGTTTCACCAGGAAATCGGTGCCTACGCCGCAAGTCGCGGCATCGACACCGTGCTCGCGACCGGCGACCTGGCGCGCCATCTGGTCGGATCGGGAGCGCAACACTACGAGCAGTTCGACGAATTATTGGCAGCACTGGATCAAAAACTGGGCAGCAAATCTGACGCAACTGTGTTGGTGAAGGGCTCGCGCTTCATGAAGATGGAACGCGTGGTCCAACACCTGATCGCATCAACCAACACCGGCAAGGAAGCCCACTAGACTTATGCTGCTTTGGCTCGCACAATATTTCCAGGACTATCTCGGTCCGCTGCGCGTTTTTAACTACATCACGTTCCGGGCCGTGTTCGCGACCATTACCGCGATCAGCATCGGCATGCTGTGCGGCCCGGCCGTGATCCGCAAGCTCACGGAGATGAAGGTCGGCCAGGCCGTGCGCACGTACGGTCCGCAGACCCACCTGTCCAAGCACGGCACCCCGACCATGGGCGGCGTCCTCGTGCTGATCGCCATCGGCGTGTCCACGCTGTTGTGGTGCGACCTGTCGAACCGCCTGATCTGGCCGGTGCTCGTCGTGACGCTCGGCTTCGGCGCCGTCGGCTGGGTCGACGACTACCGCAAGGTCGTCTACAAGGACCCGGAAGGCATGCGCTCGGGCGAGAAGTATTTCTGGATGTCGCTGATCGGCATCACGTCGTCGCTGTACCTGGCGTTCTCCGTCTCGGCCGCGACGCCGTGGGAAGTGTGGCAGCTGTTCTTCGCCTGGGTGCAGTCCGGCTTCTCGATGGACCTGCCGCCCAAGGCCGACCTGATCGTCCCGTTCTTCAAGACCATCAGCTATCCGCTCGGCGTGTGGGGCTTCATCGCGCTGACCTATTGCGTGATCGTGGGCGCGTCCAACGCGGTCAACTTCACCGATGGCCTCGACGGCCTCGCCATCATGCCGACCGTGATGGTGGGCGGCGCGCTGGGCCTGTTCGCCTACCTCACCGGCAACGCGACCTATTCGAAATACCTGTTCATCCCGCACATCCCGGGCGCCGGCGAGCTGCTGATCTTCTGCGGCGCGATGGCGGGCGCGGGCCTGGCCTTCCTCTGGTATAACGCGCACCCCGCGCAGATGTTCATGGGCGACGTCGGCGCGCTGGCGCTGGGCGGCGCGCTCGGCACCATCGCCGTCATCGTGCGCCAGGAAATCGTCCTGTTCATCATGGGCGGCGTGTTCGTGGCCGAGACGCTGTCCGTCATCATCCAGGTCAGCTGGTTCAAGTACACGAAGAAGCGATATGGCACGGGACGCCGCGTGTTCCTGATGGCGCCGTTGCACCACCATTTCGAACAGAAGGGCTGGAAAGAGACCAAGGTCGTCGTGCGGTTCTGGATCGTGACGATGATCCTGGTGCTGGTCGGCTTCTCCACCCTCAAGCTGCGTTGACGACGAACCCATGATGAACTACGAAGGCAAAACCGCACTGGTACTGGGACTCGGCGAATCGGGCCTGGCGATCGCGCTGTGGCTCGCGCGCTCGGGCGCCCGCGTGCGCGTGGCCGACACGCGCGCCGAGCCTGCGCGCCTGCGCGCATTGCGCGCGGCCGTGCCGGATGCGGACTTCGTTGCCGGACCGTTCGCGGCGGGCCTGCTGGACGGCGTCGACTTCGTCGCCGTCAGCCCCGGCCTCGCGCCGGACCGCGAACTGGCCGCGATCGCGCCGGCGGCCGCCGCGCGCCACGTGCCGTTGTGGGGAGAGATCGAGCTGTTCGCGCAGGCGCTCGCCGCGCTGAAGGCGCAGCAGGGGTATGCCCCGAAGGTCATCGCCATCACCGGCACGAACGGCAAGACGACGGTCACGAGCCTGACCGGTTTGCTGTGCCGCCGCGCCGGCCTCACGGCGAAGGTCGCGGGCAACATCAGCCCGGCCGCGCTGGACGTGCTGCGCGAAGTCATCGACGCCGGCGACCTGCCGCAGGCCTGGGTGCTGGAACTCTCCAGCTTCCAGCTGCACACGACGTACAGCCTGAATCCCGACGCCGCCACCGTCCTGAACATCACCCAGGACCACCTCGACTGGCACGGCGGCATGGCCGCGTATGCCGGGGACAAGGCCCGCATCTTCGGCGCCGACACGATCCGCGTGCTGAACCGCGACGACGCCGTGGTGATGGGCATGACGGCGCCGGGTGCGGCGGTGACGACGTTCGGCACCGGCGAGCCGGATGCGCCGGACAGCTTCGGCCTCGTGAACGAACGCGGCGTGCTGTGGCTGGCGAATGCGAATCCGGGCGAGGAGCCCGACAGGAAGCGCAAGAAGAACGAGCCGGTCGAGCCGGCCGAGATCACGCTCAACCGCCTGATGCCCGCCGACGCGCTGCACATCCGCGGCCTGCACAACGCCGCCAACGCGCTGGCCGCGCTGGCGCTGTGCCGGTCCGTCGGCCTGCCCCTCGCGCCGCTGCTGCACGGCCTGCGCGAATACCAGGGCGAGCCGCACCGCGTGGAACTCATCACGAGCATCGCCAACGTCGAGTACTACGACGACTCCAAGGGCACCAACGTCGGCGCCACCGTCGCCGCGCTGGAAGGCCTGGGCAAGACGTTCGGCGAGACCGGACGCCAGATCCTCCTGATCGCCGGCGGCGACGGCAAGGGCCAGGATTTCAGCCCGCTCGCGGGCCCGTGCTCGCGCTACGTGCGCGCCGTGCTCCTGATCGGCCGCGACGCGCCCGCCATCCGCGCCGCGCTGGAACCCTCTGGCGTGCCGTGCTTCGACCTCCCGGGCCTGCCGGAAGCCGTGCGCCGCGCGAGCGGCCTGGCGAAGTCCGGCGACGTCGTGCTGCTGTCGCCCGCCTGCGCGAGCCTGGACATGTTCGCGAACTACGCGCACCGCGCCCAGGTCTTCATCGACGCCGTGCGCGACATCGCACTCGAAAACGGGCAGGAGATCTGATGCCGTTCCAGATGCCATTCAAGTTCGGCGGTTCGGCGAGCGACGTGACGATCGCGACGCGCGCACGGCCGTCGCGCATGATGGAGTACGACCAGCCGCTCGTCTGGGTCGTGCTGCTCATGATGCTGTTCGGGATGGTGATGGTGTATTCGGCGTCGATCGCGTTGCCGGATTCACCCAAGTTCGCCTACCTGCAGGGCAAGAACAACTACTTCCTGATGCGCCAGGCCGCGTTCATCGTCGTGTCGGTGGTGGTCGGCCTGTTCGTGTTCCGCATCCCGGTCGCGGCCTGGCAGCGGTTCGCGCCGCTGATGTTCGTCGGCACGCTCGTGCTGCTGGCGCTCGTGCTGGTGCCGGGCCTGGGCCACTCGGTCAACGGCGCGCGCCGCTGGCTGCCCCTCAAGATCATGCAGCTGCAGCCGTCCGAGATCATGAAGGTCGTCGCCGTGCTGTACGCGGCGGATTTCACGGTGCGCAAGCAGCAGTACATGCACAAGCTGACGAAGGGTTTCATGCCGATGGCCGCCGCGATGGCGCTGGTCGGTGCGCTGCTGATGCTGGAGCCCGACCTCGGCGCGTTCGGCGTCGTCGTCTGCATTTCGATGGGCATCCTGTTCCTGGGCGGCTTCAACATGATCTGGTTCGGCGGCATCGGCGCCGTCCTCGTGCTCGTGTTCTCGACCATCATCGCGCTGTCGCCGTTCCGGCGCGCGCGCATGTTCGCGTACATGAACCCGTGGGAAGAGGGCAATGCGCTGGACAAGGCGTACCAGCTGACGCACTCGCTGATCGCGTTCGGCCGTGGCGAGATCTTCGGCGTGGGCCTGGGCGGCAGCGTGGAAAAGCTGCACTACCTGCCGGAAGCGCACACCGACTTCATCATGGCCGTCATCGGCGAGGAGCTCGGCCTGGTCGGCGTGCTCGTCGTGATCGGCCTGTTCTACTGGCTCGTCAAGCGCGCCTTCGACATCGGCCGCCAGGCCATCGCACTGGAACAGCACTTCGCCGGTCTCACCGCGAAAGGCATCGGCATTTGGCTCGGCGTGCAGGTCTTCATCAATATGGGCGTGAACCTGGGCCTGCTGCCCACCAAGGGCCTGACCCTGCCGCTGATGAGTTACGGCGGCTCGGGCATCCTGTTCAACTGCGTGGGCCTCGCGATCCTGCTGCGTATCGATTACGAAAACCGCGTCAAGATGCGGGGAGGCCGTCAATGAGCACGCCGAAAAGACTGATGATCATGGCGGCCGGCACCGGCGGCCACATCTTCCCCGGCATCGCCATCGCGCAGTCGATGCGCGAGCGCGGCTGGGAAGTCTCGTGGCTCGGCACGATGCACGGCATGGAGCGCGACATCGTGCCGAAGCACGGCATCGCCATGGACAGCATCGACTTCGCCGGCATGCGCGGCAAGGGCATCGCGCACACGGTGTCCGGCGCGTTCAAGCTGCTGGCCAGCTTCGCGTCGTGCCGCAAGTACCTGGCATTGCGCAAGCCCGACGTCGTGCTGGGCATGGGCGGCTACGTGACGGTGCCGGGCGGGATGATGGCGCGCGCGCGCGGCATTCCGCTGGCGCTGGTGAACGCGGACGCCGCGCTGCTCCTGTCGAACAAGACGCTGATGCCGATCGCGCAACGCGTGCTGTTCGGCCTGTCGGCCGATTTCGGCAAACTCAATGGCAAATTCGCGGGCAAGGCCGTCGTCACGGGCAATCCGGTGCGCAAGGAGATCCTCGACATGCCGGCGCCGGGCCACCGCTTCGCCGGCCGCGGCGGTCCCCTCAACCTGCTCGTCGTCGGCGGCAGCCTCGGGGCGAAGGTCCTCAACGACAGCGTGCCGGCCGCGCTGGCGCTGATTCCAGAGGGATTGCGTCCGGTGGTCACGCACCAGTCGGGCAAGAAGAACATCGACGCGCTGCGCGCCGCGTACGCGCAGGCGGGCGTGAAGGCCAACGTGGTCGACTTCATCGACGACATGGCGGCGGAATACGCGAACGCCGACCTCGTGATCTGCCGCGCGGGCGCCATCACCGTCTCGGAACTGACGGCGGCCGGCGTCGCGAGCGTGCTCGTGCCGTTCGTCGCCAGCACGACGAGCCACCAGCGCGACAACGCGACGTGGATGGCGGGGCAGAAGGCGGCGGTGCACCTGCCGCAGGGCGAACTGAATCCGCAGCAGCTGGCGAAGCTGCTGCAAACGACCACCCGCGACGACTGCCTGGCGATGGCCGAGGCGGCGCAGGCGGTGGGGCGGCGCGACGCCAACGCGGCGATCGCGCAAGTACTTGAAACACTGGCGAACGGCGGACAATGAAACACAAGATCAAACACATTCACTTCGTCGGCATCGGCGGCAGCGGCATGAGCGGCATCGCGGAGGTGCTGCTGAACCTCGGCTACAAGGTGTCGGGCTCGGACCTCGCGTCGAACGCGGCCAGCCAGCGCCTGGAGGAACTGGGCGCGAACGTGCGCATCGGCCACGCCGCGTCGAACATCCTCGGCGCCGACGCCGTCGTGACGTCCACCGCCGTCAACGAAGCGAATCCGGAAGTCGTCGCCGCGCGCGCCGCGAAAGTGCCGATCGTCCCGCGCGCCATCATGCTCGGTGAGCTGATGCGCCTGAAGCGCGGCATCGCCATCGCCGGCACGCACGGCAAGACGACGACGACGAGCATCGTCGCGTCCGTGCTCGCGCAGGGCGGCCTCGATCCGACGTTCGTCATCGGCGGACGCCTGAACAGCGCCGGCGCCAACGCCAAGCTGGGCACCGGCGAATACATCGTGGCCGAGGCGGACGAGTCGGACGCGTCGTTCCTGAACCTGTCGCCGATGATCGAGGTGATCACCAACATCGACGCCGACCACATGGACACGTACGAGCACGACTTCGAAAAGCTGAAGGGCGCGTTCGTCAACTTCACGCACCGCCTGCCGTTCTACGGCCGCGCCATGATGTGCATCGACGATGCGAACGTGCGCGCCATCCTGCCGCAGGTGACCAAGCCGGTGACGACGTACGGCTTTGCGGAAGACGCCGAAGTGCGTGCCCTGGACGCGCGCGCCGAGGGCATCCAGATGCATTTCACCGTGCGCCAGCAGGGTTATCCGGACACGGAATTCGTGCTGAACCAGCCGGGCATGCACAACGTGCTGAACGCGTGCTCGGCGATCGCCATCGCGCGCGAGATCGGCGTGCCCGACGAAGCGACGGCGCAGGGCCTGCGCGAATTCAACGGCGTCGGCCGGCGCTTCACGCGCTGGGGCGAAGTGGAACTGCCGCAGGGCGGCAGCTTCACGCTCGTCGACGACTACGGCCACCACCCGGTGGAAGCCCAGGTGACGCTCGCCGCCGCGCGCGCCGCCTACCCGGGCCGCCGCCTCGTGCTGGCGTTCCAGCCGCACCGCTATTCGCGTACCCGCGACCTGTTCGAGGACTTCGTGAAGGTGCTGGCCGCGCCGGACGTGCTGCTGCTGGCGGAAGTGTATCCGGCCGGCGAAGCCCCGATCGTGGCCGCGGACGGCCGCGCGCTCGCGCGTGCGCTGCGCGCGGGCAGCCAGATCGAACCGATTTTCGTGGAAGCGATCGCCGACATGCCGGCGACGATCCTCAAGGTGGCGCGCGATGGCGACGTCGTGCTCACCATGGGCGCCGGCTCCATCGGCGGCGTCCCCCAACAACTGACATCGAATCAAAAGGTGGCATCGTGAGTATGACAGACACCGAAGCGAAGGCACTCGGCAAGGTGGGCGTGCTGTTCGGCGGCCGGTCCGCCGAGCGCGAGATCTCGCTCATCTCGGGCAGCGGCGTGCTGCAGGCGTTGATATCGAAAGGCGTCGACGCCCATGCGTTCGACCCGGCCGAGCGTTCGCTGGCCGAACTGGCCGCGGAAAAATTCGACCGCGTGTTCATCGCGCTGCACGGCCGTTTCGGCGAGGACGGCACCCTGCAGGGGGCGCTGGAACTGCTGGGCATTCCGTACACGGGCAGCGGCGTGATGGCGTCCTCCGTCGGCATGGACAAGATCACGACCAAGATCGTGTGGCTGGCCGCCGGCGTGCCGACGCCGAAGTACCTCACGATCGGCGCCGATGACTACGTCGACGCCGACGGCATCGTCGCGGCGCTCGGCCTGCCGCTGATCGTCAAGCCGCCGCTGGAAGGTTCCACCATCGGCATCACCAAGGTCAGCGCCGCCGCCGAGCTGCAGGCGGCCGTCGACCTGGCGCGCCAGTACGACAAGGCGGTGCTGGTCGAGCAGTTCATCCAGGGCCGCGAATTCTCGGTGCCGGTGCTGGGCACCGGGGCCGGCGCGCGCGCGCTGCCGATCGTGGAGATCGTCGCGCCCGAAGGCAATTACGACTATCAGAACAAGTACTTCACGGACGACACGCAATATCACTGCCCGGCGCCGCTCGACGCGGCGACGACGGCCGCGATCCAGGCGCACGTGGTGGACGCCTACCGCGCCCTCGGCTGCGAAGGCTGGAGCCGCATCGACGTACTGCTGCGCGCGTCGGACAACGCGCCGTTCCTGCTGGAGGTGAACACGTCGCCCGGCATGACGACGCACTCGCTCGTGCCGATGGCGGCGCGCGCCGAGGGCACGAGTTACGAAGACCTGTGCGTGGATATCCTGCGCTCCGCCAGCTTGAAGGCCGGCCAGGTGAAAAAGGCCTAAAGGACTAGGGAAGCAACATGTGGCATGACGTGCGAGCTCTGAACGCAACCGCCGGCGCGATCACCGCGCTGACGGTGCTCGCCTGCGTGGGATCGGGATTGTGGTGGCTGTCGCAGCGCCCGATGTTCACCCTGCGCGAGGTGCGTGTCGAGAGCATGTACGGGCTGGACCTGCAGCACGTGAACGAGCTGACGGTGCGTAATGGCGTGCTCGGAAAGATCAACGGCAACTTCTTCACGACCGACCTCGAACAGGTGCGCACCACCTTCGAGTCGGTGCCGTGGGTGCGCAAGGCCAGCGTGCGCCGCGAGTGGCCCAACGAGTTGATCGTGCAGGTGGAAGAGCACGAGGCGCTCGGCACCTGGGGCGAGGATGGCCGGCTGCTGTCGGTGAAGGGCGAGGTGTTCACGGCCAATCTGGCCGAGGCCGACGAGGACCACGCACTGCCTGCGTTCGGCGGTCCGGCCGGCAGCGAAAAGGAGGTGCTGACGCGCTTTGCGGAACTGCGCCGCTGGTTCGCGCCGATCCGCCTCGTGCCGGAGTCGATCAGCCTGTCGAACCGCTACGCCTGGACGGTCAGGTTGGACAACGGGATGAGCGTGGAGCTGGGACGCGAAAAGGACAAGGACACGCTGCACACGCGCGTGCAGCGGCTGGTGAGCATCTATCCCCAGCTGGTGGCGAGGCTGCAGGAAGGACGCATCGATACGATCGACATGCGCTATCCGAACGGCCTGGCCCTGTCCTCCGCGGCGCTCACCATCCCGGCGGATGCGACCAAGCCCGTGAAGGCGGCGGTGAAGAAAAAAACAAATACCAAAACAACAAAGCAGATCTAATTTAAGCAGGCGACAGCAAACATGACAAAAGACGCGAAGAACCTGATCGTCGGCCTCGACATCGGCACCTCGAAGGTGGTGGCGGTGGTGGCCGAAGTGATGGCCGATGGGCGCCACGAGGTGATCGGACTCGGCCAGCACGAGTCCAAGGGTCTGAAGAAGGGCGTTGTCGTCAACATCGAAGCGACCGTCGAATCGATCCAGCGCGCGCTCGAGGAAGCGGAGCTGATGGCCGACTGCAAGATCCGCAACGTGTACGCGGGGATCGCCGGCAGCCATATCCGCTCGTTCAATTCGAGCGGCATGGTCGCCATCAAGGACAAGGAAGTGACGGCCACGGACGTGGCGCGCGTGATCGAGACGGCCAAGGCCGTGAACATCCCGACCGACCAGCAACTGCTGCACACGGTGCCGCAGGAATTCATCGTCGACAACCAGGAAGACGTGCGCGAGCCGATCGGCATGAGCGGCATCCGCCTCGAGGTGCGCGTGCACATCGTCACCGGTGCGGTGTCCGCCGTGCAGAATATTGTAAAGTGCGTGCGCCGCTGCGGCCTCGAGGTCTCGGACCTGATCCTGCAGCCGATGGCGTCGGCCGATTCGGTGCTGACGAACGACGAGAAGGAACTGGGCGTCGTCCTCATCGACATCGGCGGCGGCACCACCGACATCGCGGTCTTCAGTGACGGCGCGATCCGGCACACGGCGGTGCTCCCCATCGCCGGCGACCAGATCACGAGCGACATCGCGATGGCCCTGCGCACGCCGACCGGCGAGGCGGAAGAGATCAAGATCCGCTACGGCGTGGCCAAGCAGGTGCTGGCCGACCCGGGCGAGTCGCTGGAAGTGCCGGGCCTCGGCGACCGCGGTCCCCGTTCGCTGTCGCGCCAGGCGCTGGCCGCCGTGATCGAGCCGCGCGTGGAAGAACTGTTCGCGATGGTGCATCAGGTCGTGCGCGAGTCCGGCTACGAGGGCGTGCTCTCGTCGGGCATCGTGCTCACCGGCGGCTCGTCGATCATGCCGGGCATGATCGAGATGGCGGAAGATATTTTCCTGAAGCCGGCGCGCCTCGGCACGCCGGAGTACCGCGGCCAACTGGCGGACGTCGTGCGCAGCCCGCGCTATGCGACGGTCCTCGGTCTGCTGCTGGAAGCGAAAAAACAGTACCTGCGCGGACACATCGTCACGCGTCAGGACGGTTCGGTGAAGGCGGTCTGGCAGCGAATGAAAGAATGGTTCCTAGGGAATTTCTAGAGACCGAAAAAGCGGCGGCGCATTGTGGAGGACGTAAACACAACGCGGGAGAGGCTTTTCGGGAGTGTAGTAACAGCTGGTAACGGTTTTGCTTGGTAACGGACACGAAACATTTTTAAAATAGTGGCACGTTTCCAATCTCGAGTTCTGACGGCGTTCGTGAGAATTCGGGCTTGGAAACGGCTCATCGAGATTAGGAGTTCATCATGGAGTTCGATATGGTCGATAACGCAGCATTGGGCACGGTCATCAAGGTCGTCGGCGTTGGCGGCGCGGGTGGCAATGCGGTCCAGCATATGATCAACAAGGGCGTGTCCGGCGTGGAGTTCATCGCCGCCAACACCGATGCCCAGGCGCTGGCCGCATCCGGCGCCCACAACATCATCCAGATCGGCGAGTCCGGCCTGGGTGCGGGCATGCGTCCGGAAATCGGCCGCCAGCTGGCCGAGCAATCGCGCATGCGCATCGAGGACGCGCTGCGCGGCGCGCACATGGTGTTCATCGCCGCCGGCATGGGCGGCGGCACGGGCACGGGCGCCGCGCCGATCGTCGCGGAAGTCGCCAAGAGCCTGGGCGCGCTGACCGTGGCCGTCGTCTCGAAGCCGTTCTCGTACGAAGGCCAGAAGTGCATGGACGTCGCCGAAACAGGCCTGAACGAACTGACCAAGCACGTCGACTCGCTGATCGTCATCCTGAACGAAAAACTGGAAGACATCTACGAAGACGAATCGATGCTGGACTGGATGAAGCATGCGGACGATGTGCTGAACAACGCCGTCGCCGGTATCGCCGAGATCATCAACGTCCCGGGCCACATCAACGTCGACTTCAACGACGTCAAGACCATCATGAGTGAGCAGGGCAAGGCCATGATGGGCACGGCCACCGCGTCGGGCGTGGACCGCGCGCGCATCGCCGCCGAACAGGCCGTCGCGTCGCCGCTGCTGGACGGTATCGACCTGTCGGGCGCGAAGGGCGTGCTGGTGAACGTCACCGCGTCGCGCAGCCTGAAAGGCAAGGAGATCAAGGAAGTCATGGCCGCCGTGCGCGCCTTCGCGGCACCGGACGCCGCGATCGCCCAGGGCATCGCCTACGACGACGAGATGGGCGACGAGCTGCGCGTGACCGTCGTCGCGACGGGCCTCGGCAAGAACAAGGCCAACATCTCGCTGGTGCAGCCGCAGCAGGTGCTGCGCACCGGCACGTACGGCGCGCCGATGATGTCCGGCACCCCGGGCGTGACGGCTGGCGTGACCATGGGAGCGGCCAGCGGTGCCGGCGCGATGGACGGCATGAAGCAGCCGGCCGTGTGGCGCCGCGAGCAGGCGTCCGAGCAGGTGCGCGCGATGCAGAACAACGGTGTCGAGACCTACGACATCCCGGCGTTCCTGCGCAAGCAGGCCGACTGAGTAGCAGACTCCAACGCCGGCTGACCACCGGCGCTCCATGATGCGGGGCCAGGCTGTTCCAAGCAGCCTGGCCTTTCGTTTTTAAACCGGGGTCAGAGCCCGAATTTTGGAAATGGCCTGAGGGCTGTTGCCAAAAAAAGGGCTCTGACCCCGGTTTTGTTTGGTTCAGGCATACTTGCGGGTTCTGAAAACTTGAAAGGAACACCACCATGACCATCCAGATCGGCGACCGCCTGCCCGCAGGCTCCCTGCAGGAATTCATCGACGTCGAGACCGAAGGCTGCGCGCTCGGCCCGAACACGTTCGACGTGGCCGACCTCGCGAAAGGCAAGACCATCGCCATCTTCGGCCTGCCGGGCGCCTTCACGCCGACCTGCTCGGCCCAGCACCTGCCCGGCTACATCCAGCTGGCCGACCAATTGAAGGCCAAGGGTGTCGACGAGATCTGGTGCATCTCCGTCAACGACGCGTTCGTGATGGGCGCGTGGGGCCGCGACCAGAAGGCCACCGGCATCGTGCGCATGATGGCCGACGGCAGCGCCGCGTTCACCAAGGCGCTGGGCCTGGAATTCGACCTCGTCGCGAAGGGCTTCGGCGTCCGTTCCCAGCGCTACTCGATGCTGGTGCAGGACGGCGTCGTCAAGCAGCTGAACGTGGAAAGCGGCGGCTTCGACGTGTCGTCGGCCGAGACGCTGCTCAAGCAACTGGGCTGATCGACCGTTGATCATCAACGCCGAAACACCGGACCAGCCCGAGGTGCGCGACCTGCTCGCGCGCCTCGACGCGTACTGCGCCGCGCTGTACCCGGCCGAGAGCAACCACCTGATGGACATCGCGTCGCTCATGCAGGGCGACGTGCTGTTCCTCGTCGCGCGCGACGTCGACGGCGGCGCGGTCGGCTGCGCGGCGCTCGTCAATCGCGCCGGTTACGGCGAGGTGAAGCGCATGTTCGTCGACGCGCAGCGCCGCGGCCTGGGCGCCGGCAGCAAGCTGCTGGAGCACCTCGTCATGTTCGCCAGGATGTCGGCCCTGGGCATGCTGCGCCTGGAGACGGGCATCCACCAGCCCGAGGCCATCGCCCTGTACGAACGCGCCGGCTTCGTGCGCTGTGCGCCGTTCGGCGATTACCGCGCGGACCCGCTGTCGATCTTCATGGAGAAGCGGCTGTGAGCCGGATGGCGGGGAATATGCGCAGCATCCGCGCGATGCTGGTCTGCGTCGCCATGTTCTCGCTCATGGACATGACGATGAAGCTGCTGTCCGCGCACTTCCCGCCGATGCAGGTGGCGGCGATCCGCGCGCTGTCCGCGCTGCCGCTCGTCGCCGCCTATCTGTTCTGGCGCGGCGGCCAGCGCTCGCTGCTGCGCATCCGCTGGCCGCTGCACCTGCTGCGTGGCGCGATCGGCGTCGCGATGCTGTCGCTGTTCACCTACGGCCTCAAGACGCTGTCGCTGGCCGAGGCGTATTCGATCTTCTTCGTCGGTCCGATCCTGATCACGGCGCTGTCCGTGTTCGTGCTGGGCGAGCGCGTGAACGGCGCGCGCTGGATCGCGATCGCCGTCGGCATGGCCGGGGTGCTCGTCGTGCTGCGGCCGACCGGCGCCGGCTTCTTCACGCTGGGCGGGCTCGCCGTGCTGGCGTCGGCCGTGTGCTATGCCGTGTCGGCCGTCGCGGGCCGCGTGCTGGCGCGCACCGACCGCGGCGAGCACATGATGTTCTGGCTGATGGTCCTGATGTCCATCGGTGCGACGCCGCTGGCCGCGCCGCACTGGGTGCCCGTCCAGGCCGGGGACTGGCTGCTGATCCTGGCATTGGCCGTCAGCGGCTTTTTCGGCCAGCTGGCGCTGACGGAAGCGTTCAGCCATGGCGAGGCGTCGGTCGTGGCGCCGTTCGAGTACACGGCGCTGGCATGGGGCGTGGCGATCGACTGGCTGATGTGGAAAACCTTGCCGGATGAATATACTTTGCTGGGCGCCGCCATCATCATCGGCAGCGGCCTGTACCTGATCCGCCACGAAACCGTGCATGCGGAGGCCGAGCATCCGTGAAAACGTGGTGTTCCTGCCACCGCCCGGTGGGGGCCGCCGGCAGGCTCGAATGCCCTACGATATAATCGAACGATGCTCAAACAACGAACCATCAAACAGCTGGTGCGCACGACAGGCGTCGGCCTGCACTCCGGGACCAAGGTCGAGCTGACCCTGCGTCCGGCCGCCGCCGATACGGGCATCGTGTTCCGCCGCGTCGACCTCGACCCCGTCGTCGAGTTCCCGTCGAATGCGGACATCGTGGGCGATACCCGCATGGCGTCGGTGCTCACGCAGGGCGATGCGCGCGTCTCGACCGTCGAGCACCTGATGTCGGCCTGCGCCGGACTCGGCATCGACAACCTGTATGTCGACGTCACGGCCGAAGAGATCCCGATCATGGATGGTTCGGCGTCGTCGTTCGTGTTCCTGCTGCAGCAGGCGGGCGTCCAGGAGCAGGGCACGCCCAAGAAATTCATCCGCGTGCTGAAGCCCGTGGAAGTCCGCCAGGGCAGCGGCGCCAACGAGAAATGGGCGCGCCTGAGCCCGTACGATGGCTTCAAGCTCGACTTCTTCATCGAATTCAATCACCCGGCCGTGGACGGCACGACGCAGCGCGCCATCGTCGACTTCGGCAAGGTATCGTACGTGCACGACGTGGCGCGCGCCCGTACGTTCGGCTTCATGCAGGACGTGGAAAGCCTGCGCGGCATGGGCCTCGCGCGCGGCGGCTCGCTGGAAAACGCGATCGTGATGGACGAGTACCGCATCCTGAATGCGGACGGCCTGCGCTACGAAGACGAGTTCGTGCGCCACAAGATCCTCGATGCGATCGGCGACCTGTACCTCGTCGGCGCGCCGCTGCTGGCCAGCTACGAGGCGCACAAGTCGGGCCATGGTCTGAACAACCTGCTGCTGCGCGAACTGCTGGCGCATCCGGAATCCTACGAGATCGTTTCTTTCGGCGCGCAGGAGCGGGCGCCGGTGTCGTACGAGGCGCAGATGGAAAGGGAGTGGGCGCTGACGTAAGTCGCCGCCTGTTATCTTGACCGTAACCCAAAACAACGTCGTTCCCGCCCGCGCGGGAATGACGGCCTTGAAGGTAACGACGGCGTTTGAGGCAACGACGTTATGACTTCTTCCTTCTCTCCGCCAATCTTCTGATCGCCGCGATCAGCGCGGCATTCTGCTGCGTCTCCGGCAACGTTTCGCCCAGCTGCTCGAACGCTTCCACCGCCGTCGGTGGCAAGGTCAGCGACGACGGCTTCAATTCCTCGCGCACCGGCACGTTGGGCCGCATCTGGATCTTGATGCGCACGTTGTCCACCTGCCATCCCTTTTTCTGCAAGCCCGCCTGCAGCTTGGGCAGCTGCTGCTTGAGCTTGGCCGCGACGGCCGAGGAGGGCACGGCGAGGGTCAGGGTCGCTTCCTGGAACGACAGCACGTCGCAGCCGGCATACATCGGCGGCAGGATCACCTTGACGTCGCGCTGCAGGTTGCCCACGCGCAGGGCGGTCGGCATCAGCGCGGCGAGGCGGTCGTTGGAGCGCAGGAAATCGGTGGCGACGAACGACGTCTTGCGGTCGCGGGTGCCGTAGATATGGAAGGGACGCTGTTTGTTCGTGGACTGCATGCCCGGACCTTACCACAGCCGCGCGCCATGCCGCGAGCAATCATGCGCGAATGGCGTAATCGAATGCAATCTGATAACAATTTTTGCCAGCCACACTTGTGATCCGCCCGGCGGACCCCAAGTGTGGCCGCATCGCATGATAAAATCGGTGGCTTTTTGCCATTGGCGCTCTCGGGTTGATGTGTTTTTGCTATCATCCTGGGCTCCTCGGACCCTTTCGCGGCGTACTTTTGAAGAACACAGCATGTCATTCCTGACCAAGATTTTCGGCAGCCGTAACCAGCGTCTGCTCAAGCAATACCAAAAATCCGTGCGCGACATCAACGCGCTCGAGCCGCAGATGGAAGCGCTGTCGGACGCCGATCTCCAGGCAAAGACGACCGAATTCAAGCAACGCGTGGCTGGGGGCGCCTCCCTGGACGACATCCTCGTCGAAGCCTTTGCCGTCTGCCGCGAAGCAGCCAAGCGCGTCATGAAGATGCGCCACTTCGACGTGCAGCTGGTCGGCGGCATGGTCCTCCACTACGGCAAGATCGCCGAGATGGGCACGGGCGAGGGTAAGACGCTGATGGCGACCCTGCCCGTGTACCTGAACGCGCTGTCCGGCAAGGGCGTGCACGTGGTGACGGTCAACGATTACCTGGCCCAGCGCGACGCCGAGCAGATGGGCCGCCTGTACGGCTGGCTCGGCTTGACGACGGGCGTGAACCTGTCGCAGATGGATCACGACAGCAAGCAGCAAGCCTACGGTTCCGACATCACCTACGGCACCAACAACGAATACGGCTTCGACTACCTGCGCGACAACATGGTGTACGACGTGCGCGAGCGCGTGCAGCGCGGCCTGAATTTCGCCGTCGTCGACGAAGTCGACTCGATCCTGATCGACGAAGCGCGTACCCCGCTGATCATTTCCGGCCAGGCCGAGAACCACACGGAGCTGTACCACAAGATCAACGAACTCCCGCCGATGCTCACGCTGCAGATCGGCGAGGAGACCCCGGACGGCAAGGGCCAGATCGAGGTCCCGGGCGACTACACGAAGGACGAGAAGGCGCACACCGTGCTGCTGACCGAGGCCGGCCACGAGAAGGCCGAAGCCATCCTGACGAAGATGGGCCTGCTGCCGGAAGGCGCATCGCTGTACGACGCCGCCAACATCACGCTGATCCACCACCTGTACGCCGCCCTGCGCGCGCACGTGCTGTACCACAAGGACCAGCATTACGTCGTGCAGAACGATGAGGTCGTGATCGTCGACGAATTCACCGGCCGCCTGATGACGGGCCGCCGCTGGTCCGAAGGCCTGCACCAGGCCGTGGAAGCGAAGGAAGGCGTGCGCATCCAGAACGAGAACCAGACGCTGGCCTCGATCACGTTCCAGAACTACTTCCGCATGTACGGCAAGCTGTCCGGCATGACCGGTACGGCGGACACGGAAGCGTACGAATTCCAGGAGATCTACGGCCTGGAAACCGTCGTCGTCCCGCCGAACCGTCCGTCCCAGCGCAAGGATCGCCAGGACCAGGTCTACAAGACGGCCGAGGAAAAATACCAGGCCATGCTGAACGACATCCGCGACTGCTACGAGCGCGGCCAGCCGGTCCTCGTCGGCACGACGTCGATCGAGAACTCGGAACTGTTGTCCGGCATCCTGACCAAGGCGGGACTGCCGCACAACGTGCTGAACGCGAAGCAGCACGCCCGCGAGGCGGAGATCATCGCGCAGGCGGGCAGCCCGAAGATGATCACCATCGCCACCAACATGGCGGGCCGCGGTACCGACATCGTCCTGGGCGGCAACGTCGAGAAGCAGATCCAGCTCATTGAAGCCGGTTCCGAGGCCGACGGGGCGTCGGCGCAAGAGCAGAAGGCCGAGCAGGCCGCCAAAATGCGCGCGGAATGGCAGTCGCTGCACGACCACGTCGTCGCGCAGGGCGGCCTGCACATCATCGGCACCGAACGCCACGAATCGCGCCGCGTCGACAACCAGCTGCGCGGACGCTCCGGCCGCCAGGGCGACCCGGGCTCGTCGCGCTTCTACCTGTCGCTGGACGACCCGTTGCTGCGCATCTTCGCGGGCGACCGCGTGCGCGCCGTGATGGACCGCCTCAAGATGCCGGAAGGCGAACCGATCGAGGCGGGCATCGTGACCCGCTCCATCGAAGGCGCCCAGCGCAAGGTCGAGGCCCGCAACTTCGACATCCGCAAGCAGCTGCTGGAATACGACGACGTCGCCAACGACCAGCGCAAGGTGATCTACACCCAGCGTAACGAACTGCTGGAAGCGGCCGACATCTCCGAGCTGATCGCGTCGCTGCGTACCGGCGTGTTCACCGACGTCGTGCGCGCCCACGTGCCGGCGGAGTCGGTGGAAGAGCAGTGGGACATTCCCACGCTCGAGCGCGTGCTGGCCGACGAATGGTCGCTCTCCCTGCCGCTGGCGCGGATGCTGGAGGACGAGCCGAACCTGAACGACGACGACATCCTCGAGCGCGTGCTGGCCGCGGCGGAAAGCTCGTACGAGGCGAAGGTCGGCATCGTCGGCAAGGAAGCGTTCGGCGGCTTCGAGCGCAACGTCATGCTGCAGAATATCGACACGCACTGGCGCGAGCACCTGGCCGCGCTGGACCACCTGCGCCAGGGCATCCACCTGCGCGGCTATGCGCAGAAGAATCCGAAGCAGGAATACAAGCGCGAAGCGTTCGAGCTGTTCGGCGCCATGCTGGACCAGATCAAGAACGAAGTGATCCGCACCATCATGACCGTCCGCATCCAGACCCGCGAAGAAGTCGAGGCGGCGGAAGCGGCCATGCAGGCGGCCGCGGCGCACCTGGAAAACGTCAACTACCAGCACGCCGACTTCGATCCGACGGCCGCGCCGGAAGAATTGATGGCACCCCTCGCGGTGACCTCGGGCACGACGGCGATGGCGGACGATCCGTCCACCACCTACCTGGGCATGAAGGTCGGCCGCAACGACCCGTGCCCGTGCGGCAGCGGCAAGAAGTTCAAGGCTTGCCACGGCAAGCTGGCGTGATGTCATAACGTCCGACGAAAGGCACCCGCGGGTGCCTTTTTTCATGGTGACCGCATCGTAATGTCCCGGCCGGTCCGGGTGCGCTACGATGGGGCTCGACCGTTCACTTCGCACTTTCCATGGACTCCCCGCCTTCCCGCTACGACCTCGCCAAGGTCCCGGCCATGACCCTCGGCTTCTGGCTCATCAAGATCCTTGCGACGACGCTTGGCGAAACGGCGGGCGATGCCGTGACGATGTCGATGGAACTGGGCTACCTGGCCGGCACGGCGATCTTCGCGGCGCTGCTGGCCGTCATGCTGAGCGCGCAGATCCGCGCCACCCGCTTCCACCCGCTGCTGTTCTGGGCCGCGATCGTCGCCACCACGACGGTCGGCACCACGCTCGCGGACCTGTGCGACCGCTCGCTGGGCATCGGCTACCTCGGCGGCTCGGCCCTGCTGGCCGCGCTGCTGGCGGCGACGCTGTTTGCCTGGCACCGCGCGCTCGGATCGGTGTCGATCGACCGGCTCGATACGCGCGACGCCGAGGTGTACTACTGGATCACGATTCTGTTTTCCCAGACCCTCGGCACGGCGCTCGGCGACTGGGTCGCCGATCCGGACACCGGCTGGGGCCTCGGTTATGGCGGCGGCGCGGTGCTGTTCGCGGCGGGACTGGTCGTCGTGCTGGCGCTGTATTTCTGGACGCGCACGTCGCGCACCGCGCTGTTCTGGGCCGCGTTCATCCTCACCCGGCCGCTGGGCGCGACGGTCGGCGATTTCCTCGACAAGCCCGTCGCCGCCGGCGGCCTCGCGCTGAGCCGCTACACGGCGTCCGCGGCGCTCGTCGCCGGCATGCTGCTGCTCGTGCTGCTGTTGCCCCAGCGCGCGGAGCGGATCGCGCGCCCGGCGCCCGGCGACGAGCCGCGGGGTTAAGATGCGCAGTTAAGCTGCATCGTTGCCGTCCTTGACGGCCGAGGGCCGCTGCGCCTGCATCACCTTGCGCAGCCAGTCGATGCTTTCGCCGCCGATGCCCGATCCCATGCGCAGCAGGGGATCGGTCGCGCTGGCGGCGCGGAAGGCGTCGATGTCCTGCTGGTCGCGGCCGACCATGTCGTGGAACAGGTCCATCCACTGGCGCGCGAGCGCGCCCGCCCGCGGGCCGGTCGCATCGGGATCGGCCTGCATCTCGGCCTGCATCTGTGCGATCAGGGGCGTCCACTCGTGGCCGCGGGTCGCGTAGTGGCGGCGCATGCGTTCGACGACCTCCGGCCGCACATATTTTGCCCACGTCTCCAGCTTCAGTTCACCGATGGCCGCGTGCACGTACTGCATCACGGACGCCGGCATGCCGACGGCGTCCAGTTCGCGCTCGACCATCATGTTGAGTTTCGCCGTCAGCGCCGGGTCGTTCCCGGTGTCGCGCGCGAACGCCTGCAGCCAGCGCAGGGCGAAGGCCCGGGCGGCGTCGGCATCCGGCGGGACCTGCGAGTCGATCAGGCCGCGCGCCTGTTCGACCATCCCCTGCCATTGCGCCTTCGCGGCGTCGTTGCTGACCAGCGGCAGGCGGTCCAGTTCCTCCTTGGTGAAATAGCGTTCGTACACGTTCGTCATGTCCATGGTGTTTTCCAATGTGGTGAGCCACGTGGACAGGTCCGGCGCGCTGCCGCGCACGAGTTGCGCGCGCACGCGCAGCAGCTGGTCGCGCAGCCGCGTCGCTTCCGCCATGCGGACTTCGAGCGCGGCCAACTGGCGGTCGACGATCGCCAGCGGCGAGCCGGCCGGACTGTCCAGCGTGAGGGCGATGTCGGAAAGGCTCAGGCCGAACGCGCGCAGGGCCTGGATACGGTGCAGGCGTGCCACGTCGTCGCGGTCGTAGAGCCGGTAGCCGGCATCGGAACGCGCTTGCGGACGGAGCAGGCCGATGCTGTCGTAGTGGTGCAGCGTGCGCACCGTCAGGTTGGCCAGGGCGGCCAGCTCTCCCACTTTCAGCATCGTTCGTCTCCGTTCTTCAGCGTGGGGACAGTCTCGAGGCTCACGCGACGTCAGGGTCAAGGGCTTTCGCGTCGCGGAAGCTGCGCTCCTCGTGCCACAGGGTGACGAACAGGGTCATCACGACGGGGCCGACGAACAGGCCGATGAGGCCGAGCGTCTCGACGCCGCCGAGGATCCCCAGCAGGACGGCGATGAACGGCAGTTGCGTGGCGTTGCCGATCATCGCCGGGCGCACGAAATGGTCGGCCACGAACAGGATGATGAAGCCCAGCACGAGGATCGCGATCGCGGCGATCGTCGCGCCCTGCCACGCCAGCAGGCCGGCGGCGGCGCAGAACGCGAGCGGGGCGCCGAACGGGATGATGGCGAGGACGCCCGACGCCGCGGCCCACAGCACGGCCGACGGCAGCCCCGCGAGCTGGTAGCCGATGCCGAGCAGGACGCCTTCCGCGAGGCCGACGAGCACCAGGCCGTTGACGGTGGCGCGCACGGCGACGGGCACCTTCAGCGAAAACAGCGTCCAGCGCCGCACGCCGATCAGGTCGGCGCCGATGGCGTCCGTCTGGCGCTGCAGGGCGGTGCCGTCCTTGTAGAAGAAGAACAGGCAGAGGAAGGCGAACAGCATGTCGACCAGGCGGTGCATGACGCCGCTGCCGACCCGCTTGAGCACTTCGCTGGCCGTCTGCATGCGGCCGACGGAACCGTCCTGCAGCAGGTGCGCGAGGCCGTGCGGCTGGCCGAGCGTGGCCAGCCACCAGTTGTAGACGGCGTCGCCGGCGAACGGAATGCGGTGCAGCCATTCCGGCGCGGCGAGGCCTTCGGTGTTGGCGCTGGCGACCAGCTGGGCCAGCGCCGGCGCCTGGCGCGCGGCCTGCGTGACGCCCAGCGCGAGCGGGATGATGAAGACGATGGCGGCGGCGAGGGTGACGAGGGCCGCCGCGAGGATGGTGCGGCCACCCAGCGCCGTGCGGACCCGCACGTACAGCGGCCACGTGGCGATGCACAGGATGGCGGCCCACAGCAGCGGCAGGATGAAGCGTTGCGTCACGAGCAGGGCGAACAGGACGATCGCCAGCGAAAAGCAGGCGCTCAGCACATCGCGTTGGTTGTCGGTCATGGCTTCTCCGGTGGATGGAACATCTTACCAAAACGGCATCGCCGGATGGGTGGTGTTGCCGATTATCAATTGGCCGACTTAAGTGTGTATTAACAGGTGAGTCGTCGTTCCCGGGCCGTCGGTACGCAAGCAAACCGGGCGCCCGCCTGCGCGGGGGCGACGTACGCACCGGCGGACCGTGCCTGTCTCGCGCAGGCGGTACAATACCGCACCTTCTTTCCATCTTTTCATTAGAGAACGCCATGGCCGTCAATTCCCCTCTGCCCGTCGCCGCCGACCTGAAACCCGTCGCCGGCATCGAACTCGGTTACGCCGAAGCCGGCATCAAGAAGCCGAACCGCAAGGATGTGCTGGTGATGAAGCTCGCCGAAGGTGCGACCGTCGCCGGCGTGTTCACCAGGAACCGCTTCTGCGCGGCGCCGGTCCAGGTGAGCAAGGCGAATCTCGAGGCGGTGAAGGCGGGCGGCAAGCCGATCCGCGCGCTGGTGGTCAACACGGGCAACGCGAACGCGGGCACGGGCGAGCCGGGCCTCGCGAACGCGCAGGCCACGTGCGCCGAAGTGGCGCGCCTGCTGGGCCTCGACGCGCAGCAGGTGCTGCCGTTTTCCACGGGCGTGATCTTGGAACCGCTGCCCGTGCAAAAGATCGTCGCGGGCCTGCCGGCCGCGATCGCGAACCTGAAGGCGGACAACTGGTTCAACGCGGCCGAAGCCATCATGACCACGGACACCCAGCCGAAAGCGGCGTCGGTCACGACGACCATTGACGGCCACGCCGTCACGATGACCGGCATCAGCAAGGGCGCCGGCATGATCAAGCCGAACATGGCGACGATGCTGGGCTACCTGGCGTTCGATGCGAAAGTCGCGCAGCCCGTGCTCGACGAACTGGTGAAGTACGCGGCCGACCGCTCGTTCAACAGCATCACCATCGACGGCGACACGTCGACCAACGATTCCTTCATCCTCGTCGCCACGGGCGCCGGCACGCTCGTCGTCGATTCGACCGACAGCCCGCACTACGCGGCGCTGCGCGACGCCGTCAGCGGCATTGCGCGCCACCTGGCGCAGCAGATCATCCGCGACGGCGAAGGCGCCACCAAGTTCATCACCATCACGGTGGAGCAGGGCCGCGACATGGAAGAGTGCCGCAAGATCGCCTACGCCATCGCCCACTCGCCGCTCGTGAAGACCGCGTTCTTCGCGTCCGACCCGAACCTGGGCCGCATCCTGGCCGCCATCGGCTACGCGGGCGTCGACGATCTCGACACGGCAAAGCTCGACCTGTACCTGGACGACGTGCTGGTCGCGAAGGCCGGCGGCCGCAACCCGGACTACAAGGAAGAGGATGGCCAGCGCGTGATGAAGAAGGCCGAGATCCTCGTGCGCGTCGTGCTCGCGCGCGGCGAGGCCGAGGCAACCGTGTGGACCTGCGACCTGTCGCACGACTACGTCTCGATCAACGCCGACTACCGTTCCTGAGCCGATGAACCAGCTGGATAACTTCCTGCACCGCGCCGAAGCCCTGCTGGCGCGCGTGGAGGCCTTGCTGCCGCCCGCCGCGCCGCGCGATCCGGACTTCCGGCACGGCTATGCCTATCGCTGGCGCAAGCGCGCGGGCAGCGGCAACGTCAAATACCTGCAGCCGGTGGCGCACGCGTCGAACATCCGCCTCGCCGACCTGCAGCACATCGGCCCGCAGAAGGACCAGATCGAGCAGAACACGCGCCAGTTCGTGGCGAAGCGCCCGGCCAACAACGTCCTGCTGACGGGCGCGCGCGGCACCGGCAAATCGTCGCTGATCAAGGCGTGCCTGAACCAGTTTGCGCCGCAGGGCCTGCGCCTGATCGAAGTCGACAAGGCCGACCTGGCCGACCTGCCGGACATCGTCGACATCGTCGCCGGCCGCCCGGAGCGCTTCGTGATCTTTTGCGACGACCTCAGTTTCGAAGAGGGCGAAGCGGGCTACAAGGCGCTGAAGGTGGCGCTGGACGGCAGCATCGCGGCGCAGTCGGACAACGTGGTGATCTACGCGACGTCGAACCGGCGGCACCTGATGCCGGAAAGGATGTCGGACAACGCGAGCTACAAGCACACGGACGACGGCGACCTGCATCCGGGCGAGACGGTCGAGGAAAAGATCTCGCTGTCCGAGCGCTTCGGCCTGTGGCTGTCGTTCTATCCGTTCAAGCAGGACGACTACCTGGACATCGTCGGCCACTGGCTGGCGAGCTTCGGCTGCACGCCGGCGCAGATCGCGTCCGCGCGCGGCGACGCGCTGCGCTGGGCGCTGGGCCGCGGCTCGCGCTCGGGCCGCGTGGCCTGGCAGTTCGCCAAGGACTACGCCGGCAAGCTGCCGCCCGCGCCGGCACAGGAACAGGTCGATGTCTGAGGCGCGCATTGATATCACCTCGAAACCGGTGGACGTCGCCGTGGGCGTCCTGATGCGCCCGAACGGCGACGTGCTCCTGGGCCAGCGCCCCGACGGCAAGCCGTATGCCGGCTACTGGGAATTCCCGGGCGGGAAAGTCGAGCCGGGCGAAGACATCTTCCATGCGCTGCAGCGCGAGTTCGTCGAAGAGCTGGGCGTGAACGTGATCTCGGCCGAGCCGTGGTGCTGCGTCGAACACGTGTACGAGCATGCGCACGTGCGGCTGTACTTCTACATCAGCCGCGAATGGGACGGCGAGCCGCAAAGCCTGGAAGGGCAGGCGTTCGCCTGGCAGGGCGCGTATGCCGTCAGTCCCCTGCTGCCGGCCACCATTCCGTTGCTGGCATGGCTGGACCAGGTGCGGTATCCCGCGCAGGGGACGGTCTCGCAAACCCGGGTTTCCGCCGCCGCGGGAACGACGTAAAAACCGATGCCGCTGGCCTTTCGTCAGTCAGATAGACCCTGGTCGTTCACCGGATCGGGCAACATCGGTCCGCACAGCTAACTGGCCTTTGCAGCCATGGCCGCCGACCTGGCCGGTCGAAGCCGATCGCGGCCAGCGCGGCGCGCTTCAGGTGTGCAGGATCCGCCCGCCCGCGAACGACCAGTTTTCCCAGTTCGTCTCCTTGAACACGACCATGACGTTTTCCGGATCGAAGCCGGATGCGCGCAGGTGGTCCATCAGCTCGGCCAGCAGCGTCTTCTTGACCTTCACGCTGCGCCCGACCGACCAGACGATCTCGATCAGCACGAAGTCGTCCGTGCGCGTCGTCGTCACGTCGGGGTAGCGGCTGTCGTAGCGGAAGTCGGCCGCATCGAGTTCCAGCACGCGCTGGAACTTGTCGGTGTCGGGCACGCCGGTCGCGACGAGCGCGGCGTGGACGGCGGCGAACACCTTGTCCTTGAATTCGGCGTTCTTGGGCTTGCGGACGGTGAGCGTGACGAATGGCATGCGACCTCCCTGGTAAGCGCTTATTCCTTCGAGACGGAATCGTCGTCGGCGTCGCCCGGCGGCGCGCCGGGGATCGTGTACTTCTCTTCGGCCCAGGCGCCCAGGTCGATTTGCTTGCAGCGATCGGAACAGAACGGGCGGAACTTGTTGGCCTCCGTCCATTCGACCTTCTTGCCGCAGGTGGGGCAGGATACGACGGTCATGGTGTGCTTCTAAAAAAATCGGTGATCAGAAATTGCAGAGCGTGAGCTCGAACGGGACGTCTTCTTCCAGCGGCTTCGGTTTCAAATCGCCGCCCTGGGTCGTGAAGCGCACCCACAGCATGTACTTGTTGGCGGAGATCTCGGGGATCGCGCCCAGCGCGTCATCCACGGACAGCCGCAGCATCTGGTAGACCTTCCCCTGCAGCATCTGCTGGTAGCTGCCGGCCACGGCGATCATCTTGACGGGGCCGCCGGAATCGCGCAGCAGGCGCAGCACGAGGGCCAGCGCGTCGAACAGCGGCGCGAGCGGCGCGAACCAGGCCGTGATGTCGGCGTAGCGCTGTTCGGCCGGACGCCGCTGCCACGCGTAGTAGGAGGGCAGGTCGAATTCGCAGGCACCGCCGGGGATGATCGTGCGGCCGCGGATGCTCATCAGCCATTCGTTGTCGCGCACGTTCTGGCCCGTCTTGCCCTGGGCGTTGACGAGGGCGTTGCTGACGGCGTCGAGTTCGGCCAGCACCGCGTCGAGCATGTCCTTGGCGACGGCGGGATTGCTGCGGTAGCCCAGCAGGCTTTGCTTCTGGCGTTCCAGCTCTTGCAGCAGGTCGGACTTGAGGTCCGCGCGGCCCGCCACTTCCAGCATGTCGAAGATCGTCGCGAGCGCGACATGGTGCTGCAGAGGATGGTCCTGCGCTACAAAGAATTTGAACTTCTCGTACAGGTCCTCCAGCCGCAACAACGTGCGTATGCGCTCGTTGAATGGGTATTCGTAGACGATCAAAATGACATCCTTAAGAATGTAGGCTGGCAACCACGTGATTCTGAACCATGATGCACAAAATTACAAACGCTGGCTTGGTTGTCCTGCCAATTTTTCCGCTGCGTCGAGATAAAACCGGTGCAGGCGCTCCACTTGCGGCAGCAGCGCGTCGACGCCGGCGTCGTTGCGGATCACGTCGTCCGCTTCTTCCAGCCGGCGCGCGCGCGACACCTGGGCCGCCATGATGGCGCGGACCTGTTCCTCCGCCAGCCCGTTGCGTGCCATCACGCGCGCCACCTGCGTGTCTTCGGAGCAGTCGATCGCGAGCACGCGCGCCACGCGTTCGCGCCACGTGCCCGATTCGATCAGCAAAGGGACGACGAAGATCGTGTATGGACCGCCCGCCAGCAGCGCGGCCGCGGCCGTCGCTTCGCGGATGCGCGGGTGCAGGATGGCTTCCAGGCGGGTGCGCGCGTCCGGATCGGAGAACACGAGGGCGCGCATCCGGGCGCGGTCGAGGGCGCCGTCGGGGGTGGCGTATGCGGGGCCGAACGCTTCGATCAGCGCGGGCATCGCGGCGCCGTGCGGGGCCGTCAGGCCGTGGGCGATCCGGTCGGTGTCGATGACGGCGGCGCCGCGCGCGCCGAACAGGTCGGCCACGGTCGTCTTGCCGCAGCCGATGCCGCCGGTGAGGCCCACCGCGAAACGGGGGGCGGATTGAGGAGTTGAAACGGCCGGGCCTGGTGTGTGCATGCGTACCTCGGGCCTGGCCGGGAGGCTAGGCCAGGAAACCCTGCGCGTAGCGGGTCAATGGTGTTCCGTACAAGAGTGCGATCATACCAGCCGCCGCGAGATAGGGACCGAACGGGATCGGATTATTGCGGTCGCGCCGCGCGAACACGATCAGGCCGATGCCGACGATGGCGCCGACGACCGACGACAGGATGATGATGGTCGGCAGCATCGTCCAGCCCATCCACGCGCCCAGCGCGGCGAGCAGCTTGAAGTCGCCGTAGCCCATGCCTTCCTTGCCCGTGGCGAGCTTGAACAGCCAGTACACGGCCCACAGCGACAGGTAGCCGGCCATCGCGCCGATGACGGCGTCGCGCAGCGGGACGATGGTGCCGCCCAGGTTGACGAGCAAGCCCAGCCACAAGAGCGGGTAGGTGAGGTCGTCCGGCAGCGTCTTCGTGTCGTAGTCGATCAAGGTCATCGAGATCAGGAAGTACGCGAACACGAGGCTCGCCAGGCCCAGCCAGCCGCTGCCGAAATGCCAGATCAGCACGGCCGACAGCAGCCCCGTGACGGCTTCCACGACCGGATAGCGCGGCGAGATCGGCGCCTTGCAGGCGCTGCACTTCCCGCGCAGGAACAGCCAGCTGACGATGGGGATGTTTTCCAGCGCCGTGATCTGGTGGCCGCAATGGGGGCAGGCGGAGCGGGGCACCATCAGGTTGAAGCGGTCCGGGTGTGGCAATTCCTTGCCGGCCTCGTGCGCGATGTAGTTGTCGAGTTCGCGCTGCGCCATCACGGGCAGGCGGTACACGACCACGTTCAGGAAGCTGCCGATCAACAGGCCGAACAGGGCAGCGGCGAGGGTCGCGGCGAGAGTCGCCGGGGCGGCGAAGAGCAGGATTTCCGGTGACATGATGCTCCGATGGGTGGCTGATTCCGTGAATCAACTATTCTAGGGGTTTTCCCGTCCTTTGGGCAGCGTCGTGACGCGTCGCCGCCACGTATGGCGCCCCGACCCTGTCCGTTCGTGGTTCGATGCCGTCAATACGGTCCGGGCGTGGCGCCCGCCAGGGATGTCGCGGCGGCGATCCCGGCCATCGCCGTGCGTCAATCGCGGTCCGTGCACCGGGCCGCGCCGGGCGCGCGCCGGAACAGCCAGAAGTGTTCGTGGCGATCGGCCGGGCGGGCGCCGTCCCACACCGGTTGCCACGATCCCGCGTCGCTGCACTGCGGCAGCCGGCCTTCCGGATTCTCCAGCAGGATCTGCGTGCAGGCGGATGACGGCCGCGTCCCGAGCCGTTCCGTGACGATGCCGTCGTAGTAGTGGAGCATGCCACGTTCGCTTTCGGCGACGCCGTAGCTCGCCACGCATCCGGGCCCGAGCGCGGGCCGCAGCGCACCGAAAACGCCGCGATAGGATTTGACCTCGTCGGCCCACGGCATGAACAGCGTCGCCGCGAGCAGCCAGCACAGCGCGATCCCGGTCACCCACGTCTGCAACGCCGCCTGGCGCCGCGGGTAAAACACCATGAGCCAGGCCGCGCCGGCCGTCGCGGCCAGCGCGCAGGCGAGCGCCGCGACGTGCAGGTGCCGGTCGGGATGCGGCGGCAGCAGGTCGGCAAGTGCGCGCAGGCGCAGCGGATCGTGCGCCAGCATGATATAGGTCCACGCGAGCCAGAGCGCCGCGGCGATGCCGCCGAACAGGACGCGCGCGCCCACGCACCACGCGAGCTCCACGCGCGGGGCGAGCGCGAGGGCGCTGCGTGCGCCGAGCAGCGCCAGCGGCGGCAACAGGGGCAGCGCATAGCCGTCGCGCGCGGAGGCCGAGGCGACCAGCACGCCGAAGACGACCGCCGCGAACACGGCGGCCGACTGCATGCGCTCGTCCGTGCGCCACGCGCCCCGTCCGCGCCACAGCGCGAGCACGGCGAGCGGCGCCGCCGGGAACGTGATCCACCACAGGTTCTTCGCCCAGAATCCGGGATCGTGCGCCGCGCCCAGCACGGGGACGGAAAACCCCACGAAGCGTCCGATGTTGTTCGTCCAGAGCCAGTCGTGGAACAGGTTCGGCGCGCGCAGCCAGAGCGCGGCCGGCCACAGCGTCAGCCACGGCAGCGCGGCCAGCAGCGCGACGAGCACGGTACGCGCATAGGCGGGCGCGCGCCAGCGCGCAAAGCACAGCGGCAGCAGCACGGCGGCGAGGCCGAACACGCCGGGCGCGAGCAGGCCCTTGGCGAGGAACCCGATGCCGACGCCGGTGCCGATCTGCAGGCCGCTGGCGCCGGGCCGCGTGCGCCAGCGCGGCAGGCCCGCCATGCCGATGGCGATCCCCGCGAGCAGCGCCGTGTCGGTCAGCATCAGGTGCGCAAACGCGGCCATCCCGAAGCAGGCGAGCAGCACGAAGACGGTCGTGCGCCCGAACTGCGCATCGACCCAGCGCCGGCCGCACTGCGCCATGGCCGCGCAGGCCAGCAGGACGAACGCGCCGGTGGCCAGGCGCGCGCCGTCGGCGAGCGGCAGCACGGGCGACGTCAACGTCGCGAGCGCGCCCGCGACCCAGTAGAACAGCGGCGGCTTTTCCATGAACGCCTCGCCCGCCATCCGGGGCACGACCGCGTCGCCGGTCGCCAGCATATTGCGCACGATGTCCGCGATATACGTCTCGTCCTGTTTCCAAGGTTCGTGGCCGACGAGTCCCGGCAGGACGTACAGGCCGAGCAGGACGACGAAGGTCCAGGTGCGGGTGCCGAGCACGAAGCGGCGCGTGAGGTCCGGCGCGGACGCGGGGCGCGCCGGCGCCGCGTCGGTGCGCAGCAGCGGGCCGATGTCGTCGAGGTCGGGCGGCGTGCTGGACATGGCGCCAATCCTAAGGCGGCGCGCAACGGCGCCCGGCGCGCGGGATCGCGTCCGGGTGTCGCGGCTGCGCGCCATCGTTCGACGCGTGCGGCGGCATGCGGCGGTCCGTCTGTTCCATGACCGTTCCAATGTATGTACAACGCATGCAAATGATAGCTCTGCGCCAGGCGCGCACACGTTACGGTTTGGTCATTTTTTCGTTTTGTCATGTCGTGTGGGAATATGATGCGGCTCGTCCGTGGAGGACGACGTTCGCAAATCCTATGGAGAAACCATGAAAAGACATCTCGTATTGCTGCTCGGCGCATTGACGGCAGCCGCGGCATTTGCCCAGACGACCGTGCCGAATCCGCTCGCACCGGATGCGGCGCCGCATGCCGCGAGCCACGGCGCCCCCGCCGCCGCGAAGGCGTCGAAGACGGCGCAGGCGCAAAAGGAGCAGGCGCCCGGCGGCGGCGCGGGCAAGGTCTGGGCGAACAGTTCCAGCAAGGTCTACCACTGCGAAGGGGACAAGTACTACGGCAAGACCAAGAAGGGCGAATACATGGCGGAAGCCGACGCCAAGGCGAAGGGTTACCACGGCGTCGGCGGCAAGGCCTGCGCGAAGTAAAACATACCCTCATCGCTCCTTGGCGAAGGCCAGCGCACCCACCGCCGCAAGGACGAATGCGATGCCGGCCAGTTGCCGCCATCCCACCGGCTCGCCCAGCAGCAGGGTCGCGAGCAGCAGCGCGGCGACCGGTGCCAGCGCCGTGAACAGCGCCGCTTCCGTCGCGGCGACCCGGGCCGCCCCCGCGTACCAGAGCAGGAAGCCGCCGACGGTCGGCAACAGCGCGTAATAGCCGACGGCGAGCAGTGCGGACGACGCGACGGGGGCGGTCCACGCCGCTTCGGCCAGCGCGAACGGCAGGGAGGCCGCCAGGCCGATGGCGCTCATCAGCGTCGACAGGGCGAGGGGCGGCACGGCGACGCGCAAGCGCTTGTTGAGCAGGATGAAGCAGGCTTCGCACACCACGGCGCCGAACACGAGCGCATTGCCGGACATCGAACCGGCGGCGGTGCCCGCCGGTTGCCGATGCAGGACGAACAGCCCGGCGCTCGCCAGCGCGACGGTCGCGAGCAGCATGGGCCGCGGCCGTTCGCCGAGAAGGGCCACGGCGGCGACGGTCGCGACGACAGGCAGCGTGCCGAGGATGACGCCGGCGTCGGCCGCCGACGTGGCGCGCAACCCCGCCATCAGCAGCGCCGTGTACCCGGCGGTGCCGGCCAGTCCCTGCAGGACGAGGATCGCCCCGTCGCGCCTGCCGGGACGCGGCACGGGCGTGCCGGTCACGCGCAACAGCAAGAGAAAACAGGGCAGGGCGAGCGCGAAACGCAGGGCCGTGGCCGTGAACGGCGGCAGGGCGCCGGCGGCGATCTTGCTGGCCACGACGGTGCTGCCGACGAGCAGCATGGCCAGCGCCAGGTACACATACCCAAGGGTTTTAGCGGACACGACGTTCTCCTTTCAGTGACAGGGAACGCACGATAGCCGCCGGCGCGGCGCCGGTATTGAACGAAATTGCGGGCGGTGTTACGCCAGTGCCGCCGCGTAGGTGCCGGGCGTGACGCCGTAGGTGCGGATGAAGATGCGCGTCATGTGGCTCTGGTCGGCGAAGCCGCTGGCCGCCGCCGCGTCCGCCAGGGCCACGCCGCGCGCGAGCAGGGCGCGCGCCGCTTCGATGCGGCGCTGGATCAGGTAGGCATGGGGCGTCAGCCCGGTCGCGCCGGCGAACTGGCGCACGAGCTGGAAGCGGCTGAGCCCGCAGACGCCGGCCAGGTCGGCGAGACACCATGCGGTGGCGGGCGCATCGTCGATCATCGCCCGCGCATGCGCGATCGCGGCCGTGGCCGGCGTCCGCCGCGATCGCGCGCCATCGTCTCGCAGGCCGTGCAGTAGTTCCAGCAGCAACTGCTCGCGCAACAGGTTTGCCGCGTCGCCCCCGCCGTGCGCGGTGACGGCCGCGTAGAGGTGGTGAAAACAGGCGGCCAGCGCCGCATGGCGGGCGACCGGGTCATGGAAAACGTACTCATGGCGGGCGCCTTCGCTCAGGTCGGCCGCCGTGGCACTGGCGAGCGGCTGGGGCAGGTACAGCATGCGCCATGCCCGGGGCGCGCCGCCGAGAGGGGCGCCATCGTGCACTTCGCCCGGGTTCACGGTGATGACGTCGCCCGCCAGTGCCTCTACCTGGCCGCGCCCGCTGCTCGAGGTCTGGCCGCCGGCCAGCATGACGCCGACGCCGAACTGTTCATGGCTGTGTCGGGCGAACACGTGATCGCTGCGCGCTTCCACGGCGTCCACGCCCGGCAGCGCGGAACGGATGATCGTGAAATCGGCAGGCTTTCCGGACCTGGGCATGGCGTTCCTCGTCGACGCGGATGGGCGGAACGCCGAGTTTAAGGGCGAAGTTGCCGCCGAGGCAAGGCGGCGGGCCGTACCTGCCCCGTTACCGGGCCGCCCGCGGCGGTGGCCGATGGGCGATCGATATCGATGGCCTCGGCCATCGCCCGGTAGCCCGCGTCGCCCGGATGCAGATGATCGCCCGAATCGTATGCGGCCCGCAGGCGGCGCGGGTTGGACGGGTCGCGCAGGACGGCGTCGAAGTCGACGACGGCATCGAACGCGCCGGCCGTGCGGATCCACTGGTTCAGTTGCTGGCGCAGGCGCTCCTTTTCAGGACTGTAGTGGCCGGCGTACGGCGTGCCGGCGAGGGCGCCCTCGAACGGCGGCAACGTGCCCGCCGTCACGCGCACGCCGCGCACGTGGGCCGCTGCGACCAGTTGCTTGTAGGCGGCCGTGAGCTCGTCCAGCGTGGCGGCGCGCTCGCCTGGTGCGAACGGGCTGCCCGGCCAGCCGATGTCGTTAATGCCGAGTAAAACGATCACGTCCGACACGCCGGGCTGGCCGAGCACGTCGCGCCCGAAGCGGGCGACGGCGCTCTGCCCCATGCCGTCGCGCGCCAGCCTGCCGCCCGAGATACCAGCGTTGGCGACGGCGATGCCGTGCTTTGCCAGCCGTTCCGCGAGAACGTCGGGCCAGCGGCGATCCGCATCCGGCGTTGACCCGTTGCCGTCCGTGATCGAATCGCCGAGGGCGACGACGGTGCGCCCTGGCGCCGCCGCGTCGACCATGACGGCGTTCAGGAACAATCGTCCTCCGAACCGGGCGGTGTCGTTGCCCATGGTGACTTGCACGGTCTGTTGAGCGCCCCAGTGAAAGCTGGCGATGGGCGTGGGCGCCGGTAGCCAGGTCGTCACGGCCAGCCGGGACAGCGGCCGCACGGGCAAGGCGACGGGATCGCTCGTCACCGTCGCGCCCGGCAAGATGGCGACGCCCGGCTGGCCGGAAAACGTCAGCGTCCGGCCGCCGCGTGCGTCGTCGGCCGGCCCGACGCGCACGGCGCCGAGCTTGACCGGCTCGCGGCCATACCGGTTCGAGAACACCAGGCGGATGCGTTGTCCGCCGGCGCTGAGGCGGACGGTCTCGCGCAGGGTCGCGTCGTCGAGGCGGGCCGGGACGTTCATCGGCAGCGTAAAACTGCCGTCCCAGGCCGGTTGCGGCGCCGCGTACCAGGACGTGAGCCAGTGGTCGCCCGCCAGCGCGGGTTGCGCCTGGAATGCCAGGGCGAGGGTGAGTGCCGCGAGCGGCTTGTGTCGGGTCATGGTGAGCTCCTTGGAATGAGCGCTCACGATAGGTCATTCTGGAATGGCGATGAAGATGGTAGGATCGCAGATCACTCATTCCAATACGGAATAAAGACGATGGACACCCTGCACGCGATGCGCGTCTTCGTACGCACCCTGGAACTGGGCAGCCTGTCCGCGGCGGCGCGCGAATTCGGCACGACGCAGCCCACCGTCAGCAAATGGCTGGCCCAGCTGGAGCGGCAATTGCGCGTGCGCCTGTTCGAGCGCAGCACGCGCGGCCTGTCCCCGACCGAGCAGGGCCAGCGTTTCCACGCCGACGCCCGACGGGTGATCGAGCAATTCGACGCGGCCGTGGGCGCCGTCCAGGGCATGACGGGGCAGGCGGCGGGACTGTTGCGGATCAATGCGCCCGTCGCGCTGGGCCAGTTCCGCATCAACGCGATGGTGCAGCGGTTCATGGCGGACCATCCCGCCATCGACGTCGAACTGATCCTCAACGACCGCTTCGTCGATCTCGTCGAGGAAGCCGTCGACGTCGCATTCCGGCTGGGCGGCACCTTGCCGCCGGATGCGATCGGCCGGCACCTGGCGACGGTGCCGCGCTTTTTGGTGGCGGCACCGACGTATCTCGCGCGGCGCGGCGTGCCGGCTGAGCCGGACGCGTTATCCGCGCACGACTTCGTTCGCTTCGCCTGGACACCGGGCAATACGGTGGACTTGTTCCGCGGCGGCGAACACGCGCGGCTGCCGGTCTCGAGCCGCTTCCGTGTGAACAATGCGCTGGCGATACGCGAGGCGTTGGTTCTGGGCAGCGGGATCGGCGTGTGTCCGGACTGGCTGGTCCGCGATCTGCTGGACAGCGGGGAACTGGTGCGGGTGCTGGACGGGTGGTCGGCGCGGGCGCAGGATTTATACCTGCTGTATCCGTCGCGGCAGTTTCAGCCGCTGCGGACCAGGTTGTTCATCGACTTTGCCGTCGAGCGGTTCGGTGGCTTGGCCGGGTTCGAACGGGGTCAGGGATGAAGCGGGCTGTTCGGCTTGATGCGTGCTTGCCGGACCGGCGTCCGGCTTCTCGTGACGAACTTCCTGAGCTTTGGAAACACCAGCGAGCGTTCCCCGCAGTCGCTGCACAGGATGTGCTCGCTGCTCCACAGGATACGCATCAGGGGAGTACGCGCGATCCGGCGTATATAGGTGGAACCGCATTCGGGGCAAGAGGGCATTGGAATTGACCGATAAGTTGTGAACATTCGTTCTCAACTTATCAGTCATTGCCTTGCAGCACGGTGCGGTAGCGCACAATGGCGAGGAAATCCGTGGCGGACGGCCGTTCAGTGGCTCGACCCGCCGTTACACCACCGAGCCCAGCTTGAAGATCGGCAAATACATCGCGATGACCAGACCACCGATCAGCACGCCCAGCACGACCATGATCAAGGGCTCCATCAGCGACGACAGCGCCTTGACGGCCTCGTCCACTTCTTCCTCGTAGAAGTCCGCCACCTTGCCGAGCATGCCGTCCAGCGCGCCGGATTCTTCGCCGATGGCCACCATCTGCGTGACCATATTCGGGAAGACATTGGCGTTCTGCATCGCGGCCGTCAGGCTCGTGCCCGTGCTGACTTCCGTCTGGATCTTTTTCGTCGCGTCCAGGTAGACGTTGTTGCCGGAAGCACCGCCGACCGAGTCCAGCGCCTCGACCAGCGGGACGCCGGCCGCGAACATCGTCGCCAGCGTGCGGGTCCAGCGGGCGATGGTGGCCTTGCGTATCACTTCGCCGAAGATGGGGAGACGCAGCAGCACGCGGTCCATGAATTGCTGCATCTTGAGCGAGCGGCGCCAGGACTGGAAGAAGAAGTACAGGGCGCCGAAGATCGAGCCGAAGATGATGTACCACCATTGCACGACGAAGTCGGAGATGCCCATCACGATCAGCGTCGGCGCCGGCAGGTTCGCGCCGAAGCTGGAGAACACGGATTTGAATGCGGGCACCACCCAGATCATGATCACGGCCGTGACGATGAAGGCGATCGCCATGATCGCGCATGGGTACATCAGCGCACCCTTGATCTTGCTCTTCAGCGCGAGTGTTTTTTCCTTGTAGATCGCCAGGCGCGTCAACAGGTCTTCCAGGATACCCGCCTGCTCGCCGGCGCCGACGAGGTTGCAGAACAGCGGGTCGAAGTACAGCGGGTATTTGCGGAAGGCGTTGTTCAGGCTGGTGCCCGTCTCGATGTCCGCGCGCAGGTCCATGATCAGCTTCGACATGGACGGGTTCGAGTGGCCCTTGCCGACGATGTCGAACGATTGCAGCAGCGGCACGCCGGCCTTCATCATCGTGGCCAGCTGGCGCGTGAACAGGGTCAGGTCCTTGTCCTGGATCTTCTTGCCGCTGCGATAAGTCTTCTTCTTGACCTTGGTGACCATGATGCCCTGGCGGCGCAGGGTCACGTTCACGATGGTCTCGCCGCCGGCGCGCATTTCGCCGCGCACGGTCTTGCCGGTCTTGTCCTTGCCTTCCCAGGCGAAGATGTATTCCTTGACTTGCGCGCTTGCGCCGCGGCGCGCCGGGACGGATGTCGTTGCCATGTTGAATCCTTATTCGTTCGTGCAGCCGAGCACTTCCTCGAGACTGGTGAGGCCCTGCTTGACCTTCATGAGGCCGGACCGGCGCAGCGAGTTCACGCCGTCGGCCTCGGCCTGGGCGGCAATCTGCATCGCGTTGCCGTGGGACAGGATCAGGGCTTCGATCGCCGGCGAGATCGGCATGAGCTGGTAGATGCCCACGCGGCCCTTGTAACCGGAGCCGAGGCAGCGCTCGCAGCCGACGGGGCCGTAGGGCTTCCAGTCGCCGTCCAGGTCGCCGTCGCGGAAGCCCGCCGCCTTCAATGTGTCGCGTCCGATGTCGAGCGGCTGCTTGCACGTGCACAGGCGGCGTGCGAGGCGCTGGGCGGTGATCAGGATGACGGACGAGGCGATGTTGAACGGCGCCACGCCCATGTTCATCAGGCGCGTCAGGGTCGACGGCGCGTCGTTCGTGTGCAGGGTGGAAAACACCATGTGACCCGTCTGCGCGGCCTTGATCGCGATGTCGGCCGTTTCCAGGTCGCGGATCTCGCCGACCATGATGATGTCCGGGTCCTGGCGCAGGAAGGCTTTCAGCGCGATGGGGAAGGTCAGGCCCGCTTTTTCGTTGACGTTGACCTGGTTCACGCCCGGCAGGTTGATCTCGGCCGGGTCTTCCGCCGTCGAGATATTGATGCCGGGCTTGTTCAGCACATTCAGGCAGCTGTACAGCGACACGGTCTTGCCGGAACCCGTCGGGCCCGTCACGAGCACCATGCCGTACGGGCGCGTGATCGCATCGATCAGGATGGCCTTCTGGTCTGGGTCGTAGCCGAGCGCGTCGATGCCCATCTGGGCCTGCGTCGCGTCCAGGATACGCATGACCGTCTTTTCGCCGAACAGGGTCGGCAGCGTGCTGACGCGGAAGTCGATCGTTTTCGTGGGCGACAGCACGAGGCGCATGCGGCCGTCCTGCGGCACGCGCTTTTCCGAGATGTCGAGCTTGGCCAGCACCTTGATGCGCGAGACCAGCTTGTCGCGGATCGACAGCGGCGGCGCCAGGTGGTCGCGCAGCACGCCGTCCACGCGCAGGCGGATGCGGTACTGCTTTTCGTACGGCTCGAAGTGGATGTCGGACGCGCCCAGCGTGATCGCGTCCATCAGGACCTTGTTCAGGAAGCGCACGATGGGCGCATCCTCGACCTCGGCGGCGGCCGCTTCCGATGCCTGCGTCTGCTGCGGCTCGTCCTCGGCGAACTCGATCTCGCGTTCGTCGCCGACCAGCTCGCTCAAGTCCTGCTCGGCGCTCTTGGAGAGATTCGCCAGCAGGGCCAGCAGGGTGTCGTGGGCGACGATCACCGGTTCGACCGTCGATTCGCTCTGGAACTTGATCTGGTCCAGCGCCTGCGTATTTGTCGGGTCGGACAGCGCCACCGACATCTTGTTGCCGCGCCGTGCCAGCGCGACGACGCGCTGGGCCTGCATCAGCTTGGCGTCGATGGCATTGACGGGCAGCGCCTCGAGGCTGAAGGTGGTGAGGTCGAGGAGCGGATAGCCGAAGGTTTCGGCGCAAAAGGCGGCCAGGGACCGCGCGTCGACGGTGCCGGCACCCAGCAGGGTGTCGATGAAACCGGCCTTGTCGGCGGACGCCTTCTTTTGCAGCGTGTCCGCCTGGGGCAGCGTCAAGCGTCCCGCCTGCACGAGGGCACGCGCCAGCCCGGGCAACGCAGTGCCTGGGGTGGTGTTGGGGAGGACTGCTGCCATATGGTTAAGGTCGGAAGGACGACAAGAAGCCGGGCAGGACGAACGGCCCCGGCGGATGTTCTCGATGATGCCCGTAGGCATCAAATCGGTCAAGACTTTGTCGTGGGGAAAGATGCATGCATACCACGTGGACGAAATGGTATGTGTGGCCTAGGCAATGTCGGGTGAACAACATCGTTATTCCTCGTGCAAGGACAGGGGCAAACCGCCGGATCGTGGCCGGTGGCGCTCGGCCGGCGAAGCGCGATCAGGCTGCCAGCCAGCGTTTGACCGCGACCGGCCGCAACAGTTTCACGACCTTGATGGCCTGGTTCTGCACTTGCACGACTTCGATCACACAGTTGCCGATCTTGAGGGCGATGGGGAATTCCGGGATTTCCTGCAGCTGTTCCAGCAGCAGGCCGTTGACGGTCTTGGGGCCGTCGAGGGGCAGGTCGAGACCCAGCTTTTTATTGATGTCGCGCAGTGGCGTCGTGCCTTCGAGCAGGACTTCGCCCTGGGCATTCCACGCCATCGCATCGCTGCGCGCGGCGCCCGGGGTGGACGTCGTGAAGTCGCCGATCATTTCCTCGATGATGTCTTCGAGCGTGACGAGACCCTGCACCTCGCCGTATTCGTCGACGATGATGCCCAGGCGTTCCTTGTTTTCCTGGAAATACTGGAGCTGGGTGAAGACGCCCGTGTCTTGCGGGATGAAATAGGGCTCCGTCAACAGTTCGCGGAAGTGTCCGATCGTGAGGTCGTCTTGCTCGTTCAGCAGCGCGACCGCCTTGCGCACGTGCAGGATGCCGACGATGCGATTGATCTCGCCTTCGTACACGGGCAGCTTGTTGTGGTAGCACGTGGTCAGCTCGGCCTTGATGTCCTCGACCGGCAACGCGAGGTTCAGCGCCTCGATCTGGGGGCGCGGCGTCATGATGTCTTCGACGGAAATCTTTTCCAGGTCGAACAGGTTCAGCAGGATGCTCTTGTGCTTTTGCGGGATATAACTGCCCGCTTCCAGCACGACGGAGCGCAATTCTTCCGGCGACAGGCGCTGCTGGGCATCCGCATGGCCGACGCCGACGCCGCGGATGCGCAGCAGGCGCAACAGGCTTTGCACGAACAGGTTGACGAACCAGATCGCCGGCTTGGCCACCTTCATCAGCGGACGCAGCACATAGCTGGAGCCGAGCGAGATGCGTTCCGGGTAGGTCGCGCCGATGATCTTCGGCGAGATCTCCGCGAACACGATCAGCAGGAACGCGACGACGGCCGTGGCGATCGTGATCACGCTTTCCGCGTGGCCGAAGAACAGGATCGCGATCGCGGTGACGAGCGCCGTCGCCATCGCGTTGATCAGCGTATTGGCGATGAGCACGAGGGACAGCAGCTTGTCCGTGCGGTCCAGCAGCCACAACGTGGTGATGGCGCCGCGGTGGCCCCGTTTCGCAAGATGGCGCAGGCGATATTTATTGGCCGCCATCAGGGCGGTTTCCGCCATCGCGAAGAAGGCCGAGCAAAGAATCAGGAGAACGAGTGCGAGGATGAGCACCCAAAGTGGTACGGTTTCCAAGGATCACCGTCAAGAATCGTCGTGAAACTGGCGAGGCCAGCGCGGAGGTCGATTCTAAGTCAAGGGGAGGGGGCTTGCAAGTTTGGCCAGACGGGTGCGGTCGCAGGATTCAGGCTGTCGACCATCGAACTGGGGATCAGGATGGTGGCGCCGCGCTCCTTCGTCGTTTCGTAGATGATGTTCATCGCCCGCAGCTGCAGCGCGGCCGGGTGGCCGGCATACATGTCGGCCGCTTCCACGAACTTCCCGGCGATGGCGGCTTCGGCGGAGCCGAGGATGACCCGCGCCTGCTTCTCGCGTTCCGCCTGGGCCTGGCGCGACATGGCATCCTGCAGCACGACCGGAATGGCGACGTCGCGGATTTCCACCGAACCGACGGAGATCCCCCACGGCGCCGTTTTCCGGCCGATCGATTCCTTCAACTGCGCGTCCGCCTCCTTGCGGTCGGACAGCAGCGCCGTCAGCATCGACAGGCCGATCATTTCCCGCAGCGACGTCTGGGCCACCCGGTCGATCGCCTCGCGGTAATTCGTGATCGCCAGCGCGGCTTTCTCCGCATCGTGCACGTGCCAGAAAATGATGGCATCGACGTTGACCGGGACGGTGTCCTTGGTCAAGGCCTGCTCGGCGTTGAAGGCCGTGGTCTGGATGCGTCCGTCGATGACGGCGATCACGTTATCGATGATGGGAACGATGGCGAACAAGCCGGCGCCCTTGACGCTGTGGAGTTTCCCCAGCCTCAGGATGACGAATTTTTCCCACGCATTCGCCATCTTCAACGACAGCGCGAGAATCGCGGCGAGCGCCAGGAACGGCAATCCGAGCAGTGGATTGGCCCAGTAGGTGAGGACGGCGCCAACGGCGAGGCTGACGGCGACCAGGAATGATGTGACCGGGTTCATGATGTCAGTGCATCGACCGTTCCCAGCCATGGCGTATGGCCGTCTTCACCTTGTCCCAGGCCGACGCCAGGCCGCCCGCGTGCCTGCGCTCCCAGTCGCTCTTCAGGGCGGGCTCGACGTCTTCCCATGTCTGGCTGGGGCCGTCGTCGCCGGCGCGCACGTCCCCGGCCTGAGCGGTCCACGCATCGTCATCCTCCGGCCCGTTCCACTGTGCGATGGTGCCCAGCGTTTCCTGGAACGTGGTGCCGGCGGGTGGCGCTTCCGCGTTCTGCGTGCCGAAGTAGCGGCTGTCCTCGTGAGGGTGGTGTTGCAGGGCGCCGGGCGCGGTGCCCGGTGGGTAGTCGCGATTCAGAATGTGGCGCATGATGTTCTCCCCGATGACTCGTCGCGAGCGTCGTGCCGGAGAGTGGCCGCCTTGACGGCCGGGGGTGCATCAGCGCGACCAGGGGTCACTTCATGCAGTACGGCGCTTGACAACTAAAGCATACGCCGAATCCGGGCAGGGCGCACACCTTGCCCGATCGCGGATCGCGCCTGCGCCTCAGCCGCGCGCGAGCGCCAGCCGTGCCTGGCCGGCGGGCACGCCGAGCGCGTGTCCGGCCGTCAGCTTGAACTGCGCCAGCGCACCCGACAACTGCTCGGTCTGCTCAGCCAGCGATTCCGCCGCCGCCGACGCTTCCTCGACGAGGGCCGAGTTCTGCTGGGTCATCTGGTCCATGTCGTCGATGGCGTGGCCGATCTGCTCGATGCCTTCGGCCTGGCGCTGGCCCGCCACGCTGATCTCGGCCATGATGTCGTGCACCTTGCGGACCGAGGCGACGATCTGTTCCATCGTCGCGCCCGCTTCGTCAACGAGGGCGCTGCCGGCGTCGACCTTGGCGACGGAATCGCCGATCAGCTGCTTGATTTCCTTGGCCGCCGCCGCCGAGCGCTGCGCCAGGTTGCGCACCTCGCCCGCGACGACGGCGAAGCCGCGGCCCTGCTCGCCCGCGCGGGCCGCTTCCACGGCCGCGTTCAGGGCCAGGATATTCGTCTGGAAGGCGATACCGTCGATCACGGAAATGATGTCGACGATCTGCTTGGCGGACGCGTTGATGGCGCCCATCGTGCTCACCACGTTGCCGACCACTTCGCCGCCGCGGGTGGCGATGTCGGTGGCCGAGACGACGAGCGAGTTGGCCTGGCTCGTGTTGGCGGCGTTCGTGCGCACGGTTTCCGTCAGCGATTCGACGGCGCGCGTCGTGTGCTCCAGGCTGCCCGCCTGCGATTCCGTGCGGCCGGCCAGGTCGGCGTTGCCGCTGGCGATTTCGGCGCTGGCCGTGGCGATGGTCTCGGCCGACGTCTTGATGCCGGACACCATCGTCGCCAGGCGCGTGCGCATTTCCTGCAGCGCGGCCAGCAGGCTGTGCTGGTCGCCGGCGTCGAGGCGGATCTCCATCGACAGGTCGCCGGCCGCAACCAGCCGCGTGATCTCGCGCGCATATTCCGGTTCGCCGCCCAGCTGTTGCCAGATGGTGCGGATGACGAACCACGATACGCCGATGAGGGTCGCGATCACGATCAGTGCCGTGAGGATGGTGACGGACAGCACGCGGCGCACGCTCGACGCGCTTTGTGCGATGCCGTCCTTGAATTGTTGCTGGGCCTGCTCGTTGAACTTGGCGACGTCGGCATTGAGCGCGGTCAGCGCGGCCTGCATGCGCTGCACGGTGGCCTGCGGATCGCCCTTCTCGAGTTCGAGCATGATCTTGGCGGCCGAGACGGCCGGCGCATAGTAATCCTCGAATTCCTTCGAGAGACGCTTGCCGGTCGCATCCATGCCCGGAATCTTGGTGACTTCGGCCAGTTTGGCGCGGACCTTGTTCGCCTGTTCGCCGATCTGGGCGACGCGGGTCTTGTCGCCTTCGGAAACGGCATCGCGCAGACCGTCGGTGATGCCCTGCAGGTCGGTCGTCAGCGCCTTCGCCGTGCCCAGCGCCGGGTAATCGACGGCCTCGGTCGTGTGGATCGAGTCCAGGGCGCCGCTGGCGATGCTGGCGGACACCGCCACGCCGAGGCCGAAGATGATGGTCGAGATGACCGGAAGTGCCCAGATCTTGCGCTTGATGCTCATGATGCCGTTACCTCTGAATTCAACAGCCCGCCGCCGGACAGGCCGGGGCGGGCGGGTGGATGGGGATGCTTACGGTGTGTAGATCACTTTGACCGTGGCGTCGACCGCGCTCTTTTCGATGTAGCCGATGGCCTTGGGGTCGCTCGCCACCATCTTCTTGACGGCGGCGCTGTCCGCGGCTTCCTTGGGCATCGTGGCCTTGCCGGTGAACACCAGCTTGGACCACAGGGACTTGACCTGGGACGCATCCTTGTCCGTCACCTTCTTGTAGAACTCGGCGCGGACCGGGGTGCCTTCCGGCTGGTCGATCGGGTTCATCGCGCTCGACCGGCCCAGGAAAAACTGTGCGACCTGGTCTTTCGTCATCGACGATTCGGCCGCCTTCGGATTCGCGACGACCACGACCTCCGCCATGGCCGGCAGGGTGAGCAGCAGTGCGGCGACGGCGATGCCCGTCTTGATCAGATGTTTCATCGACCTCTCCTTAGAACACGAAGTCGAGCGCGACGGCGCCGACGTTGACCGGACCGTGGAAGCCGGGCTGCGCGTTGACCATCAGGCCGCTCGCCTGGTTCGGGCGCACGTGGTCGAACTGCACCTTCAGCGCCAGCGAACGGTAGAAGTCCCAGCGCACGCCGATCGTGTCGGTCTGCTGCTCGCCCTGGCTCACGCCCGTGTAGCGCAGGGTGGAGACGATGCCGGACAGCGCGGCCAGCGTCGGGGTGCACGCGGCCGGGTAGCCGGCCGGGCAGGCCGCCGGCATGCCGTTGTTGACCGAGCCGTCGATCGTCAGCCTGGCGTGGCTGTAGTACGGCAGGAACTTGCCGATGCGATAGCCGCCCATCACGTACCACGACGTCGTGTCGTTGATGTAGCTGTCGGTCTTGCGCTTCGCGTACTCGCTCTGCACGACGACGTCGTTCCAGTCGAGCGTTGCGCCGAGGGACGTGAACGAGGCCTTCTTGTCGTGCACGTCGATGTCCGAAGCGAGCTGGGCCGCCTGCGGGATCCGGTAGCCGGCCGCGACGGCGTTCAGCGAGTTCAGCAGCGTCGCCAGCGACGTCGAGCCGTTCAGCGCCAGGCGGCCGTCGACGCGGCCGAAGCGCACCGTCAGCGGGCCGTGTTCGGCCACGAGGTTCAGCGCGGTCAGGCGGCGGCCGTCCAGCGTGGGACCGCCGGCGATGTCGACCTTGCTCTTGCCGACCGCGAACTGGGCGGTGTACGTCGTGTCGCCATAGCTGTGCTGCCAGGTGACGTCGGCGCCGTCGACCGTGTTGAACAGCATCTGCGAATACATCTCGGCCGGCGGACGCAGCATCGTGTTGGCGAAGCCGACGTTACGGTAGTCCGAAATCATGAACGCCGGCACGCCCATGCGGCCGACGCGGATCGCCACGTCGTCCGAGACCCTGGCCTTGGCGAAGGCCCAGGCCAGCTCGGCGCCGAAGTCGTCCTGCGCGTCCTTGCGCACGAGGCCCTGGCCCGTGACGGACAGCCAGCTGTTGACGGCGTAGTCGGCCTGTACGCCGAAGTTGGAGTCGACGCCGGTGGTGACGTCCTTGGTGGCGCCGCTGGCCTGGTTCGGGCGGCCGAACTCGGCCTTGTCGGTATTGGTCCAGGTGAGGGCACCGGTGCCGAAGCCGCTGATGCGGACGGCGGAAGCGTTCTGCGCGAATGCGCAAGGCACGGCAAAAGACAAGGCGAGCGCACTCGCGATGATGCGTTTTTTCATGGGATTGACCTGCTGAAGACTGCGGGTGGACGGTTTTTGTTATAGAGACACTACCGAGGCGATGGGTTGGGCCGCGTAACGAATCTGTAATAAATTGTAGAGCGACCAGAAAAAGTGCCGCAAGGAAAATACGCGAATAATCACTCTACTCTAGGGATTAATGCCACCTTTTGTTGCAGCAATCTGACAGCGAGCGCTATCAGATTTAGATGATGTTTTTAATTCCACCAGTGCGACGTCGTGCCCGCTTCCGGCAGGCGCGCCTGCTGCGCCGCGTGCACGATGCCGGCCTCGACGGCCTGCTCGGCCGTGTAGATGCGGGAGCAGGCCGTCAGGTAGGACCGGATGTCGTGGGCGTCCGGCGCGCCGCGGGTGGCGTCCTCGAAGATGGCGGCGTAGCGCTCGGCGTCGAAGTCGAGGCAGTCGCGCCATTCGGAAATGCGGGCATGGTCCGCCGCCACGAGGTTGCCGAAGCCCCAGTGCAGGGGATGGATGAGGAAGCGCGTGCCCGGGCAGGCGTAACGTTGCGTCCCGGCCAGGAAGATCGCCACGCCGACGGATTCCACGCTGCCCACGTTCCACGTCGTCAGCGGCAGCGGCAACGATTTCAGGAAGTAGTACAGGGCGAAGCCGGCCGTCATGTTGCCGCCTTCCGTCGACATGTGCAGCTCGATCCCGGTCGCGCCGCTCTGCAGCGCCTGCAGGCACAGGTTGCGCACGGTACACGCCGAGTTCGCGTTGATCGGTCCGATGAAATGAACGATGTGCAATGCCATGAAGCCTCCCGGTGACGGCTCAAGCATAGCAAGTTTCGCAATGTTGGCTCGTTCCGCATTGCGTGCCGCGGACAGGACGGGCATGCTAGGTAAGGACGCCGCGCAGGCGCGCACCTCGATATTTGAAATACCTGATATTCAAAATCCGTATTCCGATATATCTTGCCCGACCCCCGGTGCTAACCTAGTAGCCAGTCAGTCATATTTTCACATGTCCTTTCCGAACCGAGGCGATGATGTCCACTCCGATCCGATTTTTCTACCGCGGCGCCGTCCATGAAGTGAACGACGTCGCGCCGACGCAGACCATCCTGCAGCACCTGCGCGAGGACTTGCACTGCACCGGCACCAAGGAAGGCTGTGCCGAAGGCGACTGCGGCGCCTGTACGGTCGTGCTCGGATCGCTCGAAAACGGCGAACTGCAGATGCGGTCGGTGAATTCCTGCATCCAGTTCACCCCGACGCTGGACGGCAAGGCCTTGTTCACCGTCGAAGACCTGGCGCAGAAGGATGGCGCCCTGCACCCGGTGCAGCAGGCCCTCGTCGAATGCCACGGCTCGCAATGCGGCTTCTGCACGCCGGGCTTCGCCATGTCGCTGTGGGGCCTGTACCTCGAGCAGGAAGGCCGCGAGCCGAGCCGCTGCCAGATCGACGATACCCTGTCCGGCAACCTGTGCCGCTGCACGGGCTACCGTCCCATCATCGACGCCGCCAAGCGCATGGTGACCTTGCCGCCCGCGGAATTCGACCGCAACGCCGTCACCAAGCAGCTGCGCGCCCTGCAGCGCGACGCCGGCGCCACCTACACGTACGAAGGCCAGACCTTCCACGCCCCGCGCACGCTGGACGAACTGGTCGCGGTGCGCGGCGCGCATCCGAAAGCGACGATCCTCGCCGGCTCGACCGACGTCGGCCTCTGGGTCACGAAGCAGATGCGCGAACTGACCGACATCATCTACCTGGGCCACGTGGCCGAGCTGAAGACCCTGCGCGAGCAGGACGGCTTCATCGAGATCGGCGCCGGCGTCTCACTCGAGGATGCGTACGCCGCCATCTGCAAGCATTACGACGCCGAGCTGGGCGAGTTGTGGCAGCGCTTCGCGTCGCTCCCGATCCGCAACGCCGGTACCCTGGGCGGCAACGTCGCCAACGGCTCGCCGATCGGCGACTCGATGCCGTGGCTGATCGCGCTCGGCAGCGAACTGGTGCTGCGCGGACCGGACGGCGAGCGCACCATGCCGCTCGAAAGCTTCTACCTGGGCTACCAGGTCAAGGACTGGCGCGACGGCGAATTCGTGCAGGCCGTGCGCGTGCCGCTGCCGCGCAAGAACGTGGCGTTCCGCACCTATAAACTGGCCAAGCGCTTCGACCAGGACATCTCGGCGGTGTGCGCCGCCTTCGCCTTCACGCTGGACGACGGCGTCGTGGTCGATGCGCGCATCACGTTCGGCGGCATGGCCGCGACGCCCAAGCGCGCCACGCAGGCGGAAGCCCTGCTGAACGGCCGCGCGTGGGACGAAGCCGCCGTGACGGCGGCAATGGCCGCGCTGGCGCAGGACTACGCGCCGCTGTCCGACATGCGCGCATCGAGCGCCTACCGCATGAAGACCGCGCAGAACCTGCTGCGCCGCTACTGGCTCGAAACGCGCAAGGACGACCCGCTGCCGACGTCCGCAGTCAACCCGTTCGCGAAGGCAGGAACGAAAAGCGCAACGACATCCGCCACCGACGCAGTGGCCTGAGGAGAACACCATGAACGACGCAGGATCCCCCGCACTGACCAAGGCCGCCTGGGCGCAGGTCGGTCTCGGAAAAGCACACGAATCGGCCCGGCTGCACGTGCTCGGCCAGGCCGACTACACGGACGACATCCCCGAGGTGCGCGGCACCTTGCACGCGGCGCTCGGCCTGTCGGGCAAGGCGCATGCGCGCATCGTCGACATCGACTTCGCCGGCGTGCTGGCCAGCCCCGGCGTGCGCGCCGTGCTGACGGCCAAGGACATCCCCGGCACCAACGACTGCGGTCCGATCATCCACGACGATCCGATCCTCGCGGATGGCCTCGTGCAGTACATCGGCCAGCCGATCTTCGTCGTCATCGCCGACAGCCACGACCTGGCGCGGCGCGCCGTCCGCAAGGTCAAGATCGAGTACGAGGAACTGCCCGCGATCCTGACCCCGCAGGCCGCGCGCGCCGCCGGCTCGTTCGTGCTGCCGCCGATGCGCCTGACGCGCGGCGACGCCGAGACCGCGTTCGAGCGCGCGCCGAACCGCGTCAAGGGCGAGCTGCATGTCGGCGGCCAGGAGCAGTTTTACCTGGAAGGCCAGATTTCGTACGCCATCCCGCAGGAAAACGACGGCATGCTGGTGCTGTGCTCCACGCAGCACCCGAGCGAGATGCAGCACGTCGTGGCGCATGCCTTGAACCTGCATTCGCACAACGTCGTCGTCGAGTGCCGCCGCATGGGCGGCGGCTTCGGCGGCAAGGAATCGCAGTCGGCGCTGTGGGCCGCCTGCGCGTCGATCGCGGCGAAGCGCCTGAACCGCGCCGTCAAACTGCGCGCCGACCGCGACGACGACATGATGGTCACCGGCAAGCGCCACTGCTTCCACTACCTGTACGAAGTCGGCTACGACGACAGCGGCCGCATCGTCGCGGCGAAGGTCGACATGGTGAGCCGCGCCGGCTATTCGGCCGACCTGTCCGGTCCCGTCGCCACCCGCGCCATCTGCCACTTCGACAATACCTATTACCTGTCCGACTGCGACATCCGCGCGGCGGCCGGCAAGACGAACACCCAGTCGAATACGGCGTTCCGCGGCTTCGGCGGTCCGCAGGGCGCCATCGCGATCGAGTACATCATCGACGAGATCGCGCGCAACCTGGGCCAGGATGCGCTCGACATCCGCAAGCTGAATTTCTACGACAAGATCGACCGCAACGTCACGCCGTACGGCCAGCCCGTCGTCGACAACGTGATCCACGAACTGGTGGCCCAGCTGGAAGAGACGAGCGAATACCGCGCGCGCCGCCAGGCCGTCGAGGCGCACAACAAGACGAGCCCCGTGCTGAAGAAAGGCCTCGCGCTGACGCCGCTGAAATTCGGCATCGCGTTCAACGTCACGCACCTGAACCAGGCCGGCGCGCTCGTGCACGTGTACGTGGACGGCTCCATCCTCGTCAACCACGGCGGCACGGAGATGGGGCAGGGCGTCAACACCAAGGTGATGCAGGTCGTGGCGCACGAACTGGGCGTCGATCTCACCCGCGTGCGCATCGCCGCGACCAATACGAGCAAGGTCGCCAACACGTCGGCGACGGCGGCATCGACGGGCGCCGACCTGAACGGCAAGGCCGCCCAGGACGCGGCGCGCCAGATCCGCGAGCGCCTGGCAGGTTTCGCCGCCAAGCAGTACGGCGGCGGCGCCGACGACGTGCGCTTCGTCGCCGACACCGTGTTCGCGAACGGCCAGGAAATCCCGTTCGGGGAACTGGTCGCCAAGGCCTACCTGGCCCGCGTGCAGCTGTGGTCGGACGGCTTCTACGCCACGCCGAACCTGAGCTGGGACGCGAAGTCGATGACGGGCAATCCATTCTTCTACTTCGCGTACGGCGCGGCCGTGTCGGAAGTCGTCATCGACACCCTGACGGGCGAATGGAAGCTGCTGCGCGTCGACGCGCTGTACGACGCCGGCAACTCGCTGAATCCCGCGATCGACATCGGCCAGGTCGAAGGCGCCTTCATCCAGGGCATGGGCTGGCTGACGACGGAAGAACTGTGGTGGAACGGCCAGGGCAAGTTGATGACGCACGCGCCGTCCACGTACAAGATCCCGGGCGTGTCGGACTGCCCGGACGACTTCACCGTGCGCCTGTTCGACAACCGCAACGTCGCCGATTCGATCCACCGCTCGAAAGCCGTCGGCGAGCCGCCGCTGCTGCTGCCGTTCTCCGTGTTCCTCGCGATCCGCGACGCTATCTCGGCCGTCGGCGGGCACAAGGTGAATCCGCCGCTGCGCGCGCCGGCGACGAGCGAGGCGATCCTCGACGCCGTCTCGTTCGTCGAACACGCCGTGCAGGAATCCAAGGCGGCCTGACATGGACGACTGGCTCATCCCCACCGACCAGGCGGCCGTGCTGATCACGGTCGCGCGGGTCGACGGTTCCGTGCCGCGCGAACCCGGCGCCCGCATGCTGGTCGACGCGCACGGGCAGTGGGGCACCGTCGGCGGCGGCCACCTGGAGCTGCGCGGCATCGAGACCGCGCGCGCCATGCTGGACAAGGGCGAAGCGCGCCGGCTGGAGCGCTTCCCGCTCGGCCCCAGCCTCGGCCAATGCTGCGGCGGCGTCGTGCACCTCGCGTTCGAACTCGTCGACCGCGACCACTGCGCGCAGCTGGCGGCGCGCCGCCACGACGACTGCTGGCGCCTCGTCGCGCTGGACGGAGAGCCCGACCGCGCGCTGGTCGATGCGCTGGGCCACAACATCCTCGTCCAGGGCGGCCGCTACCCGGGTTTCGAGCGCAGCGGCGGTACCCGCGTGCTGCTGGACGGCGACAAGCGGCGCTGGCTGGTCGACCACGTGCAGGCGCCGCGCGCGCACGTGATGCTGTTCGGCGCCGGCCACGTGGGCGCGGCCATCGTGCGCCTGCTCGCGGACCTGCCGTGCCGCGTGACGTGGGTCGACGAACGCGAGGACATGTTTCCGACTGTGATCCCGCCCAACGTCGTCGTGGAAGCGACCGACATGCCGGAAGTCCTGGCGCGCCAGGCCGCCCCCGGCACGTGCTTCCTCGTCATGACGCACAACCACGCGCTCGACCAGCGCCTGACCGAAGCGATCCTCAGGCGGCCCGCGCACCGGGACTGGTTCGGCCTGATCGGATCGGATACCAAACGCAAGCAGTTCGAGCACCGCCTGCGCGACCGCGGCGTGTCGCGCGCGCGCCTGGACGACATGGTGTGCCCGATCGGCGTCCCGGGCATCAAGGGCAAGGAGCCCGCCGTGATCGCCGTCTCCGTCGTCGCGCAACTGCTGATGGTCTGGGAGGCGGCGGCCAGGTCCGCCCCTCTCGCGACCGCAACCCCCGCCTTACTGGAACAAGACTAAGATGTCCAACGATACCCGCAACGTGCAGGCCTACCGAGCAAGCCTGCTGCACTTCCACGCCGATCCGGCGCTGCTTGACAACGCCCACGCCTGGCACGAGGACGGCCTGCTCGTCGTCGAAGACGGCCGCGTGCTCGCCGCCGGCGACTACGACAAGCTGGCGCCGACGCTGCCGCCCGGGACAGGCATCGTCGACTACCGCGGCCAGATCATCACGCCCGGCTTCATCGACACGCACCTGCACTTCCCGCAGACCGACATGATCGGCTCGCCCGCGCCGGACCTGTTGCCGTGGCTGGAGAACTACACGTTCCCGACCGAGCGCCAGTTTTCCGACCCGGTGCACGCGCGCACCGTCGCCGAGTTCTTCCTGGACGAACTGCTGCGCAACGGCACGACGACGGCGCTGGTCTACTGCACGGTGCACAAGGAATCGGTCGACGCGTTCTTCGAGGCCAGCGCCGCGCGCAACCTGCGCATGGCCGGCGGCAAGGTGCTGATGGACCGGAACTGCCCGGACTTCCTGCGCGACACGGCCGACCTGCGCGACAGCGAAGACCTCATCAAACGCTGGCACGGCAACGGCCGCGCGCTGTACGCGATCACGCCGCGCTTCGCGCCGACGTCGACCCCGGCCCAGCTGGGCGCGGCGGGCGAACTGGCGCGCGCGTTCCCGACGACGTACATCCAGACCCACGTGTCGGAAAGCCGCGACGAATGCGCGTGGGTGCAGGGCCTGTTCCCGGAGCGCCGCAGCTATCTGCAAGTCTATGAGCACTATGGCCTGATGCGGCCGCGCGCCATGTTCGGCCACTGCATCTGGCTGGACGACGTCGACTTCGCGCTGATGGCCGACACCGGCTCGGCGATTTCGCACTGCCCGACGTCGAACCTGTTCCTGGGCAGCGGGCTGTTCGACGTCGCCAAGGCGGACGGCGTGAAGGCCCACGTGTCGCTCGGGACCGACGTCGGCGCCGGCACGTCGTTCTCGATGTTGCAAACAATGAATGAAGCGTATAAAGTTGCGCGATTGAAAGGCAGCTATCTCCCGGCCCTGCGCATGTTCTATCTCGCCACGCTGGGCGCCGCGCGCAGCATGCAGCTCGAAGGGACGATCGGCAATTTTGCCGCCGGTACCGAGGCCGACTTCATCGTCCTCGATCCGAAGGCGACGCCGCTGCTGGCGCGCCGCACGGCGAACAGCGACTCGCTCGAGGAAAACCTGTTCGCGCTGGCCCTGCTGGGCGACGACCGCGCCATCCGCGCCACGTATGCGGCGGGCAAGCGGGTGCACGAGCGGGCGCAGTAATTCGAGCACGCGGAACCGCGTTATCACGTCGTTTCCGCGCAGGCGGGAACCCGAGTTTCGTGCGCAGGCACTGCGCAAGCTTGGGCCCCGCCTTCGCGGGGGCGACGGTGTCTGGTTCAGCGGTTGGAGACGGGCTGCCACCGATCACTCACCAGCCGAGACCGATATGACGAAAACCCTGAGCAGCAGCCTGCTGATCACCCTGGCGGCCCTCACAGCCACCGCTTCCGCGCGCCCGCCGGCGTCCGGCCCCAACGAAGCGGCCACGGCGCGCCACTATGCCGCCCTGATCGCGGGCCCCGAGCCCAAGACGGCGGAACTGGTCCTGTTCTTCTCGCAGATGCCCAAGGGCGGCGACCTGCACCACCATTATTCCGGCGCGATCTATGCCGAGACCTATGTCGACTGGCTGGACAAGCAGGGCGCGTGCGTCAACAAGCTGACCTACCGCATCGAGACGGACAAGAGCCTCGTCGACGCCGAACGCGCCAAGCAGCCGAAGGACCGCACCTGCCTGTCGGGTGCCGACGTGTACGCCGACGACGCCACGTGGCGCGAGCTGCTACAGCACTGGTCGAGCAAGGATTTCAATAACCACGGCGCGGTCCAGCCGCCGCCCGACCGCCAGTTCTTCCAGACGTTCGGCTACTTCGGCCCCGTCTCCGACCACAACTTCCACGACGGCCTCCTCGAGCTGAAGAACCGCGCGCTCGCCGAGAACGTCGGCTACATCGAGACGATGTTCAAGAGCCCGGACACGATCTCCGACCCCGAGTTCGACAAGCGGGCCTGGGACACCGCGCGCGACGACGCGAAGTTCGCCCAGTTGCTGGACACCGCGCGCCAGAAGCTCGACGCCAGCCCGGCCTTCAAGGCGTCGGTCGACGGCTTCGTCAAGACGGTCAACGACGCGGCGCAGGGCATCGACGACGACAACTTCACGATGCGCTACCAGACCTATGTCGTGCGCCTGTTCTCGCCGTCGCGCGTGTTCTCGTCCATGCTGGCCGCGTTCGAGGCGGCGGCGCGCGGCGGCAAGATCGTCGGCGTGAACATCGTGGGCCAGGAAAGCCAGATGGTGTCGATGCGCGACTACACGCTGCACATGCAGATGTTCCGCTTCCTGAAGAAGGTCTACCCGAAGGTCAACGTGGCCATGCACGCGGGTGAGCTGGCGCTGGGCGACGTGCCGCCGGAAGACCTCAAGTACCACATCGACCAGGCCCTGAACGTGGCGGGCGCGCAGCGCATCGGCCACGGCATCGACCTCGCGCACGAGACGAACGCCGTCGGCATCATGAAGACGATGCGGGAGAAGAACATCCCGGTTGAGATCAACCTGACGTCGAACGCCTTCATCGAGGGCGTGCAGGGCCAGGACCACCCGATCACGCTGTACCGCAAGTATGGCGTGCCGTACGTGATCTCGACCGACGACGCCGGCGTGACCCGCCATAACCTGGCCCACGAGTACGTGCTGTTCGCCAGCCGCTACAAGCCGAGCTACGCGGAAGTGAAAAAGGCGTCCTACAACAGTATCCGCTACAGCTTCCTGCCCGACGCCGACAAGGCGCGCCTGACGCGCCAGCTCGATGCCCGGTATGCGCGTTTCGAGGCGGATGTCGTGGCGCTCGACCGCACCGCCGTGAAGCACTGAACGTCGCAGTAATTCCCCGCCTGCCGGCGGCGGCTCCGCCGCCGGTTATCCTCCCCAACGACTGTTGCCGCCTTGACTGCGTGGAAAGCGCATATGCATAGGCGGTCTCTGTGGCCAACTCGCTACAAATCCCGCGATTTCTCGTTCCGTTTGCCTAAAAAACAAGCGAAAGAATTTCATCAGAGAATGCCGCATTTATAATCCCGCCGTGTCCGATCCTGAGGGAAAAGACAAGCTGCACGCGACGTCATGCCCGTTTTTTAAGCGACTTATACGCGCAAGCTATAAATTCAAAAAAGAAAACGTATTTGTCTCGATAAGAGCCTTCATGCATATTGGTCTTTTATTAATGCAACGGCCAAGAAATAGAGCGGATTCCGGTGTAATAGCCTGGAAACAATAAGCCGCTAGACTCGCGTGCGCTGCCTTTTGTTGGTGCATTGTCATCCACAAATGCATCGACAAGACAGCAGTTCGACCGGATACAGACTGGCCGTCATGAGCTGGCCGGTCCGAGAGTTTGCAGTACTCGAGGGGGAACTCCGTTCCCAACCATAAAATCAAGTCTATTTGGGGTTAATCAATGATCTATCAAAAACGGATCCAGCTGACCAAGCTGGCGCTGGCTCTGTCGATTGCGCTCGCGGGTGCGCCGGCCCTGGCGCAGAACACGACGTCGGCTGTCGGTGGCCGTATCTCGAGCGCGGATGGCCGACCGGCCGCCGGCGCTTCGGTGCAAATCATCCACACCGAATCCGGTTCGGTCAGCAACGTCGTCGCCGACGCCGAAGGCCGCTACATCGCGCGCGGCCTGCGTACCGGCGGTCCGTACACGATCATTATCACCAAGGACGGCGTCACCGAAAAACGCGAAGGCATCTATCTGCAACTGGCGGAAACCGCCACCGTCGACGCCACCGTCGGCGCGCCGATGCAGACCGTGACCATCGCCGGCAACCGCGCCCGTTCCGACATTTTCAGCCGCTCCAACATGGGGGCCGGCACCGCGATCAGCAACACCCAGCTGCAGATCCAGGCGTCGATCAACCGCAACCTGCAGGACTATGCCCGTGCCGATCCGCGCGTCTCGCAGACCGACAAGGAACGCGGTGAACTGTCCGTCGCCGGCCAGAACTCGCGCTACAACTCGATCACCGTCGACGGCGTGAACGTGAACGACACGTTCGGCCTGGAAGCGAGCGGCAGCCCGACCGCGCGCCAGCCGATCTCGATCGAAGCGATCCAGTCGACGCAGGTGAACGTCGCCAACTACGACGTCACGCAGAAAGGCTACACCGGCGGCAACATCAACGCCGTCACCAAGTCCGGCACGAACCAGTGGAAGGGCGGCGTGTACTACGTGTACCGCGACGACCGCCTGGCCGGCCAGCGCTACAACTCGGCCAACGACAGCTATTCGGATCCGGTGCCGTTCAAGGAAACGACCAAGGGCGTGTGGGCGAGCGGCCCGCTCGTCGAGGACAAGCTGTTCCTGTATGCGCTGTCGGAAGAAACCAATTCCTCGCGCAACGCGCCGGACTTCGGGCCGATCGGCTCGAGCAACGGCACGACGGTCGCCATCACGCCGGCCGAAATCGCCGCCGTGCAGAACATCATGAAGAGCCAGTACGGCGTCAACGCCGGCGGCCTGGCGCAGGGCGGCGGCAACTTCGTCTCGCGCGAGCAGATGCTCAAGGTCGACTGGAACATCAGCGACAACCAGCGCGCCAACATCCGCTACCAGCGCACGACGCAGGCCGAGCCGCAGTATTCGCTGTTCAGCGCCACCGGCCTGAGCCTGGATTCCGCGTACTACTCGCAGGGCAAGCAGATCGAGACCACCGTGGCCCAGCTGTTCTCGGACTGGACCCCGACCTTCTCGACCGAATTGAAGGCGTCGTCACGCAACTACGACTCCGTCCCGACCAACAACACGACCTTGCCGACCATCGGCGTGCAGTTCACCGGCGCCGTGCCGGCCGGCACCCCGAGCGGCGTGACCACCGGCAGCCGCACCATCAACCTGGGTACGGACAACTCGCGCCATATGAACTCGCTGCGTACCCGTACGCAGGATTACTACGCGGGCGCCAACTGGACGCTGGGCGACCATGAACTCAAGTTCGGCGCCGACTACCAGAAGAACAAGATCTACAACGCGTTCCTGCAGAACGTGTACGGCAACTACACCTTCGGTTGCGACAACAGCCTGAGCTACTCGTTCGGCAGCATCAACTGCAACACCGCGTCGCAAGCCCAGGTCGAAGCCGCCGTGCTGGAAAACCTGCGCACGGGCCGCTTCACGTCGTACACGCTGCAGGTGCCGGCACCGGGCTTCACGCTGAACGACGCCGTCGCCGGGTTCAACATGACGAACACGGGCCTGTTCCTGCAGGACACGTGGAACGTCAACCGCCAGCTGACCCTGAACTACGGCTTCCGCGTGGATGACGTGGGCGTCGGCGGCCAGCCGGTCGCCAACCCGAAAGTGGCCCAGGCAGCGGTGCTGGTGCCGAACGGCCGCCAGACCGGCGGCTTCGGCTACAACAACCAGCAGACCATCGACGGCACCAAGCTGTTCCAGCCGCGCTTCGGCTTCAACTACAACTTCGACACGCCGCGCCGCATGCAGCTGCGCGGTGGCGCCGGCCTGTTCCAGGGCGCCGCCATGAGCGTGTGGCTGGCCAACCCGTTCCAGAACACCGGCATGACGACCCAGCAGATCACCTGCTCGGCCACCAGCAACACGAAGTGCCCGCCGACGGCCAGCGGCGCGTTCAGCACCGACGTCAACAACCAGCCGACGCTGGGCGGCTCCACCCCGCCGACCGCCAACGTCGACCTGCTCGATCCGAACCTGAAACAGCCGTCGATCTGGAAAGCCAACCTGGCGTTCGAAACGGAACTGCCGTGGTACGGCCTCGTCGCCGGCGCCGAGCTGCTGTACGCCCACACCAAGGACGGCATCTACTTCCAGAGCCTGAACCTGGGCACGTCGACGCGCACCTCGCCGGACGGCCGCCAGATGTTCTGGAACGCCGGCGGCCTGGACGCCAATTGCTGGAGCGTGGGTAACAACTCGGTCGGCACCAAGAAGGGCTGCACGAACACGACCAAGTCGCTGTCCAACTCCGCCTTCGGCAACGTGATCAAGGTCACCGGCACCGACAAGGGCGAGACCCGCGTGTCGACCCTGTCGCTGTCCTACCCGATGACGAAGGGCTTCGGCTGGTCGGTCGCGGCGAGCCACACCTACGCGACGGAAGTGTCGAACCTGACGTCGTCGACGTCGGGCTCGAACTTCAACGCCCGTTCGATCTACAACCCGAACGAAGACGTGGCCGCCAACTCGGCCTACCTGGTCAAGAACCGCATCAACGCGCTGCTGAACTTCGAGAAGGCCTTCTTCGGCACCTATAAGACCCGCTTCGGCGTGTTCTACGAAGGCCGTACCGGCAAGCCGTACAGCTGGACCTTCAAGAACGACATGAACGGCGACGGCGTCGGCGGCAACGACCTGCTGTACATCCCGAAAGCCTTCGGTTCGGGCGAGGTCGTGTTCGCGGGCGATACGGCGACCAACCACGCCAACGAGCAGCGCTTCTGGGACGTCGTCAATGCCAACAAGGCCCTGCGCAGCGCGGCCGGCGGCGTCGTGACCCGCTACAGCGACTTCTCGCCGTGGACCAACAGCATCGACCTGCGCCTCAGCCAGGAAATCCCGGGCATGTTCAAGCGTAACAAGGCGTCGATCTCGTTCGACATCCTCAACTTCGGCAACCTGCTGAACAAGAAGTGGGGCCACATCAACGAGGTGCCGTTCTTCTCGTCGGGAGGCCAGACCCGCGGCTTCGTCGACTACGCCGGTCTGGATGCGAACGGCCACTATGTGTACGCGGTCCGCACCTCGGTCGACCCGTACCAGATCCGCCAGGTCAAGGGCGAATCGCAGTGGGCCGCACAGGTCACCGTCAAGTACGAGTTCTGATGGACGCGGCCTGACGTAACGAAGACGGCCGGTGGCGACACCGGCCGTTTTTTTCTCGTCGTATCGCCGCCCGTAAAGACCAGCGCGGAGAGACCGCATGCCATAATCGATGGCTGCTTTTACGCATGACAAAAGGCTTCACATGATCGCTTCCCGTCCACTGGCCCTGGCCGTCGCGCTGCTGTTGTCCGGCTGCGCCGGCACGCCGTCCGGGCCGGCCGCCGGAACGCCGCACCGGCCCATCGAGATCAACCTCGTCGCGCTGAACGACTTCCACGGCAACCTCGAACCCAGCAAATACACCTATACGCCGCCGGGTTCGACGCAACCGCGCACCATCCAGGCCGGCGGCATCGACGTGCTGAAAGGCGCGCTGGACGCATTCCGCAAGGACGACCCGGATCTGCTGTTCGTCGCGGCCGGGGACCTCGTGGGCGCGAGTCCCGCCGTGTCGTCGATGTTCGCGGACGAACCGAGCATCGTGGCGATGAACCGCATGGGACTCGTCGCCAGCTCGCTCGGCAACCACGAATTCGACCAGGGACCGAAGGAACTCCTGCGCCAGCAGCACGGCGGCTGCGATTCGCCGCGGCCCGCCAAGGCCTGCCGCTTCGCGCCGGACTTCAAGGGCGCCGGTTTTACTTATCTCGCCGCCAACGTCGTCGACGCCCGGACGGGCAAGAACCTCGTGCCGGGCTGGCGCATCGTCGACGTCAAGGGCGTCAAGGTCGGCCTGATCGGCGCCGTGCTGCACGATCTCGCCTCCGTGACGGTCGCTTCGTCGATCAAGGGCCTGGCCGTGAACGACGAAGCGGCGTCCATCAATGCCGTGCTGCCGGCGATGCGCGCGCAGGGCGCGCAGGTATTCGTCGTGCTGATCCACGAGGGCGGTTTCGCCGACCAGCCGTACGACAAGGCCGATTGCGACACCTTGCACGGTCCCATCGTCGCCATCACCAGGAAGCTCGACCCGGCCATCCGCCTCGTCATCAGCGGCCATTCGCACACGGGTTATCTGTGCAAGGTGGACGGGAAGGTCGTCACGCAGGCCGACGCCTACGGCCACCTGCTGTCGCGCATCCGCCTGCGCCTCGATCCGGCCACCAAGGCCGTCGAGGACATCCAGGTGCGCAATGTGGTGATGGCGCCGGATGCGTTCACACCCGATCCCGGCCTGGCCGCCTACCTCGCCGACGTGCGCGCGCAGAGCCGCGCGGTGCTGGCCAAGCCGGTGGCGCGCATCGCGGCGTCCATCGCGCGGCGCGAGGCGCCGTCGGGCGAATCCGCGTTGGGCGACGTGATCGCCGACGCGGCCGTCGCCGCCACGCGCGACCAGGGCGTGCAGATCGGCTTCATGAACCCGGGCGGCATCCGCAAGGACCTGGAAGCCGGCGCGGGCGGCGTCGTGACCTTCGGCCAGGCGCAGGCCGTGCTTCCGTTCGGGAACACGCTCGTCGTGATGGACCTCACCGGCGCCCAGCTGCGCCGCGTGCTCGAACAGCAGTGGGACCGGCCGGCGTCGTCCGAGCCGTCGATCCTGGCCGTGTCGGGCAGCCTGGCGTATGACTGGGACGGCACGCAGCCACCCGGGCGCCGCGTGGCGGGCGTGAAGGTGGACGGCGCGCCGCTCGACGATAACAAAACCTATCGCGTGGTGGCGAACAACTTCCTGGCCGAGGGCGGCGACAACATCCCGATGTTCGCCAGCGGCACGCGCCGCGTCGAGACGGGCCTGCGCGACCTCGACACCCTGATCGCGTATTTGCAGAAGCATCCGGAGCTGGGAGCGACGAGCCTGGCTGCGCCGCAGCGCATCCACAAGGTGCGCTAACGATATAAACTGTATGAACGAGAGATCCTCAATGAAGAAAATCGCATGCATCGTGGCGCTGGCCGGCGCCTTCGTGTCGCTGGACGCGGCCGCTTGGGGCACGGACGGCCACCGCGCCGTCGGCGCCATCGCCGACAAGCTGATCAAGGGCACCCACGCCGAGGCCGAAGTGAAGGCGCTGCTGCTGCCGGGCGAATCGCTGGCGGCCGTCTCCACCTGGCCCGACTGCGTGAAGGGCAACTGGTGCGGTCCGCAGACGCCGGAAATGATCGAGTACGTGAACGCCAACCCGAAGCACAGCGAGTACCACTACACCGACGTGCCATTCCAGCTCGACCACTATCACGACGGCGCCGCCGGCACGGCCGACGACGACATCGTGCAGACCCTCAAGGAAGCGATCGCCGTCCTGCAGGGCAAGGACACCCCGGCCACCAACCCGCACAAATTCACGAGACGCCAGGCGCTGATCCTCGTCACCCACCTGGCCGGCGACATCGTCCAGCCGCTGCACGTGGGCGCCGCCTTCGTCGACAAGGACGGGCGCTTCGTCGTGCCGAAGACGAAGGCCGAGATCGACGAGACGGTCGTCTTCGATTCGCGCGGCGGCAACAACTTCCTGATGGACGATGCGAAGATCGAGCAGATGTCCGCCAACCTGATCCCGCCGGGCGAGCCGAAGCCCGTCAAGCCGGGCGTGCCGAAGGCGCTGACGAAGCCGTTCCACTCGTACTGGGACAGCACGACGGTCGACTACGCGTTCCGCCGCATCCGCACGAAGACGCCAGAGCAGTTTGCCCAGGCCGTCATCGACGGCAAGCCGGACGTCGCGCACAACACGGGCGACCCGGTGACGTGGCCATACCAGTGGGCGGACGATACGCTGGCCGTGTCGAAGCTGGCGTTCGCCGGCGTCACCGCGGGGAAAATCGTGCAGCAGGTGGGCAAGAAGGGCGAGACCTATTACACGTGGACGCTGGAAGTGCCGAACGATTACCCCGTGCCCAGTTCGGCGCTCGCGAAGACGCAGATGATCAAGGGCGGCTACAACCTGGCCGAATTGTTGAAGGCGATCTGGCCGTAACCCCGGCGCCATCCCTTCGCGAACCGCCGCGTGCTCATGAGGCCGCGGCGGTTTTTTTCATGGCGCCGCGCGCCGCGCGGGGGCGCGTGCCGTTAGAATCTGCGGCAACTCGTTCCGGACCACTACCATGCTTCGTCTCGCTTTGCCTTTACCCCTGCTCCTCGCGCTGCCTGCGCTGGCCGCCGAACCCGATGCACGCAACCTGCCCCTGTGGGAAGCGGGCGTGGGCGCCGCCGCGTTCAGCACGCCCGCGTATCCGGGCGCATCCGACCGCAGCAACCGCGTTCTCGCATTGCCGTTTCTCCTGTATCGCGGCAAGGTCCTGCGCGTGGACCAGGGTGGCGTCGGCGCGCGGCTGCTGGACACGGACAAGGTCGAATTCGACGTCGGCTTCGCCGCCGCGCTGCCCGCGCATTCGAAGGACGTGGCGGCACGGCGCGGCATGCCGGATCTCGGCACGCTCGTCGAATTCGGCCCGCGCGTGAAATACAAATTCGCCGACCTGGGCGACGCGGGACGCCTGCGCTTCGAGCTGCCGCTGCGCGCCGTCATCGAAGGGCGCGGCGGCGTGCGCCGCCAGGGCTGGACGACGGAGCCGCGCTTCGTGTGGGAACGGCGCGGCGATGCGGGTCGCTGGACGATGGAAGCGCAGCTGGGCGCCTTGTTCGGCGATGCGCGCATCCACCGCTATTTCTACGAGGTCGCGCCGCAGTATGCGACGGCGGACCGGCCGGCGTATCGGGCGGACGGCGGCTTGATGCTCGTGCGGACGGGCGTGTTCGGCACGGTTCGGATCGATCCGGACGTGCGGGTGTTCGGGTTCGTCCGGATGGACAGCTATGCGGGGAATGCGAACAAGGACAGCCCGTTGTTCGAGAAGACGACCGGGGCGTCGGTGGGCGTGGGGTTTGCGTGGACGTTGGCGAGGTCGAGTCGCCGCGCGAACGAATGACCTCGCTGGGTGGGCATCCTGTGCCCGCGCGGACGTTTGCGATGTGCCGACGTTACGCGCGGGCTCGTTTCATTTGAGGCCCCCGGCCTCAAATGCCCGCCCTGCGCCTGCCGATGCGCTTTAACGCGATTTCACGAACGGCTTGCCGATCGCCTTCGGCGCGACCGACTTGGCCATCAGGCCGGCCAGCACGATCACGGTGACGATGTACGGAATCGCCTGGATCAACGACCCCGGCAAGCGGCCGACGACGGGAATGTCGACGCCTTCGAGCTGGATCTGGATCGCGCCGAACAGGCCGAACATCAGGCACCCGAGCACCGTGTGCAGCGGCCGCCAGTTGCCGAAGACGAGCGCCGTCAGCGCCAGGTAGCCGGCGCCGGCCGACATGTCGCGCAAAAAGAAACCGCTCTGGACCAGGGTCAGGTACGCGCCCGAGAAGGAGCACAGCACGCCCGCCACGAACATGGCCAGATAGCGCGTGCGTTCGACCGAGACGCCGGCCGCGTCGGCCGCGTGCGGGTTCTCGCCGCAGGCGCGCAGGCGCAGGCCGAAGCGGCTGTGGTACACGACCCAGTGCACGACCGGCAGCAGCAGGAACGCGACATAGACCAGCACCGACTGCCCGCCGATCAGGTGGCCGTACAGCCAGCCGATGACGGGGATGTGCTCGAGGGTCGCCGTGCCGGGCAGGGTCACGTCGAGCAGGCGCGCGTTGCGCAGGTCGGGCGTGCGGCCGCCCTGCTGGAAGAAGAACTGCGCGAGCACGAACGTCAGGCCGCTCATGGCGATGTTGATCGCGATGCCGCACACGAGCTGGTTGCCTTTCTGCGTGATCGACACGAATGCCTGCACCATCGCGAGGGCGACGGACACGCCCATGCCGGCGAGGATGCCGTACCACGGATTCTGCGTGACGTAGGCGACGGCGGCCGACGCGAACGCCGACGCGAGGATCTTGCCTTCGAGGCCGATGTCGACGACGCCCGAGCGCTCGGCGAACAGGCCGGCCAGCGCGGCGAACATCAGCACGGGCGCGTTGCGGACCGTGGAGACGATGATGCTGGCGATGTGGAAGTCTTCCATTCAAACCCCCTTGTCGGTACGGGTGAGGTTGATCAGTTTCAGGATGGCGGGGGCGTAGAAATTCTCCATCGCGCCGCAGAACAGGATGATCAGGCCCTGGATGAAGATGAAGGTCTCCTGCGGGATGTTCGGCTTTTCCAGCGACAGGTCGAAGCCGCCCTGGATCAGCGCGCCGAACAGCACGGACGACAGGAAGATGCCGACCGGATGCTGGCGGCCCATCAGCGCGATGGCGATGCCCACGAAGCCGGCGCCGGCCGGGAAGTTCAGGCTCAGGTAGTGCGTGGAACCCATCACGGAGTTGACGGCGCCGAGGCCGGCCAGCGCGCCCGACACGAGCATCGTGACGATGATCGTGCGGCTGATTTTCACCCCCGCGTAGTGCGCGGCGTTGGCGTTCAGGCCCGTCGCGCGCAGCTGGTAGCCCCAGCTCGAACGCCACACCATCACGCCGTAGATCACGAGCGCCAGGATCGCGAGGAGGAAGCTGATGTTCAGCGGCGTGTCGCCCAGCACCGGCAGCAGCTTATTCAAGAGGGGCAGGGCGGCGCTGTCGGCGAACACGCGCGAGGCCGGGTTCTGCTGGCCTTCCGGGATCAGGTATTTGACGATCACGAAGTTCATCAGGCTCGCGGCGATGAAGTTGAACATGATCGTCGTGACGACCACGTGGCTGCCGCGCTTCGCCTGCAGGTAGCCCGGGATGAAGGCCCACAACGCGCCGAAGACGGCGGCGCCGACCATCGCGATCGGGATCATCAGCCAGCCGGGCAGGTGGCCGTCGAGCGCCAGCACGGCCCAGGTCAGGCCCAGGCCGCCGACGTACATCTGGCCTTCGGCGCCGATGTTGAAGAGACCCGCCTGCATCGCGACCGACACGGCGAGGCCGGCGAAGATGAAGGTGCTCGCGTAGAACAGCGTGTACGCGAGGCCTTCCGGATCGAGGATGGCGCTGTCGACGAGGATGCCCAGCGATGCCGACGGGCTCTCGCCCAGCAGGTGGATCACGAGCGCCGCCACGAGCAGCGCCGACATCAGGTTCAGGACGGGCAGGACGAAACCCGTGGCCCAGCGTGGGAGTTCGGTTTTTTTCATGGTCAGGACTTGTGCATGCCGCCCATCAGCAGGCCGATGCGGGTGGTGTCGAATTCGTCGATGGGGAGGATGCCGGCGATGCGGCCGCCGCACATCACGATGATGCGGTCGGCGAGCGCGCGCACCTCTTCCAGTTCCACCGACGACAGCAGGATCGCCACGCCTTCGTCGCGCAGGCGCAGCAACTGCGTGTGGATGCTTTCGATGGTGCCGATGTCGACACCGCGCGTCGGCTGGCCGACCAGCATCAGCTTCGGCTTAGCCGCCACTTCGCGCGCGATCACGACCTTCTGCTGGTTGCCGCCCGACAGAAGGCCGATGCGCAGGTCCGGATTGTTCGGACGCACGTCGAACGCCGTCATCAGGTGCGCGCAGCGCTGCGCGATCTTCTTATAGTCGAACAGGCCCCAGCGGTTTTTCACGTCGTCCTGGTAGCCGAACACCGTGTTCTGCATGACGGAGAAATCCTTGATCACGCCGTCGCGCAGGCGGTCTTCCGGCACGTGGCCGATGCCGAGCGTGCGGAACGTGGCCGGCAGGCCGTCCGCGTTCGTGCGGCCCTGGTACGGCAGCGCCCGGCCGAGGAATTCGACCTTTCCGCTCGTCGGCAGGCGCATGCCGGACAGGATCTCCAGCAGCTCGCTCTGGCCATTGCCCGACACGCCCGCGATCGCGACGACCTCGCCCGCGCGCAGCGTAAAATCGATGTCGGACAGCAGGGCGACGCCGTTCGCGTCCTTCAACTGCAGGTTCGACACCTTCAGCACGTCGGCGCCCGGGTTGAACGGCGCGCGCGGCAGCTCGCTCTGGATCGGACGGCCGACCATCAGGTTCGCCAGCTGTTCCTTCGACGTCTCCGCCGTCCGCACCGCACCGACGACGCGGCCGGCGCGCATCACCGTCACCTCGTCCGTGATCTCCATGATCTCCTGCAGCTTATGGGTGATCAGGATGATGGTCTTGCCCTGTTCCTTGAACAGCCGCAGGATCTCGAACAGCGACGCCGTCTCCTGCGCGGTCAGCACCGCGGTGGGTTCGTCGAGGATCAGGATGTTGGCGCTGCGGTAGATCTGCTTGAGGATTTCAACGCGCTGCTGCGCGCCGACGGACAGGTCCTGGACCGTCGCGAGCGGATCGACGTCGAGGCGGTAGCGGTCGCAGATCTCGCGCAGCGTCGCTTCCACGGCGCCGCGCCTGGCGGCCAGCTTGAAACCGCCTTCATTGCCCAGCATGACGTTGTCGAGCACGGTCATGTTCTCGACGAGCATGAAGTGCTGGTGCACCATGCCGATGCCGAGCGCGATCGCCTCGTGGCTGGTGCGGATGTCACGCGCCTGGCCGTCGACCAGGACCTGGCCGCCGTCGGCATTGTAGTAGCCGTACAGGATGCTCATCAGGGTCGACTTGCCGGCGCCGTTTTCCCCGATCACGCCGTGGATCGAGCCCTTGGCGATCGAGAAGCTGACGTCGGCATTCGCCTGCACCGCCCCGAAGGCTTTGCTAATGTTGCGAAATTCTACGGCTGACTGCATAGCGGTCCGTTTTCGGTAGACAGAGTAAAAGGGATGCATTCATCTAAAAGCGCGCCGCGCCGGCTTCGAACCGGCGCGGCGCGCTTCGATCTTCCAACCATTCGCTACGTTACTGCGGGCAGGAACCGGCCGCGCGATAGTCGACCACCTTGACCTTGCCGGCGATGATGTCGGCCCGCGCAGCCAGCACGCGTTTTTCGATTTCGGGGGTGACGACCATGCGGTTGTCCTTGTCGAGCACCCAGTCCACGCCGCCTTCCTTGAGGCCTTCGTACGTGATGCCGGACGTGAACTGGCCGTTGCGGGCTTTCATGAAGGCTTCGTAGGTGGCGTTGTCGACGCGCTTGACCATCGACGTCAGCATGGTGCCCGGGTATAGATAGTTCTGGTTCGAGTCGACGCCGATCGCCAGCTTGCCTTTTTCCTTGGCCATCTGCAGGGCGCCCATGCCGGAGCCGCCGGCCACGGCGAACACGACGTCGGAACCGCGGTCGAACTGCGCGCGCGCCAGTTCGCCGCCCTTGGCCGGGTCGTTCCAGGCCGCGCTCGTCGTGCCGACCATGTTCTGCAGCACCTGGATCTTCGGGTTGACCACTTTCGCGCCCTGCTCGTAGCCGCAGGCGAACGCGCGGATCAGCGGGATGTCCATGCCGCCGACGAAACTGATCGTCTTGGTCTTCGAGGCCATCGCGGCGGCGACGCCGACGAGATAAGACCCTTCCTGCTCCTTGAACAGCACGGAATTGACGTTCTTGCCCTGGGCATTGCCGTCGATGATGACGAAGTGCACGTTCGGATATTCGGCCGCGATCTTTTGCACGGGCTGCGTCTGCGAAAAGCCGATCGAGACGATCAGCAGCAGCTTCTTGCGCGCGAGGGCGCGCAGCACCTGCTCGGCCTGGGTGTCGTAGTTGGCCTGCGCTTCAAACACCTTGACGCCGGTTTCCTTGGTGAACCGGGCCACGCCTTCGGCGGCGGACTGGTTGAAGGACTTGTCGAACTTGCCGCCGGCATCGTAGACGATCGCGAGCTTCGCGCCGGCCATGTCGGCACTGGCGCTGGCGCTGATGCACAGCGCCGCGATCGTCATACAAATATGCTTGAATTTCATCGATTTGGCTCCTGAATCCCGTATTGTACCGGCGCAACGGCTGTGCTGGGAGGGGGGATTTTCGGAACTATGCATCAGCCCGTTTATTCGTGGCAAATACGATTTTACTTCGCAATTTATATGGTTAAAATATAAATGACCGCAAGTCCAGCCGGTTTCGTATAGAAAACCACTGTGCTTATTGTTCGGCGAGGGGGAGGGCGGGCGGCACGGGCAGGGCGGCGACGGCCGCCGCGGCCGGCGCCTTGACCGCGGGCACGACGATCTCGGACACGGCCGGGGATGGGATCGCCGCCGGCGCCGAGGCGAACTGCGACGTGAGGAAACGGGCGATGCGGGCCTGGGTGTCTTCCAGGTACGGGATGTTCAGGTGGTCCGAATCGGGCACCGTCTCGTCCGCGATCAGCCGGGCCAGCTTGGAAACGAGCTGGTCGGTGTGCGAATGGGGCACGATATCGTCGCTGGCCGCGCGCAGCACGAAGGTCGGCGCCTTGAGCGTGGGCGCGTACTTGATCGACTCGAAGCGGTGGCGCAGCATGTATTCGATCGGCATCACGCGGAACTTGCGCTTGGCGAGCGCCAGGATCGAGTCGTACGGCGTGATCAGCACGACGGAGTGCACGGGCCGCTCCTTCGCCACCTGCACGGCCACGCCGGAACCGAGGCTGCGGCCGACGACGGCGATACGGCGCGGATCGACGTGGTGGTGCGCGGCCATCCAGTCGAACAGCATGCAGGCATCGTCGACCATGTGCGCTTCGGCCGGATCGCCCTGCGAGTCGCCATAGCCGCGGTAATTCACGGCCAGCACGGCCATGCCGGGAAAGAGCTTGCCAGCATCGCGCACGACCCAGGACACTTCTTCGGAGCGCCCACCAAAATAAATGACGGCGGGACGCGAGCCGGGCATCGGCGGCGTCATCAGCCAGCCGGACAGCCGCGTGCCGTCCTTGGCGCGCAGAACGACGGGACGGGTGCGGTGGCCGCTGCTGCGCGGATGCAGCACTTCGCGCTCGACGGTGGGGTTGAACACGAGGCGGCGCTGGTTCGCCGCGACCGCGGCCGTGAGGCCCAGCCACAGCATGCTGGCAAAGCCAGCCATACCCGCCGCCAGTTTTTTATGTGTGCTCATGTATACAGTCTACCTCTGCGTACCGGATTATTCTGTGCGCTGCCCATCAAATACGTACGCATTATGGTACGGATGCATGAAGAGTAGTTTCGCTGCAACAACCTGTTACAGCGCCGGCGTTGCCGCGGCGGGGAAGGCTTTGTTAGGCTGTCCATGAACAGGGAACGCGGAGCGCACATGAGGTGGAAAACGGTCGTGCCGGCAGGCGCCGTGCTGGGCCTGGTCGTCGTGTTGGTGCTGCCGGTGTGGCGCCCGGCGCCGCCGGGCACGCCTGCGCCTGCCGCCGTGCCTGCGCCGGCGGCGTCGACGGCGCCCGCGGCAACGGGGACGGGGCCGACGGGGCCGGCGTGGCTGTCCGGCCTGGGCGAACCGGCGCCGCTGCCCGAGGCGGCCCCGGCCGAACCGCTGGCGCGGCGCGTCGAGCGCCTGGCCGCGAGCGGCGATCCGCACGACGCGTTTCAAGCCTGGTGGCTATTGCATGCCTGCGTCGTATTCGAGCGCACCAGGCACTTGCCCGCGCGCGAAGGCATGGACCGGGAAGTGCTCGCCGACCCCGCGCATGCGTGCGCGACCTTGACCGAACGAATGAAGATGGCACGCATCGACCACCTCGAGCGCGCCGCGCGCGCGTTCGTTCCCGGCGCGCTGGCGGAACTGGTCGAAGAAGGCCCGTTCGGCGACCCGACCGCCCTCACGACGCGCCCCGACGATCCGCTCGTGAAGGAATGGAAGGCGCGCGTCAACGGGATGCTGGACGAGCGGGCCGAGCAGGGTTACTGGTCCAGCCTGTACCAGGTGTTCACCGGTTTCTGGTTCGGGCATCCCGCCATCGCGGCCGACCGGCAGAGCGCGCTGGCCTACGGCATGGCGCTGCGCGACATCATGGTCAAGCTGGACGGCGTGCCCGAGCAGCAGGCCATTCCGTTCAACGGCCCCTTCCTCGACGAGATCGGTGCCGGCTTGACGCCCGCCGAGAAAGCCCGTGCCCAGGCGCGCGCCGATGCGATCGTCGCCCGTGCGGCGGACCAGCGCGGACGGAACGGTTCGACGCCACGCTGAGGCTGGCCGGGCCGGGGCACGAAGGCATTGCAAATCGAATATCGGTCGAAGAGAAAAAGTAATTGGTCAAGGCTATGTATTTCATTCTACGATGAACGGTTCCGTGATTTGGTTATCGATCACAAATCATTCCCGACGGTCATCGAAAAGAACGAATACATGCGAATCCTGAAATTTGCCGCCGGCCTGGCGATCACGCTGGCGTTCATGTCGAGCGGAGTGCTGCCCTGGGCATCCGCCCAGGCAGCCCCGAAAACCGCCGCGCGCGCCCTCCCGGTCCGTCCGGAAGGCCCCTGCGACATCTATGCGAAGGCAGATGCGCCCTGCGTCGCCGCGCACAGCAGCACGCGCGCGCTGTATGCCGCGTACGACGGGCCGCTGTACCAGGTCATGCGCCAGTCGGACGGGAAAACGCTCGACATCGGCGTCGTGCAACCTGCGCGCCTGCCGGTTCCCGATGCCGGCGGTTACGCGAACGCGGCGGCGCAGGATGCGTTTTGCGCCAATACCTATTGCTGGATCACGGTGCTGTACGACCAGTCGGGCAAGCGCAATCACCTGGTGCAGGCGCCGCGCGGCACGTGGACGGGGCCGGCGCTGGGCGGCATCGACAATCTGCCGCTGGCGGACCTGGCGCCGGTCACGGTCATGGGACACAAGGTCTACGGCGTGTATATCGCGCCGGGCATGGGCCTGCGCCTGAACGACACGAAGGGCGTGCCCGTCGATGACCAGGCGGGCGGGCAATACGCCGTCATCAATGGCTACCACTACAACCAGGGTTGCTGCTTCGACTACGGCAACGGCGAGATCGACAGCATCGACGACGACAACGGCACGATGGAGGCAATCTATTTCGGCGATGCGACCGGGTGGTATCGTGGCAGCGGTGCCGGGCCGTGGGTGATGGCCGACCAGGAAAACAATCTTGTCGGTTGCGTCAACGACGACAAATCGAAGCTGTGCGCCGGCGTGCCCACCCTCGGCGCGCGCTTCATCACCGCCGTCACGAAAGGCAAGCCGGGACATTGGGCGACGCTGGGCGGCGATGCCCGGCGGGGGCAACTGGCCGTCATGTATGAAGGCCGCCGGATCGATGCGTCATACGATCCCATGCGCAAGCAGGGCGCCGTCATCCTCGGCAATGGCGGCGACAACAGCGCCGCGTCGCAAGGCACGTTCTACGAAGGTGCGATGACGGCGCCGCGCACCTATCCTTCCAACGACACGGACCAACTGGTCGCGCACAACGTGGCGGCCGCCCGCTATGATGTCGCGGCCGTCAGTGTCGGGACCAAATCCGTTGCCGACGCGCCATCCGGCCTGCACACCTTCGTGCCGCTGGAATCCCGTGAGATGACGGTCACGTTTACGAACACGACGGGCCAGCCCGTCCAGGGCGCCACGCTGTCGATGGCGGTGCCGGCGGGCTGGCGCGCCGTGGCGGCCGGCACGGCGGCGCCGGCGAAAACCTTCGCCGACGCGATCGCGCCTGGTGACAGCGTGCATGCGGCCTTCACGGTCAGGTCCGGCGCCGCCCCGTTCAATGGTGACCTGAACGGCATGGCAACCTGGACGGATTCCGCGAGCCACGCACGACGCACCGCCTCGGCCGTCGCGAAAGTCCGCAACGTGGCGCCCGTGAAGATCAACGAATTCCGCCTGAGCGACGGCGCGAGCAATAATCCGACCAATGCCTTCATCGAGTTGTACAACGCGGGTGCGCAAGCGGTCGATATCTCGAACTGGACCTTCGCCCAGCACGCGGCGCGCGAGGCGCTGTTCTCGACGGTGAAGATTCCTGCCGACACCCGGCTGGCACCGCATGGCTTCTATGTCCTGGGCTTGGCCGATTCGGGCCTGGTGCTGCCCGCCACGCCCGGCGACACGACCATCCACGTGCGAAATGTCGACGGCATCAAGCCGGGCGACACGATCGCGGTCGGCAGCGGTCGGGACCGCGAAATCCGCAAGGTCGTCCGGGTCGGCACGCCGGCCGGCGAGGCGACACCGCTGTGGCAGCCGCTTCCCGACGGTCCCATCATCACCATTCCGGCCGGCTCCACGAGCGTCCCGGTCACCACCACCAAGGGTTTCGCCGTCGGCGATACGCTGGCCCTCGGCTACGGCACCACGTATCCCGTCGTCGGTCGCTCGACCGAACACTATGAGAAAGTGACCATTACCGGCGTCGGCACGGCGGGCAACCAGGCGTGGCTCGGTCTCGACGCGGCGGCGGGCTCGACCACGATCCAGGTGACGTCGACCAATGGCATCGCGGTTGGCGACACGATCCGGCTCGACATCGACAGCGTCGACCACGGCATCGATATGGTCACCGTCAAGAACGTGGGCACCGCCGCCCGGCGCACCAGCCTGGCCCGCGATGCCGCCGCCGGCGCCACGACGATCGTCGTGCATGGCGCGTTTGGCTTCCCGGTGAGAAAGAACATCGATTACACGCCCGGCAAAGCCGTGATCGGTGCGCCCGGCAATCTCGAAACCGTCGACATCGTCAATGTCGCGGGCCAGCCGGGTGCCGATCTCACCCTGACGATTTCGCCGGCGCTCGGCAAGCGCCACGTGGCCAGCGAACCGTTCGTGGAGCCGGGCACGGGCCTCGAACTGGCGGCGCCGTTGAAGTACGGCCATGCCGCCAACCTGCCGTTCAGCGTGCGCGGTACCGGCATCAGCTTCAATCCCGCCACCCGCCATGCGCACTCGAGCAACGAACCCGTGCGCCCGGCCGGCAGCGGGATCGTGCTGGACCGCGCCCTGGCTTACGCCCACGACACGGATGCCGTGGTGCGGGTGGACACCGTGACCAGCGCGGGATTCCAGGGCAAGCCGGACCAATGGTTTGGCGGCCCCGAACTATCGCGGGAAGCGGGCAGCATGGTGCTGCGCGATGCGGCGGGACATGTGGTCGACAGCCTGAACTACGGCGGCATCGTCGATCCGTGGGCGTCCGCCGGCTTTCGCGGGGCCGCCGGCAAGGACGCCACCTGCTACGCGGGCGCGCCTGGCATCCCCGGCGCGCATGCGGAGCGGCGCGACCTGCCGGGCATCCCGTCCAGCGGCCACCTCGGCCAGATCGATGCGACCCAGGGCAGCACGAGGCGTTATCCGGACGGCCAGGACAGCGATCACGATTGCACGGATTTCGTGACGTCCGACTCGGTCAGGACAGGCGCGGCGGTTGCGGGATCGACGACCGTCAAGGCCGTCACGGTCGCGCACTTTTCCCCGGGCCAGGCCGTCGTCATCGATGCGGGCGCCAATGCCGAGACCCTGACGGTCGCAACGGTCGGTTCGCCCGGGATCACCCGTGCATCGGCACCGGCGGACAAGGGCGCCACCGTCGTCCGCGTCGACGACCCGCGCCAGTTCGCGGTCGGCCAGGCGGTGGTCATCGGCAGCGGCGCCGATGAAGAAAAGGGTACCGTCGCAGCGGTGGATACGGCGTGGCGGGCAGGCAGGCTGACGCTCGCGGCGCCGCTGGCGCTCGCCCATGATGCCGGAGCCAGCGTGGCGGGCACGGGCATTGCCTTTACCGGCCCGCTCGCCAACTCCCATCCGGCGGGCACGGTGATGACGCCGGCGGGTGAACTGGCGACGCCAGGCGCGGCCAACAGCGGCGTCGGCCGCGGGCCCGGGAAGTGATCGTCGTGCTGGCGTGAGGTACGGTTTCATTGCTGGCGGATGACGAGGTCGCGCAGGACCGATTATGATGTCCAGTATCGTCATTTTGATGGAGACATGCCGTGCACTTCCTGCTGATCTATGACCTGGCGCCCGACTACCTGGAGCGCCGCGGCGAATACCGCGATGAGCACCTGAAGCTGGGCTGGGCCGCCCAGGAGCGCGGCGAGATCGTCATCGCCGGCGCGCTGGCCGATCCGGCCGACCGGGCCGTGCTGCTGTTCAGCGGCGAATCGTCGGACGCCGCCGAGCGCTTTGCCCGTGCCGATCCTTACGTCGTGCACGGCCTCGTGCAGCAATGGCATGTGCGGCCGTGGGTCACGGTCGTCGGCAAGGATGCGAGCAATCCCGTCCGCCCAACTTGATCACTTCGCCGGCAACAGTTTCACGACGAGGTTGTGCGTCGTGAGCGCGATCGAGCGGTCGGGTGCCAGGGTCACGCCGATCGGCCGGTCCAGGCCGCCGGGCAGGGCGCCGAGGACGATGCCGGCGTGGCCGGCCACACCGGCCACGGTGCTCGTCACGTTGTCCAGGTCGATGCGGCGGATGGTCGAGTTGCCGGTGTCGGCGATATATAAATCGTTGCCGTCGACCGTGATGCCGCTCGGCGCGCACAGTCGCGAGACGCCCGGGCTGCCGTCGACGGCGTCGCACCGTCCCGCCTGGCCCGCCAGCGTGGACACGATGCCCTTGTCGTTCACCATGCGGATCGTCGAATTGCCCGTGTCGACGACGTAGACATTGCCCCAGTTGTCGACGCCCACGTCCTCCGGGTCGCAGAACTGCGCCTGCCCGCCGCTGCCGTCGCGGCTGCCGCATACGCCCGGCGTGCCGGCCACCGTCGTCACGTTGCCCGCGGCATCGATGCGGCGCAGCATGTGGTTGCCGGTATCGGCCACCCACAGGTTGCCCTGGCGGTCGAGCGCGATGCCCCGCGGCTTGCAGAAGCGCGCCGTGGCGCCCCGGCCATCCGCGCTGCCGCACGTGCCGTTGCCGGCGATCGTCGTCGTCGTGCCGTCCGGCGCCACGCGGCGGATGACGGCGTTGCCGCTGTCCGTCACGTACAGGTTGCCGTCGGCAGCCGCGACGAGCCGGCTCGGGTCGTTGAAGCGGGCCGCCGCGCCGGCCCCGTCCGCATAGCCGACGGCGCCGCGCGTGCCCGCCAGCGTCGTCACGGCGCCCTCGGGCGAGATCTTGCGCACGGTGGCGCTGGGACTTTCGGCCACGTACAGGTTGCCGGCCGCGTCCGCCGCGATGCCCTGCGGCGCGTTGAAGCGCGCGGCGCCGCCGGTGCCGTCCTGCGAGCCCGCGCACTGGCCGCAGATGTCGCCCGCGACCGGGAACAGGCCCGTCGCGCCCTGTGGCCGGTCGGGCCAGCTGGGCCAGTCGGGGTGGTCGGGCCACGGGTGGTCGTCCTCGTGATACCAGCTGATCCCGATGCCGACGTCGCCGCCGCAGGCGCCCAGGCCCAGCACCAGGCAGGCGGTCAGCAGGAACAGGCGTACTGTGCGTTCGATGGCTGTCATGGCGAAACCCCGGATGGAAACGGGATCGAGCTTACCGCGCACCGTCCGGCGTGCCATGCGTGTGCGCAAAACGCGCCGGCCGCTCATGTGCAGGTCGGATTCTCGTCGCGTCGACGCGACGGCGTGGCCGCATGCGCCGCACGCGAACGGCGTAGATCACATAGCGCCAACCGATCCGTGAACAGCCGAGCGAAAGAAGCGCTCGGCGGAACCGCTTCGGCCCGGCCGGTCGCGATCCGAAGCAAGCGGTCGATGATGGCAACATCCCCAACGCGAATCGCGCGTGGGGGACGGATCCGTCATTTCGACTGCTGTACCTTTGCCACCAGCGCCCCCACGACCTGGAGGGTTTCCTGGAACAACTGCTGCTGATCCCGCGTGTGCGTTGCCTCAGCCACCTGTCCTGGCGAGATCACGTACTTGCCGTCGACCACGACGGTCGGCGTGGAATCGATTTTATAGTTGTTGCTGACGATGCCGGGCAGGCGGTTGAGCATCGTCCTTACGCCGAACGAGTTCCAGGTGTCCATGAACCTGCCCTTGTCGATGCCCGGCAGGCCGTAGGCCACGCCAAGGAGCTCCTGCTCGGTCAACGTCTCCGATCGCTTGCGTCTTACGATATCGCCCACGGCGTCCAGTATCTTGGCCTGGTACGCTTCGCTCTTCCCCATCGCCTGCAGCGTCAGGAACAGGTGCGCTTCGGGATCGTTAGGGCCCTGGTACGGTAAATGGATGCGTTTGAAGACGATGTTGTCGCCCTCCTTCTTGACCCATTGTTCCAGGACGGGTTCCAGCGCGTGGCAGTACGGGCAGTGGTACATGAAGAACTCGATGACTTCGACCTTTTTGCCGGCCGTCTGGCTCGGCTGCGGCACTGGCAGCACCGTGTACTCGGCACCTTGCTTGGGGTCGCTCGGCGACGCAAACGCAGTCGTAACGACCAGGCTGGCGGCGACAATGGCAAAACGCAGGAAGCGCATAAAGATCCTTGTTGAATGATTTGGTGAAAGAACGCCAGCGGAGTATACCAACGGGCGCGGTGCCAGGCTCGGACAAACGCGCCGTTCCGCCGGTGACCGCGCCGGCGCTCAGGCCCACTGGCCGGCGACCTGGCGCGTGCTGCCGTTCAGCCGGTTCCACACGTTGATCACCGAGATCTGCACGACGAGGTCCGCGAGCGCACGTTCGTCGTAGTGGCGGGCCGCTTCGTCCCAGACCGCGTCGGGCACGGGATCGGCGCGGTCGGCCATGCGCGTCACGCATTCGGCCAGGGCCAGCGCCGCGCGCTCGGCGTCGCTGAAGTAAGGCGTGTCGCGCCATGCGGCCACGGCGAACAGGCGCTCGTCGGTCTCGCCGGCGCGCTTCATCATGCGCGGGTGCATGTCGCAGCAGACGCCGCAGCCGTTGATCTGGCTGGCGCGCAGGTGGACCAGGTCGCGCGTCCTGGCCGGCAGGCCGCTGTCCTTGACGGCATTGCCCAGCGCTTGCAGGGCCTTGAAGGTATCGGGGGCGAGGGCGGCGATATTGGTCATACGGGCTTGCATGTTATTCTCCTTTGAAAAGCGCGGGATCGTCGGAGCGCGGTCCACAGGCGCGTCATACCGTTGACGAATCCAATCGAGGAGATGTGACAGATGCCCCAGGACGCGTTGTCCGAACGTTTCGAAACGAGCCGCAAGCACCTGCGCGGCGTCGCCCTGCGCATGCTCGGCAATGCCCACGAGGCCGACGACGCCGTGCAGGAAGCCTGGCTGCGGCTCGCCCGCAGCGACACCGGCGACGTCGCCAACCTGCCCGGCTGGCTGACCACGGTCGTCGCGCGCATCTGCCTGGACATGCTGCGCGCCCGGACCGCCCGTGCCGAAGATCCGATCGATCCCGACTTCGACCTGGCGTCCGACGCCGACCCGGAACACGACATCATGCTGGCCGATTCCGTCGGGGTGGCGATGCTCGTGGTCCTCGACCGCCTGTCGCCATCCGAACGACTGGCGTTCGTGCTGCACGACCTGTTCGACCTGCCGTTCGAGGACATCGCGCCGATCCTGGACAAGTCGCCCGACGCAGCCCGTCAACTGGCCAGCCGTGCGCGCCGGCGCGTGCGCGGCGCGAAAGCCGACCGGGCGACCGTCGACCGCCAGCGGATCATCGAGACCTTCCTCGTCGCGGCACGCGGCGGCGACATGACGGCATTGCTGCAGGTGCTCGACCCGGACGTCGTGTTCCGCGCCGACGCGGCGGCCATGACGCTGGGGTCACTGGCGGAGATCCGCGGCGCGGCCGCCGTGGCCGGCGCATTCAAGGGCCGGGCGCAGGCCGCCGCCGTGGCGCTGATCGACGGCGAGCTGGGTGCCGCGGTGCTGCCGGCCGGGGCGTTGCTGCTGGTGCTGAACTTCGAGGTGCGCGACGGCCGCATCGCCGGCATCCGCGCGGTCGCGGACCAGGCGGCGCTGGCCGGGATCGATGTCGTGGTCGACTGAGTCGGCCGGACAAGCTGTGTAGAAACACGAAATACTCATCCTTCCGCCTGCGCGACCGGTCAAACACAACGGCTGTGTCGCCATCACGAAAGCATCGCCGACGACCAGACGCATGCCTTCTTCACTCGCCTCATGGACGGGACCGGGGCCATGCCGTGGGGGCGCGCCACCTATGAAAAGATGGATCCGGAGGTGTCCGTTGTGACAGTTCGAGACTTTTTCGCTTTCGTAACCAGCTATGCTGGCCCCGAAAAGGTGTCTGTAAGTTAACAGTGTTGGCGAAAAATTTGGATAAAAGTTGCAATTACATGAGGTAAGCGCGCTGCCTGCGGGAGCCGCGCGAGTCGGCGGTACAGCCGCCGCATCGAATCATATTATGGAGAAATAATGGCAATTGACGTATACCTGCAAATCGACGGCATCAAAGGCGAATCGGCGGACGACAAGCACCGCGACTGGATCGAGTGCAGCTCGGTTCACTGGGGCATCACCCAGCCGAAGAGCGCAACCGCTTCGACCGGCGGCGGCCATACCGCCGAGCGCGCCGATTTGCAGGACATCATGTTCACCAAACTGGCCGATATCTCGACGCCGATCCTGCTGCAGACTTGCGCAGTCGGTAAAACCATTCCTCGCGCTAAATTCGAATTCATGCGTGCCGATGGGAATGGCGATCGCGTCAAATATTTCGAAATCGAGCTGGAAAATGTCCTGATCGGCATGATCTCGCCGGGCGTACACGCTGGCGACATCCTGTCGGAAAACGTCAGCCTGAAGTTCTCCAAGGTGAAATGGCGCTACACCCAGCAGAAAGTCGCAGGCGGCGCAGGCGGAGGCACCTCTGGCGGCTGGGACTTGGCGACCAATAAGATCATCTGAGCCAGGGCACCCCATGGCCAGACCTTTGTTCAAAAGCGCTTGGGCCGCCTTCATGGCCGTGCGTCTGCCCGTGGCCGACGTCGGCCGCAAGATCGGCGGCGCGGTCCAGAAGAATACCGACATGCCGGTCGGCGGATTCCAGAACGCCTGTCCGATCCGCATGAGCTATGTGCTGAACTACACCGGCTTCCCGATTCGCAAGAGCTCGCGCTACGCCATGGTCAGCGGCGCGGACAATCTGCAATATCTTTACCGCGTCAATGACATGATGAGCTACCTGGAAGAGACCTTCGGCAAGGCCGACAAGATCGTGAAGTCTCCGAAAACATCCGATTTCGCTGGCCTTCAAGGCATCATCGTCATCAAGGGCAGCGGCTGGGCGAATGCGCGTGGCCACGTCACGCTGTGGGATGGCGCGGTTTGTTCGGATACCTGTCATTTGATGAACGATCCGGAAAACCAGGGCTTCATTCCCGACACCGCGTCACTGTGGGTGCTCAAATGAAGCCGGTCTTCGCGGCCGCCGCGGCTGGCGCGTTGCTCGCCTGCGCATTTGGAGTGCAGGCAGCGGAGCAGTCCGCCGCGCACGCCACCGTGCAGAAAACGGATCCGGCCGGGGACGGCGCCCCGATGACGGCCAGCTACTCGCAACAGGACTTGTTAAAAAACTGGGCCTTGAGCGCGTGTCTGGCGACCGTGGCGGCTGACCCGGCGCTGCGCGCGGACGCCAACGCCACGGCCAGCGCGTACATGGAGTTCGGCCATCAAGCGCCCGAGGCTTATGCCGCCTTGCGTGAGCTGGTTGAGAAATATGCGGCGCGCCACTACAACGGTTCGGTCGAAGGACGGTTCGATACCATGAAGTGCATTGACCTGTTCCATAGCCGCGAGCTGAACAGCCTGACCACCAGACTAGCCAAGCCGTCCAAGAAACGTTGAAACACGAATTGATTATTGAACATTAACGGGATTCGGCTCAGCAATTCGTAACGTGGTCTGCAACGTCGGCCAAAATAATATGGTCGCCTTGACAGCACCGGCTGGGCACACGGGGCCGTGCCGTCACCAGAGGAACTAAAAGCGTTTTATGAAAATGCTTTGGATCGCCGTGCCGTGCCTGCTGATGTCGCTGTGCGGGCTGAGCTCAGCACAGGAAGGGCCGGAGAAAATTTTTAAAGCCGAGAAAACGTGCGTGACCACCCCGGCCGCCGAACTCGAACGGCAATCGAATGCGGGAGACATCCGGGCGGCGCATGTGTTAGGCCTGATGCATTTCGGCGACAGATACGATTCTCAGTTCAACAAGAGCGCAGAACCCTATTTTCGAAAAGGGGCAGATCAGCATTATCCACCGTCGCTCTATTGGTATTGGACTACAGTCACCGTAGATGGGAAGGATAACGAGCGACATTTCCCACTGTTGTTGGAGGCCGCGCAACGCGGCTATATACGCGCCCAACTCGATCTCATATTTGCTTACGCCAGCCCGGAATCGCATCATCATGACCGAGTGGCGGCGTACGGCTGGCTGACGTTATGTAAGGAACTCGATGCTTCTTGCCGGGATTACACGGACGAACAGCTGATTCCAGATTTGACTCAGCGTGAAAAAGAAGCTGGCAACCTGCTTATGCGGGAAATTATCGAGAAGCGCAAGAACTACCCGACATTCGTCGAGTACTCAAACTGCGGTCGGGAATCCTGGTTTGAGCGGAAATAATGTGGCAACGGCATCACAAGCCACGTGGCCCGACGCCAGGCCGAAGCTAATGGAACCAAGTTGCGGGATCTTCGCGAACGCATTGCTCACGTAGCCTGTCGACAGCCGTGCAAGCAAGGGATTGTGTTAATCGTTCTTACCCGTGAGGTAAGATTCCGCACGCACCCACAACCGCTGGAGACTCATGCAATCCGCCGTCAACCTGTGGCCGCTGCTCGGCATCGCCGCCGTCGCAGCCGGATTCCTGTTGCGCGCCAATCCGGTGCTCGTCGTGATCGTGGCCTGCGGGGTGACCGGCTGGGCCGCGCACCTGCCCGTGATGCACCTGCTGGAATCGCTCGGCACCGCCTTCATCAAGACCCGCAACCTGCCGCTGATCCTGCTGCTGCCGCTGGCCGCGATCGGCCTGCTCGAACGGTTCGGCCTCAAGGAGCATGCGCAGGCCAGCATCGCGCGCATCCGTGCGGCCACGACGGGGCGCCTGCTGACGGTGTACCTGCTGGCGCGCGAAATCGCCGCCGCGTTCGGCCTGACGAGCCTGGGCGGCCATCCGAACATGGTGCGGCCCCTCGTCGCGCCGATGGCCGAGGCGGCGGCAGAAGCGCGCCACGGGCAGTTGCCGGAACCGCTGCGCCAGCACATCCGGGCGATGAGCGCGGCCACGGACAATGTCGGCCTGTTCTTCGGCGAGGACGTGTTCGTCGCGTTCGGCGCCATCGTGCTGATGCAGACCATCCTCAAGGCCGAGGGCCTCGACGTCGATCCCATCCGGATGGCCTTGTGGGGCATCCCGACCGCGGTGACCGCCTTCGTCATCCACGCCTGGAACCTGCGCCGGCTCGACGCGCGCATCCGCCGCGAGACGGCGCCCGAGGTTGCCCCGTGATCGTCTCGCTCGACTTGTTCTATGTGCTGGTCGGCCTGCTGTTCGCGGCGACGGCCGTCATGACCTTGCGCGACAGGAGCAATCCGCGCCGCGTCACGACGGCGCTGTTCTGGGGCCTGTATGCGCTCGTCTACCTGCTGGGCGAGCGCCTGCCGCCGGCCGCGGCGGGCGTGCTGATGATCGCGATGGCCCTCATCGCCGGCTGCGGCCTCGTGCGTCCCGGCAGGGCAGGCGTCCCGCCGGAAGCGGCCAGGGCATCCAGCGCGGCGCGGCTGGGCAACCGGCTGCTCGTGCCGGCGCTGGCGATTCCGGTCGTGACGATGTTCGGTTCCGTCGTGCTCAAGGATGTCCACGTCGGCCTCGCTGTCCTGCTGGACCCGAACAACCTGACGCTCGTGAGCATGGGCTGCGGCGGTGTCGTCGCGCTGGCGCTCGCGTGCGCGCTCACGCGCGCGACGCCGCTGCAGGGCGTGCGCGAGGCGCGCCGGCTGATCGACGCGATGAGCTGGGCCGTCGTGCTGCCGCACATGCTGGCCGTGCTCGGGCTGCTGTTTGCCGAGGCGGGCGTCGGCAAGGCCGTGGCCCACGTCGTGACGCGTTATATGCCGCTCGATTCGCGCCTGCTGGCCTGCGCCGCGTTCTGCGTGGGCATGGCATTATTTACCGTCGTGATGGGCAACGGCTTCGCCGCGTTCCCCGTCATCGCGGGCGGCATCGGGATTCCCGTCCTGGTCGGGGTCTACCGTGCGAATCCGGCCGTGATGGCGGCGATCGGCATGTTCAGTGCCTATTGCGGCACGCTGATGACGCCGATGGCGGCGAATTTCAATATCGTGCCGGCGGCGCTGCTCGACCTGCCCGACAAGAATGCCGTGATCAAGGCCCAGCTGCCGACCGCGCTGCCGCTGCTGGGCGCGAATATCGTTTTGCTGTACTTCCTGATGTATCGATGAGGCGACCATGACCGCACCCACCTCCCAAGCTCCCGCCAAGACCGTCCTGCTGACCGGGTTCGAACCGTTCAACGGCGCCACCATCAACCCGTCGTGGGAAGCCGTGCGGGCGCTGGACGGCTGGTCCGGTCCGGGCTTTTCCGTCGTCGCGCGCCAGCTGCCGTGCGTGTTCGGCAGCGCGCGCGACGTCCTGCGCGACGCCGTGGCCGGCGTCAGGCCCGACATCGTGATCGCCGTCGGCCAGGCCGGCGGCCGCTCCGAGATTTCGCTGGAGCGCGTGGCCATCAACGTCGACGACGCGTCCATCCGCGACAACGCAGGCAGCCAGCCGGTCGACACGGCCATCGTGGCGGACGGGCCGGCCGCGTATTTCAGCACGCTGCCCGTCAAGGCCATCGTGAAAGCGCTGCGCCTGCGCGGCTTTCCGGCCGGCGTGTCGCAGGCGGCCGGCACCTTCGTGTGCAACCACGTGTTCTATGGGCTGATGCACGCCGCGGTGGGGCAGCCGCTGAAGGCGGGCTTCATCCACGTGCCGTTCCTGCCGGAGCAGGCCGCGGACCGGCCGGAGCGGCCGCCGTCGATGGCGCTGCGCGACATCGTCGATGCGCTGCGCATCGCGGTCGAGGTGGCGGTGGTCACGGAGGCCGATACGCAAGAGGCGGGCGGCGCGACGCATTGACACCGCGGGTCACGGGACGGCGCGCGCCACGTCCTCGATCACGTCCATCAACCAGTGCAATGCCGCGTCGTCGTCGCGCCGTGCATGCCACCCCATCGAGACGGTGAAGCGGTCCAGCGTGACGGGCACCGCGCTCGACGCCAGCAGGCCCGCCGCGGCCCAGCGGTCGGCCAGCACCTCCGGGACCGTCGCCACGATGGCGCTCGCACCGAGCACGCCGGGCACCGACGAGAAGCGCGGTGTCGTATAGCGCACCTCGCGGCGCAGCCCGAGCCCGGCCAGCACCGCGTCGGTCGGGCCCTCGACGGCGCCCCTGTAGCTCACCAGCAGGTGCGGCACCGCGACGTATTGCGCCAGCGTCACGTCGCCCTTGAACGGCAACTGGCGCGGGTCGTAGACGCAGCGGAATCCCATCTCGCGCAGCGTCCGCTGGTGTTGCCAGCGCGGGCCGGGACGCATGGACGCCACGCCGAGTTCGATCTCGTCCTTGTCCAGCATGTCGCTGATGGCGAACGGATTGCTTTCCTTGAGCACGATGCGCACGCGCGGCGCCAGCCGGCGCACGCGTGCGAGCAGGGCGGGCACCAGCCAGTGCTCGACCCAGTCCGGCATGCCGACGACGAACAGCCGCTCGGCGCTGCCCGGGTCGAAGGCCGGCGGTACGGCGATCGCCTTTTGCAGCATCGTCACGGCCGGCGTGATGGCGGCTTCCAGTTCGAGCGCACGCGGCGTCGGTTCCATGCCGCGCGTGCCGCGCACGAGCAACTCGTCGCCGAACAGCTGGCGCAGGCGCGCCAGCGCACCGCTGACGGCCGGCTGGCCGAGGAACAGCTTTTGGGCGGCGGCGGACACGCTGCGTTCGCGCATCAGCACGAGAAACGTCACCATCAAATTCAGGTCGACGCCTCTGAAATCATTTTCACTGATTCCCATAATCTTGATAATCGATTTGATTGATGTGGTGCGCTATTGGATCATGGATGCATTGTTCAACGCCAGAGGAGTCCACCATGACCAAGCTTTCGCATATCCTGCCACCCCTGTTCCTGACCGCCTCGGCGCTGCTGGCGACGCCTGCCTGGCTGCCGGCGGCGCACGCGGCCGCGCCCCAGGTGCGCACCCAGGCGCCGGGTTTTTATCGTGTCCTGCTCGGCGACGTCGAGATCACCGCGCTGTCGGACGGCACCGTGACCATCCCGCTCGACAAGCTGTTGACGGGCACCGGCGCGGCCCACGTGAAAGACGTCCTGGCCAGCCACCATCTCGGCACGCAGGTCGAGACGTCGATCAACGCATTCCTCGTCAACACCGGCAAGCGGCTGGTGCTCATCGACACCGGAGCCGGCACCAGCTTCGGGGCGCACGGCGGCCACCTGGCGGACAACATCCGCGCCGCCGGCTACCGGCCGGAAGACGTCGACACCGTGCTGCTCACGCACATCCACGGCGATCACTCGAACGGCCTGACGGTCGACGGCAAGGCCGTGCTGCCCAATGCGGAAGTGGTCGTGGCGAAGCGCGATGCCGACGCCTGGCTCGATCCGGCCAACCGCGCCAGGGTGCGTCCGGAAAGCGTCCACGTCATCGACGAGGCGTTGGCGGCGTTCGCGCCTTACCGGCAAGCGGGCCGGGTCCGGACCTTCGACGGCCCCGGCGAGGTGGTGCCCGGCATCCGGGCGGTGCCGGCACCGGGGCATACGCCGGGCCATACCATGTACGAACTGACGGCCGGCGGCCAGACGATCCGCTTCGTGGGCGACACGCTGCATGCCAAGGACGTGCAGATGGCTGAACCGCAGGTGACGATCCAGTTCGACGAAGACCCGAACGCGGCGCGGCGCCAGCGCGCCGCCGTGTTCGCGGATGCGGCCGCGCGCGGGGTCATCGTGGCCGCGGCCCACGCGCCATTCCCCGGCCTGGGCTACATCGAGCGCAGCGGCAGCGGCTATGCGTGGGCGCCGCTGAACTACAGTTCCCTGCGCTAGCGCCTTACTCGCCTGCGGGATTCAGGATCTTGAGGAACGCCCGCACGACCGGCGCATCGTCCTGCGTCGGATACGTGATGTACAGGTTGGCCGACGGCGGATTCGTGCGCACCGGCAGGAAGCGCACGCCCGGCCAGCCGATGCGGCTCGTCGTCGACGGCATCAGCGCCACGCCCAGTCCCGCGCCGACCATCGCCAGCAGGGTCTGCGGCTCGGCGGCCTCCTGGAAGATCGTCGGCTGGAAGCCCGCGTTGACGCAGCACTGGATCAGGTAGCGCGGCTCGGCCGACTGGTCCAGGTGCAGGGTCAGCATCGGTTCGTGCGCGATGTCCATCAACTCGATGGCGTCCTGCTGCGCCAGCGGGTGCTGGGCGTTCATGGCCACGCACACCTCCTCGCGGAAGCACAGTTCCTGGCGCAGGCCGGCGTTCCTCAGCATGTCCTCGTCGATCCTGGGCTCGCGCCAGAACCCGACGTCGATCTGGCGGGCGCGCAGCGCGTCCCACTGGTCGTTCGGGCCCAGTTCGTGGATGGTCCACGTCACGCGCGGGAACTGGCTCTGGAACTGTTCCAGCAGGCCGGGGATCGGGCCCCACATCGCCGAGCCGACGATGCCCACGCGCAGGCGGCCCACCTCGCCGCGGTCGATCTGGCGGATCGTGTCGATGGTCATGCGCATGCGGCCCAGCAGGTCCGCTGCTTCCTGCATCAGCGCCTTGCCGGCGACGGTCAGTTCGAAGCTGCGCGTCGTGCGCGCGAACAGGCGCACCCCGAGCTCGCTCTCCAGCTTCATGATCTGCTGCGACAGCGGCGGCTGCGATATGTGCAGGCGCTCGGCGGCGCGGCTGAAGCTTTTTTCTTCGGCCACCGCCAGGAAGTATTTCAGTTGCTTCAGGTCGATCGACATAGGGCCTCGTTCGTCGTCAGGTGCGGGCCGTGGCGTGCAGCGCCACCGCCAGGCCGGCGCCGACGAGGGCGTTGTGTTTCACCAGCGCGATGTTGGTGGCGAGGCTGCGGCCGCCCGTCAGGTCCTTGATGCGGGCCAGCAGGAACGGCGTCACGGCCTTGCCTTTCACGCCTTGCGCGCCCGCCTCGCGCAGCGCCTGGCCGATGATGCCGTCGATCTCGTCGTTCCGCATCGCGGCCGCTTGCGGCACCGGATTGCTGACGACGACGCCGCCCGCGAGCCCCAGCTGCCACTTGGTGCGGATGAAGCGGGCCTGCTGCTCCGGCGTGTCGAGCTGGAAGTCGGCGGCGAAACCGGATTCGCGCGTGAAGAACGCGGGGAAGCCCGGCTGGCCGACGCTGACCACCGGCACGCCGTGCGTCTCGAGGTATTCCAGCGTGAGGCCGATGTCGAGGATGGATTTCACGCCCGCGCACACGACGGCGACGTTGGTGCGCGCCAGTTCCTGCAGGTCGGCGGAGATGTCGAAGCTCGTCTCCGCGCCGCGGTGCACGCCGCCGATGCCGCCCGTGACGAACACTTCGATGCCCGCCAGCGCCGCGCAGATCATCGTGGCGGCGACCGTCGTCGCGCCCAGCTTCTTCTCGGCCAGCACGTAGGCCAGGTCGCGCCGGCTCACCTTCAGCGCGTCCGGCGCATTGCCCAGCCGTTCGAGCTGGTCGTCGGCCAGGCCCACGCAAATTTTGCCGTCGATGAGGGCGATGGTTGCCGGTACCGCGCCGGCGTCGCGGATCACCTGCTCGACCTCGCGCGCCGTCTGTACGTTCTGCGGATACGGCATGCCGTGCGAGATGATCGTCGATTCGAGCGCGACGACGGGCTTGCCGGCCGCGCGCGCGGCCTGCACTTCGGGGGGAAACTGGAGGAAGGCTTGCATGTTCAGTCCTGTGGAAGCGGATGTTCGGTTGCGGCGGCGGCGAGGCTGTCCGGCCCCAGGCCGGGGTGCACGGTCTCGGGCACGCCCAGCGTGAGGGCCGACAGGTGCAGCCCGCGCCTGCAGGCCAGCACGAGGTCGTCGGCACCGTCGTCCTGCACGAGCGACCAGCAGACCGCCGCCGCGAACGCGTCGCCGGCGCCGGTCACGTCGACGACGTCGGCAGGGGCGGCGGGCAGGTCGACGATCCGTTCGCCGGCGGTGACGAGGACGCCGCGCGCGCCGCGCGTGACGACGAGGTCGCGCGCGCCCTGGGCCCGTACTTCGCGCATCGCGTGTGCGATCGCGGCATCGTCCGCGAGCGGACGCCCGACCCGGGCCGCCAGCTCGCCGGCGTTCAGGATCAGGAGGCGCACGCCGGACAGGTCGGCGGGCAGGCGCGCCATCTTCGGTTCGGACACGGCCACCAGCACGAGCGGCGTGGCGTGGCGGCGCGCCTGGACGGCGAGGGCGGCGACGGTGTCCCGCGGCAGGTTCAGGTCGGCCACGACGAGGGCGGCGCCCGCGAGCTGCGCCTGGCGCGCCTCGATGAAGGCGGGGGCCAGGCGGTCGTACAGCGCCATGTCGGCCAGCGCGACGACCATCTCGCCGTCGCGGTCCAGCACGGCCGTGTACGTGCCGCTGCAGCAGCCGGACAGGCGCAGCGCGCCGCGTACGTCGATGCCGAGATCCTCGGCATGGGCGAGCAGGGTGCCGCCCGCGGTGTCGGCGCCGATGGCCGTCAGCAGCGCGACCGTCGTGCCCAGCCGCGCGAGGTTCTCGGCGATGTTGCGCGCCACGCCGCCGAACGATTCGCTCTGGCTGGCCGGATTCGAGGTGCCCAGCGCGAGGGCGCCGGTCGAGCGCAGCTTGCGGTCGAGGTTCGCCGCGCCCACGCACACGACGGGGCGGCGGTCCGGCAGCACGTAGGCGCGCCCGAGCAGCCTGCGTTCGCGGATCAGGCCCGCGATATAGCCGGCGACGGCCGAGCGCGACAGGCCCAGCCCGTTGGCGAGCTCTTGCTGCGAAATGAACGGGTTCGCGCGGATGGCCTCGTACAGCTGTTGTTTCTTCGACGATTCGGTCACGATGGCAAGTGGGTTAAACTTTTGTTTTTTATCTTAAACATATGTTTGGTCGAGGTCAACGTGCATGCAGGAAGTCTAGCGCGAATTTATTCTCCCAAGATATAAATCGAACAGAAAAATGGTATTTGCCAACACAATCGACATTCATGCATAGTTGCCACATTTCGGTGCACCCGCCGGCCCAATTCTCGATCAGAGCGCGACAATGACTACTCACTCCTTCAGCAACACTCCATTCGAAGCCGCCGACGTCATCCGCGCCCGCAAGCCGGGCTTCACGCCGCGCGTGGCCCTGATCCTCGGTTCCGGCCTCGGGGTGCTGGCCGAGCAGATGACGGATGCGGTCGCGATCAGCTATGCCGACCTGCCGGGCTTCCCGATCAGCACCGTGCACGGTCACGCGGGCGAGCTGGTATTGGGTACGCTGGCCGGCGTCCCGGTCGCGTGCATGAAGGGCCGCGGCCACTTCTACGAAGGGTATGGACCGGGCGTGATGACGTCGGCCGTGCGCACCTTCAAACTGATCGGCTGCGAACTGCTGTTCGTGACGAATGCCGCGGGCTCGCTGCGTGCCGAAGTGGACGCCGGCGGCGTCGTCGTGCTGACCGACCATATCAACCTGCTGCCGGGCAGCCCGATGGCCGGCCCGAACGACGAACGCTTCGGTCCGCGCTTCTTCAGCATGGCCAACGCGTACGACGCCGGCATGCGCGACCTGGTCAAGGCCACGGCGGCCGAGAAGAACATCACGCTGAACGAAGGCGTGTACCTCGCCTGCCCGGGCCCGAACTTCGAGACGGCCGCCGAAATCCGCGCGTTCAAGGCGCTGGGCGCGGACGTCGTCGGCATGTCCGTCGTGCCGGAAGTGATCGCGGCGCGCCACTGCGGCCTGAAGGTCGCGGGCATGTCCGCCATCACCAACCTGGCCGAGGGCCTGACCCCGTTCCCGCTGTCGCACGAGCAGACGCTGAAGTATGCTGCGGTTGCGGCCACGGACATGGTCGCGCTGATCCACGGCTTCATCGAACGACTGGGACAAACGGCTCAATAAACACGTCGTCCCCGCGAAGGCGGGGATCCAATTTTGCTTACGTTGTCGAGATGCGGGCAAACTTGGGCCCCCGCCTGCGCGGGGGCGACGGATAAAGGGATAACTTTATGTCACGCGCATTCATCCTCCTGCTGGACTCCTTCGGCCTCGGTGCCTTGCCCGATGCCGACAAATACGGCGACGCGGGCGCCAACACTTTCGGCCACATCGCGAAGTGGGCGCTCGACGCGGGCAAGCCGATGGCGCTGCCGAACCTCGAAGCGATCGGGCTCGGCGCCGCCGCGCACAAGGCGAGCGGCGCCTGGCCGGCCGGCTTCGACAAGCGCGACGGTTTCACCGGTGCGTGGAGCGTCGCGCGCGAGCGCTCGACGGGCAAGGACACGCAGAGCGGCCACTGGGAAATCGCCGGCGTGCCCGTGCTGTTCGACTGGGGCTACTTCCCGAAGACCGTCCCCACGTTCCCGCAAGCGCTGACCGATCAACTGGCCGCGATCACGAACGTGCCGGGCTGGCTGGGCAACTGCCACGCGTCCGGCACGACCATCATCACTGAACTGGGCGACGAACACGTCGCGACCGGCAAGCCGATCATCTACACGTCGGCCGACTCGGTGATGCAGATCGCCGCGCACGAAGAGCACTTCGGCCTGGAGCGCCTGTACGAGGTCTGCGAAGCCGCGTACGAACTGGTCAAGCCGTACAATATCGGCCGCGTGATCGCGCGTCCGTTCACGGGCGCGAACGGCAACTACAAGCGCACGAGCAACCGCCACGACTATGCCGTGCCGCCCGTCGCGCCGACCTTGCTCGACCACGTGAAGGATGCCGGCGGCGAAGTGATCGCGCTGGGCAAGATCAGCGACATCTTCGCAGGCCAGGGCGTCACGCAGCTCATCAAGGGCGCCGACAACATGGCGCTGTTCGACCGGTTGCTGGAAGTGGCCGATACCGCGCCCGATAAATCGCTCACGTTCGTGAACTTCGTCGACTTCGACATGCACTTCGGCCACCGCCGCGACGTCGCCGGTTATGCGAACGCGCTGCACGAGCTGGATGCGCGCCTGCCGGACTTCATCGGCAAGCTGAAAGAGGGCGACCTCGTCGTCATCACGGCGGACCACGGCTGCGACCCGACGTGGCCCGGCTCCGACCACACGCGCGAACACATTCCGATGCTGTTCTTCGGCCCGGCCGCGCCCGCGCGCGAGCTGCCCGTGTCCGACACGTTCGCCGACATCGGCGCCACGCTGGCGTACCACCTCGGCGTCCAACCCCTTGCCAACGGAACCGCTTTGCTATGAGCCCGAACCTGGATTTTCAACGTAACACGGCCATCGAGCTGGACCTGGGCTGGATCAACCACCTGAAGGTCAACCGCAACGCCGCCGACCGCCGCGCCGCCAGCCTGGCGAACCGCCGCACGGTCAAGAAGGAGTATCAGGCCGCGTGGCTGGTCCGCGCCATCGAGTGCATCGACCTGACCACGCTGTCGGGCGACGATACGCCGGGCCGCGTCGAGCGCCTGTGCCGCAAGGCCATGCGCCCGCTGCGCGCGGACCTGATGCAGGCGCTGGGCCTCGACAAGCTGACGACGGGCGCCGTGTGCGTGTACCACGAGATGATCCAGCCGGCCGCGCACGTGCTGCAGGGCCGGTTGCCGATCGCCGCGGTGTCGACCGCGTTCCCGGCCGGCCTGTCCAGCCTGGAAACGAAGCTCCGCGAGATCGAATTGTCCGTGGCCGCCGGCGCCACCGAGATCGACATCGTGATCACGCGCCAGCACGTCTTGACCGGGAACTGGCAGGCGCTGTACGACGAGATGCTCGCCTACCGCCGGGCGTGCGGCGAGGCGCACGTGAAGGCGATCCTCGCGACGGGCGATCTCGTCACCCTGGAAAACGTAGCAAAGGCGTCAATGGTCTGCATGATGGCAGGCGCCGATTTCATCAAGACATCGACCGGCAAGGAAGGTGTGAATGCGACCATTCCCGTGTCGCTGGTGATGGTACGCGCGATCCGCGAGTACTACGAACGCACCGGCTACAAGGTCGGCTACAAGCCGGCTGGGGGTGTGTCCTCCGCCAAGACGGCACTCCAATACCTGACCGTGATGAAGGAAGAGCTGGGCAACGAGTGGCTGCAGCCGCATTTGTTCCGCATCGGCGCATCGAGCCTGCTGACCGACATCGAGCGCCAGCTCGAACATTACGTCACCGGCAGCTATTCGGCGGCCCATCGCCACGCGCAACCTTGAACCGACAACGGATGATTCGCCATGCCCACAATTAAAGAGATTCTTCAGACCATGGATTACGGCCCCGCACCCGAGAGCACCAAGGAAGCGCAAGCGTGGCTGGAGTCGCGTGGCCGCCGTTTCGGCCTGTTCGTCGACGGCGCCTGGACGGATGCGGCCGACACGTTCGGTTCGTTCAACCCGGCCGACGGCAGCGAACTGGCGCAGGTGACGCAGGCGGCGCAGGCCGACATCGACCGCGCCGTCGACGCCGCGCGCCGCGCGCAGCCGGGCTGGGTCGCCATGGGTGGCCACGGCCGCGCGAAGGTGCTGTACGCGCTGGCGCGCCTGCTGCAGAAGCATGCGCGCCTGTTCGCCGTGCTCGAGACGCTGGACAACGGCAAGACGATCCGCGAGACGCGCGACGCCGACCTGCCGCTGGCCGCACGTCACTTTTATCACCACGCCGGCTGGGCCCAGCTGCAATCGGAAGAATTCGCGGACTACCGCGCCGTCGGCGTCGTCGGCCAGATCGTGCCGTGGAACTTCCCGCTCCTGATGCTGGCCTGGAAGATCGCACCGGCGCTCGCCGCCGGCAATACCGTCGTGTTCAAGCCGGCCGAGTTCACATCCTTGACCGCGCTGCTGTTCGCCGAGATCTGCCAGCAGGCCGGTGTGCCGGCCGGTGTCGTCAACATCGTCACGGGCGATGGCCGCGTGGGCGAGGCGATCGTCAACCATCCCGGCATCGACAAGCTCGCGTTCACCGGTTCGACGGAAGTCGGCCGCATCATCCGCAAGGCCACGGCCGGCACGGGTAAGAAGCTGTCGCTGGAACTGGGCGGCAAGTCGCCGTTCATCGTGTTCGACGACGCCGACCTGGATGCCGCCGTCGAAGGCCTCGTCGATTCGATCTGGTTCAACCAGGGCCAGGTCTGCTGCGCCGGGTCGCGCCTGCTCGTGCAGGAAACCGTCTACCCGCGCTTCATCGAGAAGGTCAAGGCGCGCATGCGCAATCTGCGCGTCGGCTCGCCGCTGGACAAATCGAACGACATCGGGGCGCTCGTCGACCCGGTGCAGCAGCAGCGCATCCACGGCCTCGTCGAATCCGCGCGCGCCGAAGGCTGCGAGATCTGGCAACCGGAAGCCGAGACGCCGCAAGCCGGCGCATGGTATCTGCCGACCCTGATCACGGGCGCGTCGACGTCCGCCGTCGTGGCGCAGACGGAGATCTTCGGCCCCGTGCTCGTCGCGTCGAGCTTCCGCACACCGGGCGAAGCCGTGCAGCTCGCGAACAATACCGTGTACGGCCTGGCCGCCTGCGTGTGGAGCGAGTCGATCAGCCTCGCGCTGGACGTCGCCCCGCAGATCAAGGCCGGCGTCGTGTGGATCAACACGGCGAACCAGTTCGATGCCGCGTGCGGCTTCGGCGGCTACAAGGAATCGGGTTTTGGCCGCGAGGGCGGCAAGGAAGGCATGGTCGAGTACCTGATGCCGCTGGCGGAAGATGCACGTCCCGCCGCGCCGGTGCTCGCCGCTCAGTTCAAGCAAACTGGGAAAGTGAAACCGGCCGCCGGCGACAGCCCGTTCGCCGTCGACCGCACCGCGAAGCTGTACATCGGCGGCAAGCAGGCGCGCCCGGACGGCGCGTACAGCCGCGCGATCGCGGGCGCGGACGGCGAGTTCCTGGCCGACGTGGGCGAAGGCAACCGCAAGGACATCCGCAACGCCGTGGAAGCGGCGCACAAGGCGTCCGGCTGGTCCAAGGCCACTGCGCACAACCGTGCCCAGGTGCTGTACTACATCGCCGAAAACCTGGCCGTGCGCGCCGACGAATTCGCCGCGCGCATCACCGCGCAGACGGGCGCCAAGGATGCCGCGCGCGAAGTGCAGGCATCGATCGAACGCCTGTTCTACTGGGCCGCATGGGCCGACAAATACGACGGCCTCGCGCACCAGCCGCCGATGCACGGCATCACCGTCGCGCTGAACGAACCGGTGGGCGTGATCGGCATCGTGTGCCCGAACGAGAACCCGCTGCTGGGCTTCATCTCGCTCGTCGCGCCGGCGCTGGCGCTGGGCAACCGCGTGATCGCGGTGCCGTCGGAAACGCATCCGCTGTCGAGCACGGACCTGTACCAGGTGCTCGATACGTCCGACCTGCCGGGCGGCGCGCTGAACATCGTCACGGGCAGCCACGACGAACTGGCGCGCACGCTGGCGTCGCACTTCGACGTGGATGCCGTGTGGCGCCACGACGGGTCGGCCGACGGTTGCGCGGAAGTGGAACGTCTGTCGGCGGAATCGCTGAAGCGCACGTGGACGGGCGGCGCGAAAGGACGCGACTGGTTCGATCCGAAGCAGGCATGTGGGCGCACGGTGCTGCAGCATGCGAGCCAGGTGAAGAACGTGTGGATTCCGTACGGCGTCTGAGGCGCGGAACACCAAAAACCCGTCGTTCCCGCGCAGGCGGGAACCCAAGTCGTCAGCGCTGTGCCGGCGTAAATTGGGTTCCCGCCGCCGCGGGAACGACGTTTTGAAGACAGCATTTGAATCGGGATAAACTATGTTCCTCCCCCAGGAAATCGTCCGCAAAAAGCGCGACGGCGGCACCCTGACCGCGGAAGAGATCCGCTTCTTCGTGCGCGGCATCCCCGATGGCAGCGTTACCGAAGGCCAGATCGCCGCGCTCGCGATGGCCGTCTACTTCAACGACATGACGATGGATGAGCGCGTCGCCTTCACGCTCGCGATGCGTGATTCCGGCCAGGTGATGGAGTGGAAGTCGCTGAACCTGCCCGGTCCCGTCGTCGACAAGCACTCGACGGGCGGCGTCGGCGACGTCGTCTCGCTGATGCTCGGCCCGATGGTCGCCGCGTGCGGCGGCTTCGTGCCGATGATTTCCGGCCGCGGCCTCGGCCACACGGGCGGCACGCTCGACAAATTCGATTCGATCCCCGGCTATTGCACCGTGCCGGATCCGGAACTGTTCCGCAAGATCGTCAGGGACGTGGGCGTCGCCATCATCGGCCAGACCGCGCAGCTGGCGCCGGCCGACAAGCGTTTCTACGGCATCCGCGACACGACGGCGACCGTGGAATCCGTCGCCATGATCACGGGCTCGATCCTGTCGAAGAAACTGGCGGCGGGCCTCGACGCGCTCGTCATGGACGTCAAGGCCGGCAGCGGCGCGTTCATGCCGACCTACGAAAAATCCGTCGAGCTGGCCGAATCCATCGTCCACGTCGGCAACGGTGCCGGCACGCGCACGTCCGCGATCCTCACCGGCATGAACGAGTCGCTGTGCCCGGCGGCCGGCAATGCCGTCGAGGTGCGCGTCGCGATCGACTACCTGACCGGTGCGTCGCGTCCCGCGCGGCTGCACGAGGTGACGATGGCGCTGTGCGCCGAGATGCTCGTCATTTCCGGCCTCGCCGCCGGCGACGTCGAAGCGCGCGCGAAGCTGCAGCACGCGCTCGATTCGGGCGAGGCGGCCGAGCGCTTCGCGCGCATGGTGGCCGCGCTGGGCGGCCCGGCCGACCTGATGGAGAATCCGGATGCGCACCTGGCGAAAGCGCCGATCGTCGTGCCCGTGCCGGCACCCGCATCCGGCTACGCGTACGCGACGGATTGCCGCGGCCTGGGCCTGGCCGTCGTCGGACTGGGCGGCGGCCGCATCCGGCCGCAGGACCCGATCGACTTCGCCGTCGGCCTGACCGACCTCGTCGAGCTGGGCACGCAGATCGACGCCGGCCAGCCGCTGGCGCTCGTGCACGCACGCACGCAGGACGCCGCCGAACGCGCCGTGCGCGAAGTGCAGGCGGCGTACCGCATCGCGGCCGAACGGCCGGCCGCGCAGCCGATGATCTACAAGACGATTCGGCCTTAAGACGACAACATCGACCGTCGCTCCCGCGGAGGCGGAAGCCTGATCTTGCTCGCGTTTGATAGTGCTGGCAAAACTTGGCTCCCCGCCTGCGCGGAGACGATGGTCTGGAGGATCCCGATGAAATACGAAAAGCTGATCGACGAAGCCCGCGCCGCGCGCGAACTGGCCTACACGCCTTACTCGCGCTTCAAGGTGGGCGCGGCGCTCGAAACCAGGGATGGCCACGTGTTCCGCGGCTGTAACGTCGAGAACGCGTCCTACGGCCTGTGCAACTGCGCCGAGCGTACGGCGTTCTTCTCTGCCATCGCCCACGGCTATGCGCCGGGCGACTTCGCGGCGCTGGCCGTGATCGGCGACACGGACGGCCCCATCGCCCCCTGCGGCGCCTGCCGCCAGGTGATCCTGGAACTGGGCGGCAACGACCTGCCCATCGTGCTCACGAACCTGAAGGGCGACGTGCTGGAAACCACGGCCGCCGCGCAGCTGCCGAACGCGTTCGGCGGCTGGGACCTGAAGCAGTGACCCGGGCGGGCGATTCAGCGCCCGTTAAGCCAACCGCGGCGGGATGCTGGCAAACTTGAATTCAGGGACACGCCCACAACATGTGGGCTATCCGGTCATTCAAAGGAGCAGACGTCATGAGCCCGCAAGATTCGCAGATGTTGAACGATTTCCTGAGCCAGCTGGTCCAGGCACATGGCATCCAGAAGGATCCTGAAGCGGATGCCCTGATCCAGCGCGCGGTCGCCCAGCAGCCGGACGCCGCCTATCTGCTGGTGCAGCGCGCCTTGCTGCTCGACCAGGCGCTGAAGAATGCCAAACAGCGCATCGCCGGCCTGGAAAGCCGGCTGGACCAGCAGCATTCCGGCCAGCAAGGTGGCGGCGAATTCCTCGACGCCAATTCCTGGGGCAATAGCGGCAGGACGCAACCGGCCCAGTCCTACCAGCGCGACACCCAGCAGCCTTATCAATCCCAGCCGCAATATCAACCGCAATATCAACCACAGTACCAGCCGGCGCCGTCGTCCGGCTTTTTGCGCGGCGGTTTCGGCGGCACCCTGGGCTCGATCGCGGCGACGGCGGCGGGCGTGGCGGCGGGCGGCTTCCTCTTCCAGGGCCTGGAAAACATGTTCAGCCACCACGTGCAGGGCGGCAACCGCCTGCTGAACAGCGACGATCCGGCCAACAGCCTGTTCAGCGACCAGTCCGGCAGTGCGCTGGCCGACCAGGCCGGGCTGGGCGACGTCGACCGGGTCCTGGACAATGGCGCGTCGTCGGAAGGGTTGTTCGACAGCAGCGTCGACAATGGCAGCCTGGATGGCGGGCAGGGATTCTTCGACGGGGATGGATCGGACGAAGGGTTGTTCAGCTGAGCTTGGTTGCCGGCACGGGCACTACGCCGCGCCCGCGCCGACCACGCCGCGCCCGCGCCGACCACGCCGCCCCCGCGCCAACTACGTCGCCCCCGCGCAGGCGGGGGCCCAAGTCCAGCGTATCGACTGCTTGAGAAAATTGGATTCCCGCCTGCGCGGGAACGACGCTGCTGACGGCGTCACGAACCCGACCTGAACAAATCCTCCGGCTTCCACGGATCATACGTGCCGACGTTCCACACATGGCCTTCCGGGTCGCGGCACATGAAGCCGCGGCTGCCGAATTCGGTGTCGGCCGGTTCCTGCAGGATGACGGCGCCGGCATTGCGCGCGCGCTCGCACACGCGGTCGGCGTCGTTCACCTGCAGGTAGACGGTCTGCGTCTGGCGGCCCTTGATCTCGTCCGGCTGCACGAGCACCTTGCCGTAGTCGCCTTCCTCGCTGACCGAGCCCAGCATGATCATGCCGTCGCCGAGCGTCAGCTGCGCGTGGGCGATGGCGCCGTCGATGCCGGGGACGGCGACCTGGCAGGCGAAGCCGAAGACTTCGCACAGCCAGTCGATGGCGGCCGGGGTGTCGCGGTAGCGCAGGCAGGGAATGGCGAGCGAGGGCATGGCGGGCTCCTGTCGTGTCGACGAGCCTCCATGCTAGCAGCAGAAGACGAGAAAATGCGCCGATTCACATCTGCTGGAACAGATAGCTGTGATTGCGGCTGACTTCCAGCTCGCCCGGATAGCCGCGCACCTTCAGCATCTGGCGCCCGCGCAGGTCGCGCTTGACCTCGGCGATGGCGTCCACGCGCACGAGCGTGGAGCGGTGGATGCGCCAGAACTCGTCCGGGTCGAGCTCGTCCAGCAATTCCTTCAGCGTCTTGCGAATCAGAAATTCGGCACCGGCCGTCTGCACCCGCGTGTATTTTTCGTCGGACTGGAAGAACAGCACCTCGCGCGTGCTCACCATGCGCAGGCTGGCACCGACCTGGGCCTGGATCCAGCGCAGGTAGGCCGGCTTCTCCGGCTTGCCCTTGTTTTCCAGCAGCGTGGTCAGCTTGGCCAGTTGCTGGCCGATGTCTTGCGGCGGCGCCGCGTCGACGCCGTTTTCGGTCCTTGCGCGCGCGCGCAGGCGCGCCTGCAGGCGCGCGCACGTGGTCGCGAGCCGCTCGGCCGACACGGGTTTCAGGAGGTAGTCGAGCGCGCCCTGTTCGAACGCGTCCAGCGCGTACTGGTCGTAGGCCGTGGCGAACACGATGTGCGAACGCTCGTACAGGCGGCGCGCCGCCTCGATGCCGGACAGGCCCGGCATGCGGATGTCGAGGAAGGCGATGTCGGGCCGGTGCCGTTCGCCCAGCTCGACGGCTTCCACGCCGTTCGCCGCCTCGGCCACGATCTGCAATCCCGGCCACGCGACCGCGAGCCGCGCGCGCAGCAGGTCGCGCATCGGCGCCTCGTCGTCGGCGATCAGCGCGGTGACGGGGCGTTCTTCAGGCTTCATGCGTCCTCCATCATCTTGTAGGGGAGCCGGATCGTGGCGCAGGCGCCGCCGCCCGGCGGGGTCATGATGTCCAGTGCGGCATCCGCGCCGTACAGCAGTTGCAGGCGCTCGCGGATGTTGGCGAGGCCGACGCCGTCGTCCGCGTGCGGATCGATGCCGACGCCATCGTCGCACACTTCCACGTGCAGGTCTGCCCCCACGACATGCGCGCGCACGGCGACGGTGCCGCCTTCGATCTTGGGTTCCAGTCCGTGCTTGATGGCGTTCTCGATCAGCGTTTGCAGCATCATCGGCGGGAACGGTGCGCTGCCGAGGAAGTCGGGCACGTCGAAGCGCACCTGCAGGCGCTCCTTCATCCGCGCCTGCATGATGGCCAGGTAGGCCCGCGACAGCTCGACCTGCTTGCCGAGCGTGGCGCCGCCGCGCTGGCGCATCTGCGGCAAGGTCGAGCGCAGGTAGTCGATCAGGTGGGCGTGCACGCGCGCCGCTTCCTGCGGGTCGGTCTCGATCAGCTGGCCGATCAGGGCCAGCGTGTTGAACAGGAAGTGCGGTTCGACCTGCGCCTGCAGCGCGGCCATCTGCGCTTCCATCAGGCGGCGTTCCAGCGTCGCCACGTTGGCCTGCGCCGTCGCCTCGCGCGCCGTCAGCTCGGCCTTGCGCTTGCCGCCCGCCAGCACCTTGACGGCGATCGAGATGAAGAGGTACCAGCCGCCCAGCTCGGGCGCGTTGATCATCCCGCAGAAGATCAGCACGAAGAACCACGTGAGGAACAGCTGGCGCCACTCGACGACGGCGAGCCAGTCGAAAAAGCGCCACCACAGCTTGCTGGCTTCGTTGAAGGCGTCGCGCACGAAGTCGAGTACGCGGTTGATGTCGCTGGCGCGCATGCCGTTCCCCTGCTTATTGCTTGCCGTAGGGTTCGCGCTGCGTGCGGCGGTGGTCGACGGCGAACGCCCCGATGACCACCTTGAGGCCCATGAACAGGACGAACAGGAACAGCGCCAGCGGCAGGATGCTGATCACGAAGGCGAGGGCGATGCAGCAGGCCAGCATCGCGGGCCATGGCATGGCGGCGATGGTGCGGGCGCCGCGGCGGCACGCGCGGACGATGTCGTGGGCGATGTCTTCCATCGTGGCGGCGAATTCGCGGAAAGCGGTCTTGTTCATGATGACTCCAGTGACGTGACGTGTTGCGATGGAGTCACTCTACATCCGTGGCGACCGGGTGGCCACAGCGTGTCGACGAACTGCCGAAAATGCAGGATGACTGGTCGTGCGGCCGGATGGGCGGGGCGTCTGGACCGGGCGGCGCCGGCGTACTATGATGCCGTTTATGAAATATCGAAGCTCCCACCGGGCGCGCCGGACACCATGAGCCGCGCCGGACGCCTGTTCCAACTGATGGACGCCTTGCGCGGCCACCGCCGCCCGGTGACGGCCAGCGCCCTGGCCGAGCGCCTCGGCGTGTCCGAGCGCACCATCTACCGCGACATCCAGACCCTCGGTCAGCTGGGCGCGCCGGTCGACGGTTCGGCGGGCGTCGGCTACGTGCTGCGCACCGGCTTCTTCCTGCCGCCGCTGATGTTCGACGCCGACGAACTGGAAGCCCTCGTGCTGGGCGCGCGCTGGGTGCGCCAGCAGGGCGACCCGGCGCTGTCCGCGGCGGCCGAACGCACGCTGGCCAAGATCGCCACCGCCACGCCGCGCGACCTGCGCGACCACATGGCCGAGACGAGCCTGTGGGTGCCGGCGTTTCCGGCCGCGGCGCCGGTCGAGGCGTTCATCCAGCCCACGCGCGAGGCGATCCGGCGCCAGTGCAAGCTGCGCATCGCCTATCGCGACGAGCGCGATACGGCGACGGAGCGCATCGTGTGGCCGTTCGCGCTCGCCTTCTTCGAGGGCAAGCGGGTCATGGCCGCGTGGTGCGAGCTGCGCGACGCGATCCGCCACTTCCGCGTCGACCGCATCGTGCGCGCCGAAGCGAGCACGGAACGCTATCCGTCGCCGCGCCATCAGCTGCTGCGGCGCTGGCGGCAGGAGTACGACATCCCGGAATACTCCTGACAGAATCTGTCATGGCCGGGCCTTAATATCGTTGCATCCACCCACCCACGGAGACGACCCATGCAGCTCTACTACAACCACTACTCGTCCAATACCCGCCGCGTGCTGCTGGCGGCCGACCATCTCGGCATCGCGTTCGATCTCATCGAGATCAACCTGGCCAGCCAGGACGACCGGCGCCGCCTCGCGGAAGTCAATGCCAACAGCAAGCTCCCGGTGCTGATCGACGGCGACTTCATCCTGTGGGAATCGTGCGCGATCATGCAATACCTGGCCGACGGCACGCCGGGCCAGACCGTGTGGCCGCAGGCGCGCCAAGCGCGCGCGGACGCCAGCCGCTGGATGTTCTGGGCGTGCCAGCATTTCGCCCCGGCCATCGGCGTGCTCACGTGGGAACACATCTGGAAGAAATTCGTCACGGGCCTCGAGGCCGACGCGAACGAGGTGGCGCGCGGCGAATCCGAGCTGGCCGATACGGCCCGCGTGCTCGACGCGCACCTGGCCACGCGCCGCTGGCTCGTCGGCGACGCCGTGACGCTGGCCGACTTCGCCGTCGTGGCGCCGCTCATGTACAAGGACAAGGCGCGGCTGCCGCTGGACGACTATCCGCACCTGCTGGCCTGGTTCGGGCGCGTGCGCGAGCTGCCGGCGTGGCGCAACACCGAGCACGCCTGGTAATCGCGTCAGCCGGGCCTGGCCTGCCGGCCCGCCAGCGCGGCGATCCCCGCCGCGACGACGTTGAACGCCGCGCTGGCCAGGATCGGCACGGTGTAGCTGCGGCTCGCGTCGAACAGGTAGCCGGCCGCGGTGGGGCCGACGAGCGTACCCACCGCGACGCTGGTGTACAGGACGCCGATGATGCTGCCGACCTGGCGGCTGCCGAACAAGTCCGTCACCACGGGCGGCATGATGGCGACCCAGCCGCCGTAGAACAGGCCGAACAGCAGCGCGAACGCGGCCAGCGCCAGGAAGCCTGTCGCCGCGGCCCATATCGCCAGCGCCGCGGCCATGCCGCCGAACATCGCCAGCAGGAAGGCCTGGCGCCCGATCCGGTCCGCGAGCCCGCCGAGGAAGAACCGGCCCAGCGTGCTGCCGACGCCGATCGCCCCCAGCAGGTACGCGGCGTCCTTGCGGCCGATCCCGTGGTCCAGCGCATACGGCACCAGATGGACGAATGGCACGAACACGCCGAACGAGCAGACCAGGCAGGCCGCATACAGCAAGGCGAACTGCCGTGACCTGACCGCGTCGCGCAGCGGCATGCCGCCACCGTCGCCGGCCATCGTGCCGGCGGCCATGGATGCGCCGTCCGGTAAGGTGCCCCTGTCCGCCGGATCGTTTGCGATGAACCGGGCCATGCCGATGCCGACGACCGCCGCGCCGCACCCGAGCGCCACGTAGGCGGTCCGCCATCCCAGCGCGTCGATCAGCGCCGTCGCGAGCGGCGGCATGACCAGCGTGCCGACGCCGATGCCGCTGACCGCCAGGCCCGACGCGAAGCCGCGGCGCTTGACGAACCAGCGCTGCACCGCGCCGAGCGCGGGAACGTAGGCGCAGCCGATGCCCAGGCCGACGCCGAGGCCGTAGGCGGCATACACCGTCGCGAGGCTGTGCGCCACGCCGGCCAGCGCCAGGCCGGCGCCCACCAGCAGCATGCCGAGCATGGCCAGGCGTTGCGCGCCCCAGCGGTCCGCGAGCGGGCCGCTGACGACGCCGAGCGAAAAATACAGGAATCCCGCCAGCGAAAACACGATCGAGACAGACCCGCGCGACGCCTGGAAATCGTGCTGCAGGGCGGGCACGAATGCGCTGAACGTGTACGCGCAGCCGAAGCCGACGAAACACACCGCGAACGCCGCCGCGACGACGATCCAGCCGTAGAAGAGGCGCGGCCCCATGCTACATCTCCGGATGGCGCCGGTGCCACGCCGTCCGCGCCTGGAACGCGGCGCCGGCCCGCACGAGCGCATCCTCGCGCCAGCGGGGCGCCACCAGTTGCATACCGACCGGCATGCCGTGCGCCGTGAAGCCGCCCGGCAGGGTGAGCGTCGGGTGGCCGGACATGTTGAACGGGCAGGTGTAGCGCTGCAGCCGGGCGACGAGGTCCGGCTGCGCGCCCAGCGTCCGGATCTGCGCGAGCGTGAGCGGCGCGAACGGCTGCACCGGCGTGAGCAGGACGTCGACCGTTGCCATCACGCGATCGACCCGGCCGCGGAACGCCGCGCGCCGCAGCAGGATGGCCTGGTACCCGGTGCCCGACAGCGCCTGGCCCGCCTCGATGACGGCGGCGAGGACGGCGCCGTAATCGTCCCGCATGGCGCGGTAGCGGGCCTCGTGCGCCACGGCCGCCTCCACGGCGCAGGCCGGCACCCAGTCGGCGATGGCCTGTGCCACGGCGGGGAACCGGACCTCGACGATCTCCGCGTCCAGCGCCGCGAATGTCGCGAGGGCGTCGGCGAGGACCTGGCGCGTGCCGGCGTCCACGTCGTCGCGATTCCACGCCGGGTCGACGCCGATGCGCACCCCCGCGAGGCCGGCACGGGCCGCGGCACCGGCTGCGGCGGCGAAGTCCGGGGCCGGGGCCGGCGACGCGGTCGGGTCGTCCGGATCGGCGCCCGCGATGGCGCCGAGCAGGATGCCCGCATCGACGGCGCTGCGCGCCATCGTCCCGACATGGTCCAGCGACGCCGCCAGTTCGGCCGCACCATGGCGGCTCACGCGTCCCCACGTCGGTTTCAGGCCGGTCAGGCCGTTGGCGGCGGATGGCCAGCGGATCGAGCCGCCGGTGTCCGAGGCCAGCGAACCATACGCCATGCCCGCCGCGACGGCGACGCCGGAACCGCTCGACGAGATGCCCGGCCAATGGTCCGCCCGCCACGGATTGCGCGGCGGGACGACGCGCGGATGGTGGTCGGAATACGCGCCTTCGGTGAGCTCGGGTTTGCCGATGAGGACCGCACCCGCGTCTTTCAGGCGCCGCACGACCGTCGCGTCGCGGGCGGCCGGGGGCTGGCTGCGCAGCCGCATGCCGGCGCGCGTCGGCCAGCCTTCGACGTCGAACAGGTCCTTCACCGCGACCGGCACGCCGTGCAGGGACCCGCGCCATCCGCCCGCCGCGATTTCCCGGTCGGCCGCGGCGGCCTGTGCGAGCGCGGCGTCGGCCATCACCACGGCGTACGCATGCAGCTCGCCGTCCAGCGCCGCGATCCGGTCGAGCAGCGCCTGCGTCACGTCCCGGGACGATACGATGCCGGTCCAGATCATGCCCGCGAGCTCGCCGATGTCGAGGTAGTGCAGGGGGCGTGCGGGTTCGGTCATGTGTTCTCCTGTCGGATAATGATATAGTTTTACTTCACTCACTTTATCCGCCGCCAGCGCCATGAACAACCGAGTTTTCCTGCCCGGTTTAATTTAGGATTTCTAAATGATGCGTGACCCTGTCCCGCCCTTGAAGTCGCTGCGCGCGTTCGAAGCCGCGGCGCGGCACCTGTCGGTGAAAGCGGCGGCCGAGGAGTTGTGCGTGACCCCGGGCGCGGTGAGCCAGCTGGTGCGCCAACTGGAGTCGCACCTGGGCGTGCGGCTGTTCGAGCGGGTCAACCGGGGGATCTTGCTGACCCCCGCGGGCCGCGACTACCTGCCGCCCGTCCGCAACGCCTTCAGGCAGATTGCGCAGGCCACGCAGCGCCTGGTCGAGTCGGTGGATGCCGGCACGCTGACGTTGAGCGTCACGCCGTTCTTTGCGTCCGCGTGGCTGATGCCGCGCCTGCAGCGGTTCCGCGACCTGCATCCGGGCATCGACCTGCACATCGTGACCAGCACCGCGCTTGCCGATTTTTCACGCGACGGCGTGGATGCCGCCGTCCGGCACGGTGCCGGACGCTACCCGGGCTTGCGCAGCTATCGCGTGGCATCCGTCGAGATCGTGCCGGTGGCCGCGCCGTCCCTCGTCGAACGCCACGGCCTGCCCGCGGCACCCGCGGCGTTGACGCGCTGGCCGCATGTCCACGACGCCGAACGCAAGGGGTGGAGCCTGTGGTTCCAGGCGAACGGGGTGGACGACGTCGGGCTGCCGCGCGGCCCGTCGTTCGACGATTCCAGCCTGCTGCTCGGCGCCGTGCTGGCCGGGCAGGGTGCCGGCCTGCTGCCGGCCGCCATGGTGGCGCACGAGGTGGGCGCAGGGCGCCTGGTCAGGCTGGCGCAGCCGGCGCACATGGAGACGTTCGCCTACTACCTGGTCTATCCGGAGGCGCGCCAGGACAACCCGAAGGTGGCCGCCTTGCGCGACTGGATCTTGTCGGTGGAATAGCGGGATCACCCGTTCCAGTGCCGGCGCAGCAGGCCGTAATACACCGTGTCGGCCGGCTCGCCCTGCACGATCCACCGTTCCGGCATGAAGCCTTCCTTGCGGAACCCGAGCTTTTCCAGCACCCGCGCCGACGCGGCGTTGCGCGGGTCGACGTCGGCCTCGATGCGGTTCAGGTCGAGCGCCGTGAAGCCATGGTCCAGCAGCGCGCGCAGCGCCTCGCTGACGTAGCCGCCGCCCCAGTGGGCGCGGGCCAGCGCGTAGCCCAGTTCGCAGCGCCGGCTGCCGTCCACGAAGCGGTGCAGGCTCACGCTGCCAATCAGTTCTCCCGTGTCGATCCGCTCGACGCCGAGCCGCATGCCGCTGCCGTCCGCGTAGGCGGCCTGCGCGACGACGATGTGCTCGCGCGCCTGGTCCGGCGACGTCCACGGGCCGCTGCTCCAGTAGCGCGTCACGTCGGGGTCGGAAAACACGGCATAGTGCGCGTCGACGTCGCGTTCATCCATCCAGCGCAGCTTCAGGCGCGGCGTGCGCAGTTCGACGGGGTTCAAGGTGGGCATCGGTTCTCCTGGAGGCCGACGGCGGCGAGCACCATGCCCGTGATCAGGCGCTCGCCGTCGTCGAAGTCGCCGGGTTGCAGCTGCTCGCGGTCGAGCACGAGCGTCATCTGGGCGGCGAAATCGGCGTACGACTGCGTCATGGCCCAGACGGCGAACAGCAGGTGGGTGGCGTTGACGGGCGCGATTTTTCCTTCCGCGATCCAGCGTTCGAACACGGCGATGTCGGCGCGCAGCAGCGGGATCACGCGGCTGCGGATCTGGTCGGCGTACAGCTTGGCGCCGCCGATCACCTCCATCGCATACACGCGCGATGCGAGCGGCTGCTCGCGCGAGAATTGCAGCTTCGCGCGCACGTAGGCGCGCAGGACGTCGCCCGGGTCCCCGGCCGGATCGGCCAGGCTGGCCATGCGCGCGAGCCAGTCGTCCAGCACGTTGTCGAGCACGCGCTGGTACAGGGCCTGCTTGGTCGTGAAGTAGTACATCAGGTTCTGCTTGGACAGGCCCGCGCGCTCGGCGACGGTCGCGATCGACGTGCCTTCGTAGCCGCATTCGGCGAACAGGCGCACGGCCTCGCCCAGGATCGTGGTTTCGACCTTGTCGCGGTGTGTGACGCGGCGCTTGACGGTGGCGGTGCTCATGGTGGTGCTCATGGCGGATCTCCTCGGATCGAACGCAGGAAGTCGAGCAGGGCGGGCTCGAAGGCATAGGCGACGTTGAAGCGGAACCAAGCGGTGGCGGGCGGCTGCAGCGCAAAGAACTCGCCCGGTGCCAGCAGGATGCCGGCGCGCAGCGCGCGTTCGGCGATGGCGCGGCCGCTGCGGTGCGCGTCCGGCCCGGGTTGCGTCCACCCTGCGCTGACGAACATGCCGCCGCGCGGCCTGGCCAGCGGCACGAGGCCGGCGTCGCCGAGGCGTTCCAGCGCCCGTTCGCGCGCGCCGTCGAGCTGCAGCACGAGGCGCTCGACCTGCTTGCGGTAGGCGCGGCTGCTGACGGCGTCGTACACGGCGCGCTCGTTCACTTCGGACGTCGTGAGCCCCGTGATCATCTTGACGCGCACCAGTTCCGGCAGCAGCGATGCGGACGCGCAGATCGACCCCACGCGCAGCACCGGCGACAGCGTCTTGGAAAAGCTGCCGATGCGGATCACGCGGCGCAGCCCGTCCATCGCGGCCAGCGACGATTCGCCGCGCGCGGCCAGTTCGCGGTAGATGTCGTCCTCGACGAGCCAGAAATCGAATTGCTCGGACAGCGCCAGCAGCCGGTGCGCCTGCGCCTGCGACAGCGACGTGCCCAGGGGATTCTGCAGCACCGTGTTGACGAACATGAGCTTGGGCTGGCGCGCCTGCGCCTCGCGCGCGAGGACCTCCATGTCCAGGCCGTGCGCGCCGCGCGGGATACCGACGGGCACGCAGCCGTGGTGGCGCACCAGCGCGAGCAAATTGCCGTAGCCGGGATCTTCGACGAACACGACGTCGCCCGGCCGGGTGAGGGTGCGCAGCACGAGGTCGAACGCGTGGGTGGCGCCGTGCGTCAGCAGGATCTGCTCGGGCTCCACGGCGCACAGCTCGTCCGACAACGTGGCCGCGAGATGCTGGCGCAGGCTGGGAAAGCCGAGCGGGTGGCCGTAGCCGCGCAGGCGGCCGGCCGGGATCTTCATCGCGTGGCGCACGGCGTCGAGGATCGTCGATTCGCCATACCACTCGGGCGGCAGCCAGCCGGCGCCGACGGGCAGCGCGTCCGACTGGCCGGAATACAGGTCGGGCGTGAGCGTGTCGACGACGCTCGCCGACGCGGGCAGGCAGGCCTGTTGCGCGGGCGCGTCCGCGCCGCGCGCGACAAAGAAGCCGGACCCGCGCCGCGATGAGAGCAGGCCCAGGTGCAGCAGGCGGTCGTAGGATTCGACGACCGTGAAGGTGCTGACGCCGTTCACTTTTGCGAATTGTCGAACCGACGGCATCTTGGTCCCGGCGGGCAGCGTGCGCCGATTTACCATCTCGGCGATGGCCGCGACGATCTGGTCGACCAGGCTGCCGCGGCGCTGGCGGTCGATCGCCAGCACGGGCCAACCGGGCCTGTCATCGCTGCCGTTCTTTTCCATTGCTTCCATCGCCACTCCATCGCGCTACACTCAAAACTGTGCAGGTTATGCTACCAGTACGGTTGGCCGTATTTGCAGATTGTGTATATGTGCCACAGTTGTCCTGCTGTCTATTATTGCATCATTGTTTTTGCCAGTTGGTAAATTTTTGCGCGCATGCTTGCACGGCAACGGACCGCAAACGTCCGCGTGGGCACAGGGTGCCCACCCTACGTTCGAATTCACAAGGGGAGTCGCATGAACGAGTCTAGACCCGAATCGATGTCATCTTTCTGGATGCCATTCACCAACAACCGCGACTTCAAGGCGCACCCGCGCCTGCTCGTCTCGGCGCAAGGGATGTATTACAAGGACGTCGACGGCAACGCCGTGCTGGACGGCACCGCGGGCCTGTGGTGCGTGCCTTGCGGCCACGCGCAGCCGAGGATCGTCGCCGCCGTCAGCGAGATGGTCGGCCAGCTCGACTTCGCCCCCACGTTCCAGCTGGGCCACCCGGCCGCCTTCGACCTGGCCGAACGCCTGATGGACTATACGAACCACAAGTTCGGCCACGTGTTCTACACCAACTCCGGATCGGAAGCGGTGGATACCGCCCTCAAGATCGCGCTCGCCTACCACAAGGCGCGCGGCGAGGGCGGACGCACCCGGCTGATCGGGCGCGAGCGCGGCTATCACGGCGTCGGCTTCGGCGGCCTGTCCGTCGGCGGCATCGGCCCGAACCGCAAGGCGTACGGCCCGCTGCTGCCGGGCGTCGACCACCTGCCGCACACGCACAACCTCGCCAAGAACGCATTCTCGCGCGGCGAGCCGGAACACGGCGCCGAACTGGCCGACGAGCTGGAACGCATCGTCGCGCTGCACGACGCGTCGACCATCGCCGCCGTCATCGTCGAACCCGTGGCCGGATCGACGGGCGTGCTGATACCGCCCAAGGGCTACCTGAAACGGCTGCGCGAGATCTGCAGCAAGCACGGCATCCTGCTGATCTTCGACGAAGTGATCACGGGCTTCGGCCGCCTGACGACGCCGTTCGCGGTCGACTACTTCGACGTCGAACCGGACCTGATGACGACGGCGAAAGGCCTCACGAACGGCGTCGTGCCGATGGGCGCCGTGTTCTCGAAAAAATTCATCCACGACGCGTTCATGGACGCGCCGGCCGGCATCGAGCTGTTTCACGGCTATACCTATTCCGGCCACCCGCTGGCCTGCGCCGCGTCGATCGCGACGCTGGACGTCTTCAAGGAGCAGGGCGTCCTGGAAAACGCCAGGGCCCTGCAACCGTACTGGGAAGACGCCGTGCACAGCCTGCGCGGCCTGCCGCACGTGATCGACATCCGCACCATCGGCCTCGTCGCCGGCATCGAGCTGGAAAGCATCCCCGGCAAGGTCGGCGCCCGCGCCTTCGCGGCGTTCAAGCAGGCGTTCGCGGACGGCATCCTGATCCGCACGACGGGCGACATCATCGCGCTGTCGCCGCCGCTCGTGCTGGAGAAAAAGCATATCGACGAATTGTTCGGCAAGCTGGCCACCGTCCTCAAGAACCTCGACTGAAACCTCGACTGAAAGCGACCATGGAAACGATCAATCACTTTATCGGCGGCCGCGTGACGGACGGCGGCGACAGGTTCGCCGACGTCTACAACCCGGCGCTGGGCGAGCCCTGCGCGCGCGTGGCGCTGGCCAGCGGCGCCGACGTGGACGCGGCCGTCGCCGCGGCGGCGCAAGCCTTCCCCGCCTGGGCCGCCACGCCGCCGCTGGCACGCGCCCGCGTGCTGTTCAACTATCTGCAACTGTGCCGGCGCCACACGGACGAATTCGCGGCGCTGGTCGTGCGCGAACACGGCAAGACGCTGCCCGACGCGCGCGGCGAAGTCGCACGCGGCATCGAGGTCGTCGAATTCGCGGTGGGCATCCCGCACCTGCTCAAGGGCGAATTCACGGACCAGATCGCGCGCGGCATCGACGCCTGGTCGATGCGCCAGCCGCTGGGCGTCGTCGCCGGCATCACGCCGTTCAACTTCCCGGTGATGGTGCCGATGTGGATGTTCCCCGTCGCCCTCGCGTGCGGCAATACGTTCATCCTGAAACCGTCCGAGCGCGATCCGTCGGCGTCGCTGCTGCATGCGCGGCTGCTCAAGGAAGCGGGCCTGCCGGACGGCGTGTTCAACGTCGTGCAGGGCGACAAGGGCGCGGTCGACGCGCTGCTGGATCACCCGGACATCCAGGCCGTCAGCTTCGTCGGGTCGACGCCGATCGCGGAATACATCTATGCCCGCGGCAGCGCCGCCGGCAAGCGCGTGCAGGCGTTGGGCGGCGCCAAGAACCACATGGTCGTGATGCCGGACGCCGACATGGACATGGCCATCGACGCCCTGATCGGCGCCGCCTACGGCTCGGCCGGCGAGCGCTGCATGGCGATCTCGGTGGCGGTGGCCGTCGGCGACGCGGGCGACGCGCTGGTCGCGCGGCTGGCCGAGCGCACGCGCGCCCTGAAAATCGCGGACGGCATGGCGGATGGCGCCGAGATGGGACCGGTCGTCACGCTCGCGGCCAAGCAGCGCATCGAAAAGCTGATCGGCGAAGGCGTGGAGCAGGGCGCGACCCTGGTCGTCGACGGCCGCGGCTTCACGGTGCCGGAGCGCGCCAACGGCTTCTTCGTGGGCGGCACCCTGTTCGACCACGTGACGCCATCCATGTCGATCTACCGGGAAGAAATCTTCGGGCCCGTGCTGTGCGTCGTGCGGATGCCGGACGTGGGCAGCGCCCTGGAACTCATCAACGGCAACGAGTACGGCAACGGCGTGGCCGTGTTCACGCGCGACGGCGGCGTGGCGCGCGAATTCGTGCGCCAGGTCCAGGTGGGCATGGTCGGCGTAAACGTGCCGCTGCCGGTGCCGATGGCGTTCAGCAGCTTCGGCGGGTGGAAGAAAAGCCTGTTCGGCGACCACCACACGTACGGGCCGGAGGGCGTGCGGTTTTATACGCGGCAAAAGGCCGTCATGCAGCGTTGGCCGAATACGGCGACCAGCGGGGTGGAGTTCGCGTTCCCGCAGATGAAATGAACCGTCGTCCCCGCGCAGGCGGGGACCCAAGTTCGCAGCATCTCGACAGCGCTTGCAAAATTGGGCCCCTGCCTCCGCAGGGGCGACGTTGGTTGAGTCTCCACGTATAAAAGGGATGCCAAATGATCGAGTCACTCCACCACCTGCCGCCCGCCGCCGGCACGCACGGTGCCTTGTCCGAGCGCTTCACCGACCTCGCGCCGGCGCTGACGGCACGCCAGGCCGCCATCGAAAGCGCCCGCTGCCTGTACTGTTATGACGCGCCCTGCACCCGCGCCTGCCCGACGGGTATCGACGTCGCGAGCTTCATCCGCAACATCCACGAGGGCAATGTGGACGGCGCCGCCGTCAACATCCTCAAGCAGAACATCTTCGGCGGCAGCTGCTCGCGCGTGTGCCCGACCGAGATCCTGTGCGAAGACGCCTGCGTGCGCAACCACGACGCCGAAGGCCAGCCGGTGAAGATCGGCCTGCTGCAGCGCCACGCCATCGACAACGCGCAATTCGCCGGCCACCCGTTCCAGCGGGCGCCGTCGACCGGCAGGACCATCGCCGTCGTGGGCGCCGGCCCGGCCGGGCTGTCGTGCGCGCACCGGCTGGCGATGCTGGGCCATGACGTCGTCGTGTTCGAGGCGCGCGAAAAGGCCGGGGGTCTCAACGAATACGGCATCGCCAAGTACAAGCTGCCCGGCGACTTCGCGCGGCAGGAGGTCGATTTCCTGCTGTCGATCGGCGGCATCGAGATCCAGTACGGCCGCGTCCTCGGCGGCAACCTGCACCTGCACGACCTGCGCACGCGCTACGACGCCGTGTTCCTCGGCCTCGGACTCGGTGCGAGCCGCCGGCTCGGTCTCACGGGCGAGGATGCGCCGGGCCTCGCGGCCGCCGTCGACTACATCGCCACCTTGCGCCAGGCGGCCGACCTCGCGGCACTGCCGGTGCCGCGGCGCGCCATCGTGATCGGCGCCGGCAACACGGCCGTCGACATGGCCGTGCAGATCGGCCGGCTCGGTGCGCAGGAGGTCACGCTCGTCTACCGCCGCGGCGTCGAGGCGATGAGCGCCACCGGCCACGAGATCGAGATCGCGAAGACGAATGGCGTGCGCATCCGCACGTGGGCCGCGCCGCTGGAAGTGCTGCTGGACGACGCGGGACGCGTGCGCGGCATGCGTTTCGAGGAGACGCAGCTGATCGATGGCCGGCTCGCCGGCACGGGCGCCGTCGTCGACCTCGCGGCCGATGCCGTGTTCAAGGCCATCGGCCAGCACATGGACGCGGACTCTCTGTCCGATCCGCTTGCGCGCGAACTCGAACGGGAAGGCGACAAGATCCACGTCGACGCGCAATTTCGCACCAAGCTGCCGGGCGTGTACGCGGGCGGCGACTGCGTGGCGCCGGGGCAGGACCTGACGGTGCAGGCCGTCCAGCACGGCAAGCTGGCCGCGCTGGCGATCCATGACGACATCCTTTCCAAAGCGGAGGCATGATGGCCGACCTGAGCATCGATTTTTGCGGCATCAAGTCGCCGAACCCTTTCTGGCTGGCGTCCGCACCGCCGACCGACAAGGCCTATAACGTCGTGCGCGCCTTCGAGGCCGGCTGGGGCGGCGTCGTGTGGAAGACGCTGGGCGAGGACCCGCCGGCCGTCAACGTGTCGTCGCGCTACTCCGCACTGCATGGCAAGAACCGCGAGGTCATCGGCTTCAACAACATCGAACTGATCACCGACCGCAGCCTGGACATCAACCTGCGCGAGATCACGGCGGTCAAGAAGGCGTGGCCCGACCGCGCGCTGGTCGTGTCGATGATGCTGCCGTGCGAGGAAGCGCCGTGGCGCGAGATCCTGCCGCTCGTCGAGGCGACGGGCGCGGACGGCATCGAACTGAATTTCGGCTGCCCGCACGGCATGCCCGAGCGCGGCATGGGCGCGGCTGTGGGCCAGCAGCCCGACCTGATCGAGCAGGTCACGCGCTGGTGCAAGATGTACACGCGGCTGCCCGTGATCGTCAAGCTGACGCCCAACATCACGGACGTGCGCGCACCCGCCCGCGCGGCGCTCGCGGGTGGCGCGGATGCGGTCTCGCTGATCAACACGATCAATTCGATCACGCACCTCGACCTCGACCGCATGGTCGCGTTCCCGGCGGTTGGCAACGCCAGCACGCACGGCGGCTATTGCGGTGCGGCCGTCAAACCGATCGCGCTGAACATGGTGGCGGAGATCGCGCGCGACCCGGTCACGAAAGGCCTGCCGATCTCCGGCATCGGCGGCATCGGCAACTGGCGCGACGCGGCCGAGTTCATCGCGCTGGGCGCCGGTTCGGTGCAGGTGTGCACCGCCGCGATGCTGCATGGCTTTCGCATCGTCGAGGAGATGAAGGACGGTTTATCCCGCTGGATGGACGGCAAAGGCTATGACAACATCGCCGCGTTCTCGCGCAAGGCCGTGCCCAACACGACGGACTGGAAATACCTGGACATGAATTACCAGGTCATCGCGCACATCGACCAGGACAAGTGCATCCAGTGCGGCCGCTGCCACGTGGCGTGCGAGGACACGTCGCACCAGGCCGTCGCGCGGCTCGTCGACGGGAATGCGCGGCGCTACGAGGTCATCGACCAGGAATGCGTGGGGTGCAACCTGTGCGAGATCACCTGTCCGGTCGAAGGGTGCATCACGATGGTGCCGCAAGAAACGGGCAAGCCGTACATGAACTGGACGCAGGACCCACGGAATCCGCGGGCGGAGGTAACATTGACCGACGCGTAGTTAACATTGCACCGCAACCGATGGAGACCGCCCCGATGAGCATCGACCCCGCAACGGACCAGGACCTGTGGAACGAAGACCTGGCGCCGACGAGCGCCGCGCAGCGCACGTGGCGCTGGTATCACTTCGCCGCGCTGTGGGTCGGCATGGTGATGTGCATCCCGGCGTACACGCTGTCGGCCAGCCTGATCGAGGCCGGCATGTCCGCCTACCAGGCCGTGTTCACCGTGTTCCTCGCGAATGCCATCGTGCTGCTGCCGATGCTCTTGATCGGCCACGCCGGCACCAAGTACGGCATCCCGTATGCCGTGCTCGCGCGCGCCGCGTTCGGCACGCGCGGGGCGCGGCTGCCGGCGCTGATGCGCGCCATCGTCGCCTGCGGCTGGTACGGCATCCAGACGTGGTTCGGCGGCAGCATGATCTACACGCTGCTGGGCGTGCTGGCCGGCCACGCCATCGGCGGCGCCAAGCTCGCGGGCCTGGGCATCAACGGCGCGCAGCTGCTGTGCTTCATCGTGTTCTGGGCGATCCAGTTCTGGTTCATCGTGCACGGCATGGATTCGATCCGCAAGCTGGAGACGTACACGGCGCCGCTCAAGATCCTGATCTGCTTCGTGCTGCTCGGCTGGGTCTACGAGAAGGCCGGCGGCTTCGGGCCCCTGCTGGCCGCGCCCTCGCAATTCGTCGACGGCGGCAAGAAGGCCGGCCAGTTCTGGCCCACGTTCTGGCCGTCGCTGACCGCGATGGTCGGCTTCTGGGCCACGCTCGCGCTGAACATCCCCGACTTCACCCGCTTCGCGCGCACGCAGCGCGACCAGGTGCTGGGCCAGTCCATCGGCCTGCCGGTGCCAATGGGCCTGCTGGCCGCGCTCGCCGTCATCGTCACGTCGGCCACCGTCGTCCTGTACGGCAAGGCGCTGTGGGACCCGGTCGACCTGGCCAGCCGCATGACCGGGGCCGCCGTGCTGATCGCGCTGATCGTGCTGCTCGTGGACACCGTCAGCGTCAACCTGGCCGCGAACCTCGTCGGCCCGGCCTACGATTTTTCCGCGCTGGCGCCGCGCCACATCTCGTACCGCACGGGCGGCTACCTCACGGCCGGCATCGCGCTCGTGATGATGCCCTGGAAGATCCTCGAGTCGACGCAGGGCTATATCTTCACGTGGCTGATCGGCTATTCCGCGCTGCTGGGGCCCATCGCGGGGGTGCTGATCATCGACTACTACCTGATCCGCCGCACGGAACTCGCCGTCGACCAGCTGTACAAGGACGACGGCATCTACGGTTATCGCAACGGCTGGAACCCGGCCGCCATCGTGGCGTTCGGCGCCGGCGTGCTGCCGAATATCCCGGGCTTCCTGAACGCGGCGTTTCCGGAATCGTTCCCGGACGTGGGCGCCGGCTTCAAGACCCTGTACACCTATGCCTGGTTCGTCGGGATCGCGATTTCCGCGCTCGTGTACGGCATCATGATGAAGGGCAGGGCGGCGCCGGCGCTGCGTCCGGCCCGTTCGCTCGACTGAAGCATCCTTCGCAAAAGGGGACACCATGACCATCCTGATCCGTGGCGGCACCGTCGTCAACGCCGACCGCGCCTTCCGCGCCGACGTCCTCACCGAGGGCGGCAAGATCGTCGCCGTCGGCGCGAACCTCGACGCGCCCGCGCACGCGACCGTCGTCGACGCCGGCGGCCAGTACGTGATGCCGGGCGGGATCGACCCGCACACGCACATGCAGCTGCCGTTCATGGGCACCGTCACCGCCGACGATTTCTATACCGGCACGGCGGCGGGCCTCGCGGGCGGCACGACGACGATCATCGACTTCGTCATCCCCGACCCGAAGCAGCGGCTGATGGACGCGTTCCACACGTGGCGCGGCTGGGCCGAAAAGGCGGCGGCCGACTACACGTTCCACGTGGCCGTCACGTGGTGGGACGACACCGTGCACGAGGACATGGGCACGCTCGTCAGGGAGCACGGCGTGAACAGCTTCAAGCACTTCATGGCGTACAAGAACGCCATCATGGCCGACGACGAGACGCTGGTGAACAGCTTCCGCCGCGCGCTCGAACTGGGCGCGATCCCGACCGTGCACGCGGAGAACGGTGAGCTCGTGTACCAGTTGCAGCGCGAACTGCTGGCGAAGGGCATCCGCGGGCCGGAAGCGCATCCGCTGTCGCGGCCGCCCGAGGTGGAAGCCGAGGCGGCGAACCGCGCGATCGCCATCGCGGGCGTCCTCGGCACGCCGGTGTACATCGTGCACGTGTCCTGCGCCGAATCGCTGGACGCCATCGCCCGCGCGCGCGCGCGCGGCCAGCGCGTGTACGGCGAGGCGCTGGCGGGCCACCTCGTCATCGACGACAGCGTGTACCGCCACGCCGACCCGGAAGTCGCGCGCGCCTACGTGATGAGTCCTCCGTTCCGTTCCAGCCACCACCAGACCGCGCTGTGGCAGGGCCTGCAGGGCGGGAACCTGCACACGACGGCGACCGACCACTGCACGTTCTGCGCCGGGCAAAAGGGAATGGGCGCGGACGACTTCACGCGCATCCCGAACGGCTGCGGCGGCGTCGAGGAACGCATGGCCGTCGTGTGGGACGCCGGCGTGAACACGGGGCGCCTGACGCCGTCCGAATTCGTGAAGGTCACGTCGACGAACGCGGCGCAGATCTTCAACATCTATCCGCGCAAGGGCTCCGTGTCCGTGGGCGCGGACGCGGACCTCGTCGTGTGGGACCCGCAAGGCACGCGCACGCTGTCGGCCAGGACGCAGCATTCGAAGGGCGACTTCAACGTGTTCGAAGGCCGCACGGTGCGCGGCATCCCGACGCACACGGTGGCGGCCGGGAAGCTCGTGTATGCGGATGGCGACCTGCGCGCGGAGCGGGGCGCCGGGCGGTATGTCGAACGGCCCGCATTCACCAGCACCACGTAAACGTCGTCCCCGGACTGGCCGTCCGCCTTGGCGGGGACCCAAGTTATATGCGTTATCGAAACGCGAACAAAATTGGGTTCCCGCCTTCGCGGGAACGACGTGGCTTATTCAACCGGAGAGCAAACCATGAACGACCTGCGCATCAACGGCACCCGCCTGTGGGCCTCCCTGATGGAACTCGCGCAAATCGGCGCCACCGCCAAGGGCGGCGTGAAGCGCCTCGCGCTGACTGACCTCGACCGCCAGGGCCGCGACCTCGTCGTCCGGTGGGCGCAGGCCGAGGGCCTCGCCGTCACCGTCGATGCGATCGGCAACGTGTTCATGCGCCGCGAGGGCGCGGATCCGGCCCTGCCGCCGGTCGTCACGGGCAGCCATATCGACACCCAGCCGACCGGCGGCAAGTTCGACGGCAACTACGGCGTGCTGGCCGGGCTGGAAGTCGTGCGCACGCTGAACGAGCGCGGCATCCGCACGGCAGCGCCGATCGAGGTCGCGTTCTGGACCAACGAGGAAGGCTCGCGCTTCGTGCCCGTGATGATGGGGTCCGGCGTGTTCTGCGGCGCATTCAGCCTGGAGACGGCGTATGCGGCCCGCGACGTCGACGGCAAGTCGGTCGGCGCGGAGCTGGAACGGATCGGCTACCGCGGCGCCCAAGCGCCGGGCGACCACCCGATCGGCGCCTATTTCGAGACGCACATCGAGCAGGGGCCCGTGCTCGAGGATGCGGACAAGGTGATCGGCGTGGTGCCCGCCGTGATGGGCCTGTCGTGGTACGACTGCACCGTGACCGGCATGGAGGCGCACGCCGGCCCCACGCCGATGCACCTGCGCCGCGACGCGCTGCAGGTGGCCACGACCATCATGCAGGAAGTGGTGGCGATCGCGAACCGTTATCCGCCTTACGGCCGCGGCACGGTGGGCATGGTGCAGGTCTTCCCGAACAGCCGCAACGTGATTCCCGGCCAGGTCAAGTTCAGCATCGACCTGCGCAACGTCACGGATGACCTGCTGAACACGATGCACGGCGAGATCGAAGCGTTCATCGGGCGCACGCGGCGCGCGACGGGCCTGGGCATCGACCTGGAGCGCGTGTCGTACTACCCGCCTTGCCCGTTCCACCCGGACTGCGTGGATGCCGTGCGCGCCGCCACGGACAAGCTGGGATACTCGACGATGGACGTCGTGTCCGGCGCCGGCCACGACGCCATCTATGTCGCGCGGCTCGCGCCCGCCGGTATGATCTTCGTGCCGTGCAAGGATGGCATCAGCCACAACGAGATCGAAGACGCCCAGCCCGCGCACCTGGAAGCCGGCTGCAACGTATTGCTGCACGCGATGCTGGAGCGGGCCGGCATCGCCGGGGGCGCCTGACCCGCGCCGGCTGAAATTGTTGCGCACCAGTAACAAAATGCGATTTCCTGTTACTATTCTGGCCGAAGACGGGCGGCGGTAGCATACTGTGGCCAAAGCCCTCGGGGCCGCAAGGATCGTCATGTCCTTGCGTTTTGCCACTCATGCGCGTCGACGATGCTGACCGGATATTATGAAACCCCACTGGTCCTGACTTCCATCCTCGTCGCGATCGTCGCGTCCTATTCCGCGCTCAGCCTGGCCGGCCGGGTGACGGAAGCCGCCGGACGCACCAAGTTCGCCTGGATACTGGGCGGCGCGATCGCGATGGGGTCCGGGATCTGGGCCATGCATTTCGTCGGAATGCTGGCGTTCCGCCTGCCGATTCCGATCGCCTACGACGTTCCCATCACCCTCGTTTCCCTGGTGTTGCCGATCGGCGCGTCCGGCCTCGCGCTGTGGCAGGTCAGCCGCGCGAACCTGGGCCCCGTGCGGCTCGGCGTCAGCAGCCTGATCATGGGGATCGGCATCAACGCGATGCATTACACGGGCATGGCCGCGATGCGCATGGCGCCGGGCATCGTGTACGACCCGCTGCTGTTCGCGCTGTCGGTGCTGATCGCCGTCGGCGCGTCGGCGCTGGCGTTGTGGATCGCCTTCCGGCTGCGCCGCAGCACGCCGGACGTGTGGGTGCCGCGCATCGGCGCCGCCGTCGTGATGGGCTTCGCCATCGTCGGCATGCACTACACGGGCATGGCGGCGGCGAACTTCCCCGCCGACAGCGTGTGCATGGCCGCGCGCGTCGGCGTCCACCGCGACAGCCTCGCCACGCTCGTCGTGCTGGCCACGTTCTGCGTGCTCGGCCTCGCCCTCATCGCGTCCGTGTTCGACGCCCGGCTGGAAGCGAACGCCCGCATCCTCGCGATGTCGCAGGCGACGGCGGCCGACCGCCAGCAACTGCTCGAACGCGAACGCATCGCACGCGACCAGGCCGAGCGCCTGTCCGCGCTGAAGGACGAATTCCTGGCCACGCTGTCGCACGAGCTGCGCACGCCCCTCAACGCGATCCTCGGCTGGGCCGGGATGCTGCAGCGGGGCGTGAGGGACGAGGCGACCCTCAGGCGCGGGCTGGAGACCATCGAACGCAACGCGCGCGCCCAGGGCCAGCTGATCGACGACCTGCTCGACATGAGCCGCATCATTTCCGGCACCGTGCGCCTGGACGTCCAGGCGGTCGATCCGGCCCGGATCATCGAGGCGGCGCTGGGCACCGTGCATCCGGCCGCGGCGGCCAAGATGATCGCCCTGCGCGCCGACCTGGGGCGCGGGACCGGCGCCTTGCCGCTCGAAGTGAGCGCCGATCCGGGACGGCTGCAGCAGGTGCTGTGGAATTTGCTGGCGAACGCGGTCAAGTTTACGCCGGCGGGCGGCAGCGTGCAGGTGCTGTTGGGACGCGACGACGCCGACGCCGTGATCCGCGTGATCGATTCCGGCATCGGCATCGCGGCCGATTTCCTGCCTTACGTGTTCGACCGCTTCCGCCAGCAGGACGCGTCGATCTCGCGCCAGCACGGCGGCCTCGGACTGGGCCTGTCGATCGCCAAGCAGCTCGTCGAACTGCACGGCGGCACCATTGCCGTGGACAGTGCGGGGCCCCAGGCGGGTACGACGTTCACCGTGCGCCTGCCGCTCGCGCGCCAGCCGGTGGCCGTGGTGCCGGCGGCGGGCATGCGGCCCGTCGCGCCGGCTGCGGCGGGCGACCTGGCCGATTTGACCGGCGTGCGGGTGCTGGTGATCGACGACGCGCCCGATACGCTCGACGTGCTGGAACAGATCCTGACGTACAGCGGCGCCGCCACCATGACGGCGCCGGGCGCCGGCGCGGCGCTTGCCCTGCTGGAGCATGAGGTGCCGGACGTGATCGTCAGCGACGTGGGCATGCCCGAAGTCGACGGCTTCGAAATGATGCGGCGCATCCGCCGCCGCGCCGCCACGGCGACCGTTCCCGCCATCGCGCTGACGGCGTTCACGCGCCAGGACGACCGCGCCAAGGCGCTGCAGGCCGGCTTCACGGATTACCTGGCCAAGCCGGTGGAGCCGGCCGCGCTGGCGGCGGCCATCCTGCGCGCCGTGGCGCGCGGCGGCGCCGGCGAAGGCGAGGACGCGGCCGCGCGCGAGGCTTGACGCGCGGGGCTTACTGGAACGTGGTCTCGCGTTCCGGCGTCGCGCTGATGCGGTGGATGGCCAGGTCGGCGCCGTCGAATTCCTCTTCGGCGTCCAGGCGCAGCCCGACGGTGACCTTGAGCAGGCCGTAGACGATCACGCCGCCGATGCCGGCGATGGCGATGCCCAGCAGGGTGCCGATCAGCTGCGACGCCAGCGACACGCCACCGAGCCCGCCCAGCGCCCGGCTGCCGAAGATGCCGGCCGCGATGCCGCCCCACGCGCCGCACAGGCCGTGCAGGGGCCACACGCCCAGCACGTCGTCGATCTTCCAGCGGTTCTGCGCCAGGGTGAACATCACGACGAAGATCGCGCCCGCGATCGCGCCCGTCACGAGGGCGCCCATCGGATGCATCAGGTCGGAGCCGGCGCACACGGCGACGAGGCCGGCCAGCGGACCGTTGTAGACGAAGCCCGGGTCGTTCTTGCCCATCACGAATGCGACCAGCGTGCCGCCGACGAGGGCCATCAGCGAGTTCACGGCGACCAGGCCGTTCATCTTGTCCAGCGTCTGGGCGCTCATCACGTTGAAGCCGAACCAGCCGACGGTGAGGATCCAGGCGCCCAGCGCGAGGAACGGGATGTTCGACGGCGGGTGCGCCGAGATGCGGCCATCCTTGGTGTAGCGGCCGCGGCGCGCGCCCAGCAGCAGCACGGCCGGCAGCGCGGCCCAGCCGCCGACGGCGTGCACGACGACGGAGCCGGCGAAGTCGTGGAACGAGGCGCCGAACGTGGCGGCGAGCCAGTCCTGGACGCCGAAGCGGTTGTTCCAGGCGATGCCTTCGAACAGCGGATACACGAGGCCGACGAGCAGGGCGGTGGCGGCCATCTGCGGATAGAACTTGGCGCGTTCGGCGATGCCGCCCGAGATGATGGCGGGGATCGCGGCGGCGAACGTCAGCAGGAAGAAGAACTTGACGAGCTCGTAGCCGTTCTTGGCGACGAGCGTGCTCGTGGCGCCCATGAAGTGGATGCCGTAGGCGATGCCATAGCCCACGAAGAAATAGGCGATGGTGGAGACCGCGAAGTCGATCAGGATCTTGACCAGGGCGTTGACCTGGTTCTTGCGGCGCACCGTGCCCAGTTCGAGGAAGGCGAAGCCGGCGTGCATCGCCAGGATCATGATTCCGCCGAGCAAGATGAAGAGCGCGTCGGCTCCGCTTTTGTATGCATCCATGCGTACTACTCCAAAAAAGTGCAAGTTGGTCGAATAAGCACTTCTGAGTAGCAATAAACGTTCCAATTTGGTGAAGCGGTGCACTCCGGGCGAGCATGCCGTATGGATTGCCCCGTAAGCGTGCGCAAGCACCGTGTCGGTGCGGTCATGCGCCAAAATGGGGATGCATGGCGCAGTCCGGTGCACCGCGATGGCCATGGTCGGTATGGCAAGTCGTAGTATGCTTTCGGGAAATAACCTCACAAAGGAGATTCATGAACCGCACCCTGAACGCCGCCATCCTCGCGGCCCTGCTGGCGGCCGGCGCCCCTATCCTGTCCGCCCACGCCGCCGCAACCACCGCGACCCCGGCCGCATCCGCCGCCGAGCGCCAGGTGGACAACCTGGCGGCCCGCTTCTACGATACGCGCGCCCGCTTCGATCCGCTGCTGTACGCGACGGCCAACGGCGACAGCCGCTACGACGACCAGATCGGCATGGCGATCGCCCCGAAGGTCCGCGCCGCCTACTTCGCCGCGAACCACGGGCTGTTGAACGACCTGCACAAGATCGACCGCGCGCGGCTGGGCGACAAGGCCCGGCTGAACTACGACATCCTCGCCTTCGAGATCCGCAGCCAGCTCGACCTCGAACGCTTCCCCGAGCACCTGCTGCCGCTGAACCACTTCGACAACATCCCGAGCACGCTGGCGAACTACGCGAGCGGCACCGGCTCGCAGCCGCTGGCGACGCCGGCCCAGTACCGCGCCTACCTGTCCCGGCTCGACCAGCTGCCGGCCTGGATCGACCAGGCCATCGCCAACATGAGGGAAGGCATGCGCACGGGCGTCGTGCAACCGAAGGCGATCACGGCGAAGATGCTGCCGCAGTTCCGCCAGCTGCAAGGCACCGACCCGGAAGCCAGTATTTTTTATACGCCCATCAAACGCCTGCCGGCCGGGTTCACGGACCAGGACAAGAAGACGTTCACGGCCGGCTACCGCCAGGCCGCGCAACGGATCGACGCCGCGCTCGCGCGCCTGAACGCGTTTCTCGAAAAGGACTACCTGCCCGCGGGCCGCGCGACGGCCGGCTACGGCGCGTTGCCGGACGGCGCCGCGTGGTACCGGGCGCGCATCCGCAACAACACGAACCTCGACCTGACGCCCGCGGCGATCCACGCGCTGGGCGAAAAGGAAGTGGCGCGCATCCAGCAGGAGATGGCGTCATTGGCGCCCAAGCTGGGCTACGACGGCCCGCTGAAGACATTCCCGCAATGGGTCGCCGCCCAGCCGCGCTTCAAGCCGTTCAAGACCGACCGTGAAGTGCTGGACCGCTACCGCGCGATCTACGCCGCCGTCGAGGCGAAGCTGCCGCAGTATTTCACCCTGCTGCCGAAGGCGAAGCTGGACATCCAGCTGGAACCGGAGCTGACGCGCGCCACGGCGTCCGACCACTACACGCCGGTCGCGGCGGACGGGTCGCATCCGGGCGTGTTCTGGGCCGTCGTCAACGACCCGAAGGATTACAGCGTGGTCGGCATGACGACCCTGTTCCTGCACGAGGGCGTGCCGGGCCACCACCTGCACGCGGCGCTGCTGAAGGAATTGCCGCTGCCGGACTTCCGCAAGTTCTTCACGGAGCACCCGAGCGCCGCCGCCTACACCGAAGGCTGGGCGCTGTACTGCGAGACGCTGGGCCGCGAATTCGGCCTGTACGACGATCCTGCCGCGTACTACGGCCACCTGAACGACGAATTGCTGCGCGCCGTGCGCCTCGTCGTCGACACCGGCATGCACGCGCAGGGCTGGTCGCGCGAGAAGGCGATCGCGTACATGATGGACAACCTCGGGTACAGCGAGGAGCGTGCCGCCAACCAGGTCGAGCGCTACATGGTGTGGCCGGGCCAGGCGCTGGCCTACAAGGTCGGCGCGCTCAAGATCCTCGACCTGCGCGCGCAGGCGCGGAAGGCGCTGGGGCCGAAGTTCAGCTATGCGAAATTCCACCAGGTGGTGCTGGGCGACGGCACGCTGCCGCTGCCGATCCTGCAGGCGCAGGTGGAGAAGTGGATCGCGGCGGAGAAGTGACTGCCTGCTGATCATTACGGCCCCTGCACTGTGTGCGCAGGCGTACATATCGCCTGCGCACATGCGTGCATGATGGCTTCCATGAAAGCCGAAGACACCAAGCATGCCGACGGGACGATCGCGCCGCCGTCGCCGCAAGCCTCGACCTGGCTGTCGAAGTTGGGGCCGGGCCTGATCACCGGCGCGGCCGACGACGACCCGAGCGGCATCGCCACGTATTCGCAGGGCGGCGCCCAGTTCGGGTTCAATCTGCTGTGGACGCTGCTGCTGACGTATCCGCTGATGGCCGCCATCCAGGTCATCAGCGCCCACATCGGCCGCGTGACGGGGCGCGGACTCGCCACCAACCTGCAACGCTTCGCGCCGCGCCACGTGGTGTGGGGCATCGTCGGCCTGCTGCTCATCGCGAACGTCATCAACATCGCGGCCGACGTGGCGGCGATGGGCGAGGCCATGTCGCTCATCCTGCCCGGACGGCCGCTCTGGTACGCCGTCGGTTTCGGTGTGCTGTCCGTGCTGCTGCAGGTGTTCATCCCGTACCAGCGCTATGTCAACCTGCTGAAATGGCTGACGCTCGTGCTGCTCGCGTACGTGGCCACCGTGTTCGTCGTCCACGTGTCGTGGGGCGAGGTGCTCAAGTCGACCGTGTGGCCGCGGATCGCGTGGAACAAGGACTATCTGACCACCATCGTCGCGGTGTTCGGCACGACGATCAGTCCCTACCTGTTCTTCTGGCAGGCGTCGCAGGAAGTCGAGGAGCTGCGCGCGGACGACGATGCGCGGCCGCTGCGCCACGCGCCCGAGCAGGTGCAGCGCCAGTTCAGCCGCATCCGCTTCGACACGCTGGTCGGCATGGCCGTGTCGAACGCCGTCGCGTTCTTCATCATGCTGACGACGGCCGCGACCCTGCACGCGCAGGGCGTGCGCGACCTGACGTCGGCGGCGCAGGCGGCATCGGCGCTGAAGCCCGTCGCCGGCGAACTCGCGTTCGCCCTGTTCGCGCTGGGCATCGTCGGCACGGGCCTGCTGGCGATCCCCGTGCTGGCCGGCTCCGCCGCGTACGCGATGGCCGGCACGTTCCACTGGAAGAGCAGCCTGGGCTCCGATTTCTCGGCGGCGCGCAAGTTCTACGCCATCATCATCGTCGCGACGCTGGCCGGCGTCGGCGTCAACTTCATGCCGCTCGATCCCATCAAGGCGCTGTACTGGAGCGCGGTGCTGAACGGCGTCATCGCCGTGCCCGTGATGACGATCATGATGCTGGTCGCGTCGAGCAGCCGCATCATGGGCGAGCTGACGATCGCGCCGCGCCTGCGCGTCCTGGGCTGGTTGTGCACCGGCGTGATGGCGGCGGCGACGATCGCGATGTTCGCCTCCTTCCTCGCGCGCTGACGGCTACTGCATGTCGATGCGGCCGTAGATGCCGTGCGCCTCGTCGCCCGGCCCGGCCGTGTAGAACAGCGTGTTCACCGGCTGGTTGTCCACGCCGTTGCCGAAGGCGATGCCCCACAGGCCGTCGATGACGATGGGCGTGTGGTCGGCCTTGGACAACGTGCCGATGAAGGCGCCGTTGGACGGGTTGTAGGCGTTGATCTTGCCGTCGCCGAAGTTCCCGACCAGCACGGCATTGCTGAAGTCCCCGAAGTTCGCCGGCGCCAGCGCGATGCCCCACGGTGCGTTCAGCGCGCCGCCCGCCGCCAGCCGGTGCAGGAACGTGCCACCCATGTCGTACACGTCGACGACGCCGAGCCCCGCGCCCTTGACCTCGTCGTTGCCGCTCGTCTCGCGCTGGGCATACGCGACGTAGATGCGGTCGCCGACGGCCTGGATGCCGAACGGCCCGTAGCCGGCCGGCAGGTTCGGATCGGCGAAGCCGCCGGGCAGCGTGGCCTTCTGAAAGCTGGCGTCGTAGACGTCGATGCGGTTGTTGCGGAAGTCGGCCGCGTACAGGTAGTTCGCGCCCCCGAACGCGCCGATCGCCAGCCCTTTGTAGACGGCGCTGCCGCCCGTGTCGACGGCCGTCACGGCGTTCGTGCGGTTGACGCCGGGCGACCAGCCCGACACGGTGCCAGCCTCGCCCACGAAGATGAAGGGGCTCGCGCCCGTCACGCCGTTCTGCGTGACCTTGAAGTCGGTGCTGCCGTTGTAGACGATGCCCGTCGGGCTGGCCGCGCCGGACGTGCCGGCCGGGATGGCGACGACGAGCGTCTGGGGCACGCCGTTGCCGTCGTATAGCGTCGACGTCGAGGTGCCGTTGTTGGCGACCCAGACGAAGGCCGTCGGGTTGAACGCGAGGCCCCAGGCGTTGACGAGATGGGTGTCGGTATGCGCCGCGCCGGTGGACTGGTCGGTGACGAGGGCCGTGGTCGCGAAGGCGCTCGTGATTGCCGGCGGCATGACGACGGGCGTCGTCATCGGTTGGTCGTTGCCGCCGCCGCCGCAGGACGCAACGGCTGCGCCGAGGACGATGCCGCACAGGCCGGCCTTGACGAGGCGGCCGGCCGTTTTCGATTGCAGGTTCATGATTGCTCCTCTGTAGGACGCGTCGGGAAGGGACGACGTTAATGCCCCCGGCGGCGTGCAAGGTTCAATCGAATCGCAGGTCTTTTCAGAAGTGCAGGCTGGCGCCGGCCACGAGGGCGCGCGCACGCGGGAAGCCGTTGCCCGACCCGTGCACGAGGGTCTGCCAGCCGGCCTGCAGGCGCCAGTCGTCCGTGTCGTAGGCGAGCGTGGCGCGCAGGTCGGCGCTGTCGCGGTCGTCGCGGCGGTAGTCGGTGCCGAACGGATGCAGCAGGCCCGCATGCAGGGCCAGTGCCAGGCGTTCGCCCAGCGGGATGCCGCCGTTCAGGTCGAGGTAGATCGTGCGGCCGGCGCCGTAATAGGCGGGCGAATAGGACAGGCGCGCGTTGACGCGGTCCAGCGTCAGGCCCGCGTAGAACTCGTGATAGTCGACCTGGTGGTCGCGCAGGTAGATCGTGCGGGTGACACCGGCATCCCAGGACAACCGCGACGTCAGCGGCAGCGCGCGGCCGCCGTAGACGATCAGGAGGCCCTGGGCGCGGCCGTACAGCTTGATGGGCGAGGCGAAGGTGCCGGCGTACCAGCCGGCATCGAAGTCATGGTCCACGCGCAGCTGCAGGGCGGGATTGGCGCCCAGCGAGAGGCCGCGTACCGCGTATTCGGACACGACGGTGAGGTCGGCACTGGTCTGGGCCAGGGCCCCGGGTGCCGCGACGACGGCGGCGAGGAAGAATGCGAGCGCGCCCGTCAATGCGGGCGCGGGGAAGGCAGGCTGGCGGTCGTGGTCGTCGATGGGCATAGGCAAACGCAGGTTCCGGCGGCGCGTGCAATGGCCGCGCAGGCGTCTATGCTACCAGCTTGTCCCGGACTCGATGCCAACGCGGCGGGAAAGACGCGCGCGCCACCGTCGAGGTCCGCCCGCAGCCGGGCCGGCGCGATGCCGGGACGCAGTTCGAGTATCAGCGCGGCCAGCCCCGCCACATGGGCCGCGGCATACGACGAGCCGGACACCATGCCCCAGCGCGCGCCCGGCAGCGCGGTGGGCACGTCCGTTCCCGGCGCGCGCAGCGCTCCGGGCGGCGGCGCGCGCTGCGTGTCGGACGCCACCGCGATCACGCCCGGATGCGACGCGGGAAAGCCGCCGTCGGGCTGCGCCGGATCGGCCGCGCCGACGAGCGTCACGCCGCGCGCGAGGGCCGCGTCGAGCAGGGCTTCCAGCAGCCGGTCGCGCGGTCCGCCCAGGCTCATGTTGATGACGCCCGCGTCGTTCATCAGCGCGAAATTGATGGCCTTGCCGAGCGTGAAGCTGTTGCAGCGGGCGGGCGGTCCCGCCGTTTCCCAGCACGCGCGCAGCGCCAGCAGCTTCGCGTCCGGCGCGATGCCCGCGATGCCCTGGCCGTTGCCTTCGCGCGCGGCGATGATGCCGGCGACGGCCGTGCCGTGGGCCTCGGGCCCGTCCGGATACGCATCGACGAAGTTGCGGCGCAGCTTGACCTGGCCCGCGAGGTCGGGATGGTTCGCGTCGACGCCGCTGTCGACGACGGCCACCGTCACGCCGCGTCCCGTGCTGGCGCGGTGCAGCGTCGTCAGCTGCCACAGTTGCGCGGCCGGCTGCACGGGCAGCAGCGGGTCGCCGCCGCCGAGGCTCCGGTATTCCTGGATGGCCTGGGCCCACGCGACGCGGGGATCGTGCGCCAGCGTGTCGAGCAGGCGGTCGACGGGACCGGTGCCCGTGTCTTCCATCACGAAGCAGTCGATGCCGATGGCGGGCATCGGCCAGTTGTCGATGACGCGCAGGCCGTAGGCGGCGGCAAGTTCGCGCGCGACACGGCGGCGCGCGGCGCGGGTGCCGTCGTTCGTGTAGCCGCCGCCGTACGCGCCGTCGGGACGGAAGTGCGGCGACGGCATGCGCAGCATCACGAGCACCTGGTGCGCGGCGGACGCCGGCGCCGCGTGCGGGGCGGGCGGCTCCGCGTTCGCGTGCGGCACCACGCACGCGAACGCGCACAGGGCCGCGCACAGCGCCAGGAAGCGGGCGAAGCGTCGGCTCACGGCTGGCCGTCCGCGGACAAAGGTTCGGCCAGCGTCACGGCCGGTTCCGCGCGCAGCCGGGCCAGCACGGGATCGAGGCGGCCGTCCGCGCCGGCCAGCCAGGCATCGGTGACGGTCGGCCCGCCGACGATGCGCGCGCCGCTGGCGCGTACGATGCGGCGCAGTTCGCGCTCCGGCGTGTCGGGCCGGAAGGTCACGACGAGCCGCGCCGCCCCGTTCGCGCCGGCCGCGCCGAGGACGCGGTAGTCGCCGGGTGCGTCAAGATGCGTGGCCGGGCGGGCCAGCAGCGCGGCCAGCACTGCGATCGCGCAGAATTGCGCGGCGACGGCGGCGCGCAGCCAGGTGCCGTCGTTGGCGGCCAAGCGGTCGCGCCAGCGCCGCAGCGGGCCCGGCGCCGCCGACTCCGGCAGCGTTGCCGTCTTCGGCAGCGTCGCCGTCTTCGGCACGGTCTCCGTTTTCGGCACGGTCTCCGTCTTCGGTAGCGTATGCGGCTGCGGCGGCGCGCACGGCACCGGGACGTCGTCCGCCACCGGCGCGGCGTCCAGCCGTGGCATCAGGCGTGCCAGCGCGCGTTCGGGGTCGAAGCCGAGGTCCGGACCCGGCCCGGCCGCGCGCACCGTGCGCAGCAGCGCGAGGTCGGCGCGGCAGTCGGCGCAGCTTGCCACGTGGGCCTGCACGCGCGCCAGTTCCGCTCCCGCGAGGGTCCCGTTGGCGAGCCAGGGCAGGGCGTCCTGGGCTTCGGAATGGCTGTGCGGGTTCATGGCCGGATCTCCAGCTGGCCTTCCAGCAGCGTCGCCAGGCGGCGGCGCGCGTGGAACAGGCGCGTTTTGACGGTATTGACGGGACATTCCATGATTTCTGCGATTTCTGCGTAGCCCATGTCGTGATAGAAGGTCAGCTGGAACGCGGCCCGCTGCGCCAGCGGCAGCGCGGCGACGGCCGCGTCGACGGCATGCGCGAGACGCTGCTGTTCGAAGCGCCAGTCGGGCCGGCCGGCATCGTCGCCCACGCACTCGTCGACGGCGTCGCCCGCCGGCTCGTCGAGCGCGTGCAGCGCCTTGCAGGCCTTGCGGTAGGCGATCGCGAAGACCCAGGTCGAGACCTTGCAGCTGCCGTCGAACGTGGCGGCCTTCTGCCAGACGACGAGCAGCGTGTCGTTGACGATTTCCTCGATCAGCGGCACGCTGCGCGTCATCCTTTGCAGGAAGCGCGCCAGGCGCGGGAAATACACGCGGTACAGCATCTCGAAGGCGCGCCGGTCCCCGGCCGCGACACGGCCGAGCAGGCTGGCCTCGCTCTCGGCCGTTCGGGCCGCCGAAGCCGTTTCTTCGATTCTCCTATCCACGCATGCGCTCTCTACTGTTTTGCGGTGAATACCCGTTGACCGCGCCAAGGTTCATGCGCGGCGTAAAATTTTTGACCGCCCCCGATTCTCACACGGAACGGCGCCGACGGGGCGGGCGCGAATCGTGTTGCCGGGATGACCATGACATGTCACGATGTCGCCATGTCAACTTGGTATTAACTCATGAAACGATTCGCCATTCCCCTCGCCGCCGCCGCGCTGACCCTGGCCGGCGCCGCCCACGCGCAGGGCGCCGACGCACCCCGTCCGCTCGGCTATACCCGCGTCGCCGACGCCCTGGCCGCCCTGCAGAAGGCGCCGGACGCCAGGATCACCCATCCCGACGGCTGGACCGTCATCACCGTCCCCAAGCCGGAACTGGCCGTGTGGTCGTTCGTGCCCAAGGAGCACGACGCCTATCCGGCCGTCGTCCGGCGCCTGATCCGCAAGACCGACAAGGGAACGTTCGTCGAGATGAAAGTGCTGTGTGAAGCAAAGCAGGAACCGTGCCGGAAGCTGGCGCTGCAGTTCCAGCAGATGACGGCGCAGATGCAGCAGGCGCTGGCCAGGTAGCGTGGGCGGCCTCCGCCCACGCGCGACGTGCGCGACGTGTCGGCGTAACGTTACCGGTTGACGACGACCTTGGCCGCGGCCGTCACCTGGTCGCGCAGCCATTTGTGCTCGGGCGACTGGTGCACGCGCTGGTGCCACAGCTGATAGAAACGCATCGGCGGGAACTTGATCGGGACCGTGAAGTTTTTCAGCGGCAGCGTGTTTTCGTAGAAGCGGATGAACTGGCGGCCGGTCGTCAGCACGAGGTCGGTCTGGGTGAGCATGTACGGGATCAGGCCGAAATACGGGCATTCCACGGCCACCTTGCGGTGCAGGCCCTGGCGTTCGAGGAAGGCGTCGATGACGCCGTGGTAGCCGGGCAGCATGGCCGTCGGCGCGACGTGGGGCAGGGTCAGGTAGTCCTCGACCGTCATCGCGTCGGCCGCCGTGCGCTTGGCGTAGGCGCTGTCGGCGCGCATCGTGCAGATGATCGGGTCCTCGAACAGCTTGGAGATGTGCAGGTGCGACGGCGGCTCGTCCCAGTTGGCGATCACGAGGTCCATCTCGCCGTCGGACAGCATGCGCAGGTAGTCCGTGCCCGGCCCCAGGTGGTGGATCGTCACCCGGCTGTTCGGGGCGCCGCGCCGGATCGACGCGACGACGCCCGGCAGGAATTGGGTGTCGAGGTAGTCGGGCGCGGCGATGTGGAACGTGCGGTCGGCCTGCTCCGGCACGAACGGCGTCTTGCGGACGAACAGGTTCTCGGTCTCGTCGAGGATGCGCTTGGCCGGCTTGAGCAGGCTTTCGCCGTGCTGGGTCGGCACCATGCCGCGCGCGCCGCGCACGAGCAGCGGGTCGCCCGTCAGTTCGCGCAGCTTGCGCAGCGAGGCCGAGATCGACGGCTGCGGCTGGTTCAGCTTGAGCGCGACCCGCGAGACGTTCTTTTCCACCAGCAGCAGGTAGAGGATGCGGATCAGGTGCAGGTCGAGGTGCTGGGGCAGGGAGGACATGAGCGGATGAGGTTATATACGAAGTCTGATTTTAAATATACGTTATTTTTCATGTTGGATAAAATAAATCAAAGGCAGTGTCGCCTGCCGGTCACGCTCTGAAGGAGTCGTCATGGAAGCCGTTGGATACCTGGTCCCGTATGTCCTCGAATGGATGAACATGCTGGTGCGCTGGCTGCACGTCATCACCGGCATCGCCTGGATCGGCGCCTCGTTCTACTTCGTCTGGCTGGACAATTCGCTGCGGCCGCCGGCGCCCGGCTCCGACCTCGCGCGCAAGGGCGTGGCCGGCGAGTTGTGGGCCGTGCACGGCGGCGGCTTCTACAACCCGCAGAAATACCTCGTCGCGCCGGCCGAATTGCCGGCCGAGCTGCACTGGTTCAAATGGGAAGCGTATGCGACGTGGCTGTCGGGCTTTGCGCTGCTCCTCGTCGTCTACTGGTTCAATGCGCCGGCCATGATGGTCGACCGCAGCGTGGCCGACCTGTCGAGCTGGCAGGCCATCGGCCTCGGCGCGGGGAGCCTCGTCGCCGGCTGGGTCGTGTACGACCTGTTGTGCCGCTCACCGCTCGGGCGCCACGATCTCGCGTTCGGCGCCGTGATGTTCGCGCTGCTGGTGTGCGCTGCCTGGGTGCTCACGCATTTCCTCAGCGGCCGCGCGGCCTATATCCATGTGGGTGCGATGATCGGCACGATCATGGTCGCGAACGTGGCGATGGTGATCATTCCGGGCCAGCGCAGGATGGTCGAGGCAATGCGTTCTGGCCTGACGCCGGACCCCGTCCACGGCATCCGCGGCAAGCAGCGCAGCGTCCACAATAATTACTTCACCTTGCCGGTGCTGTTCATCATGATCAGCAACCACTTCGCGATGACCTATCGCCACCCGCACGCGTGGGCCGTGCTGGCCGCGATCATGGCGGCGGGCGTGTTCATCCGCCACTTCTTCAACCTGCGCCACAAGGGGCGCGTGGCATGGATCTATCCGGCCATCGGCGCGGCGCTGTTGCTGGGGCTCGCGGTCGTGCTGGCGCCGCCGCGGCCGGCCGCGGCCCCGCGCGCGGTCGATTTTGCGCAGGTCGAGGCGATCGTCCACCAGCGCTGCGTGTCATGCCACGCGGCGCATCCGACGCAGCCCGGTTTCGCGAGCGCGCCGGCCGGTGTGATGCTGGACGATGCCGAAGGCATTGCCCGGAACGCGCCGCGCATCTACCAGCAGGCCGTCCAGCTGAAGGCGATGCCGCTCGCGAACATGACCAATATGACGGATGCCGAGCGCGCGCAGATCGGCGCGTGGTTCGAAGCAGGAGCAAGAACGCCGTAGGGTGGGCTCCCCGAGCCCACGCGAACGCAGGCACGACGCGAACGCCGGCACGACGCCGTCTATTTCAGCGTTCTTTCGAACAGCTGATAGATGCGCCGGTACTCGTCATACCAGCTTTCCGGCTGCACGAACGAATGCCGCTCCAGCGGATACGGCGCCAGTTCCCAGTGGTCCTTCTTCAATTCGATCAGGCGCTCAGTCAGGCGCACGGAGTCCTGGAAGAACACGTTGTCGTCGACCATCCCGTGCGCGATCAGCAGGTGCCCCTTGAGGTTCTGCGCATACTCGATCGGCGACGACGTCTTATAGGCCTCCGGGTCGACGTCCGGCGTATTCAGGATGTTGGCCGTGTACTCGTGGTTGTACGTGCTCCAGTCGGACACGGGGCGCAGCGCGGCGCCGGCCTTGAACACGTCGGGCGCGCGGAACATGCCCATCAGGGTCATGAAGCCGCCGTAGCTGCCGCCGTAGATGCCCACGCGGGCCGCGTCGCCCTGTTCGTTGGCGACCATCCAGTTCACGCCGTCCAGGTAGTCGTCGAGCTCCGGGTGTCCCATCTGGCGGTAGATCGCCGTGCGCCATTTGACGCCATAGCCCTTCGACGCGCGGTAGTCCATGTCGAGGACGACGTAGCCGTTCTGCACGAGCAGGTTGTGGAACATCTGTTCACGGAAGTACGGCGTGTAGCGCTGGGTGACGTTCTGCAGGTAGCCGGCGCCGTGCACGAACATCACGACCGGGTATTTTTTGCCCGGCTCGAACTGCGCGGGGCGGTACAGCTTGGCCCAGATGGGTGCCGCGCCGTGGGTCGACGGGATCGTCACGAACTGCGGCTGGATCCACTCGTGCGCCCTGAATTCCGGCGTGCGGGTGTCGGTCAGCCTGACGGCCTCGCCGCCGTGCGCGGGCACGGTCGCGATCTGCGCCGGCAGGTACGGGCCGGAATAGTGGACGAGCAGCTTGTTCTGGTCCGGCGACAGGCGGAAATCCTGCACGCCGGCCAGGTTGCTCACCTCGTGCGTGGCGCCATCCGCGGCGTTCACGGCGCAGACGTCGTACGTGCCCGGCGTCTTGCGGTTGCACAGCAGCCAGGCGGTGCGGCCGTCGGCCGACCAGGCCACGTCCGACGCTTCCCATGGTCCTTGCGTGAGCGCGCGCGTGCGGCCGGCCGCGTCGCGCACGTACAGGTGCGAATAGCCCGTTTCCTCCGACAGGTACCACAGCGTCGTGTTGTCCGGCAGCCAGCCGAATTCATTGTTGTCGTAGTTGACCCAGGCCTCGTCCGTCAGGCGGTGCACGGGCTTCAGCGTCGCATGCGGCAGGTCGACGGTGGCGATCCAGCGGTCCTTGTTGTCGACCGCGCGGAACATGACGGCCGCGTTGGCGCCGTCCAGGCTCCACGTGATCGCCTCGCCGTCGAAGCCGATCATCACGGGGCGGTTGCCCTTCAGCGGGTCGAGCTTGTGCGCCGCGCGCAACTGCGCCAGCGGGTCGACCGCGATGCCGGGCAGGACGTCGAACGCCAGGTCCTTCACCTCGTGCGTCGCCAGATTCACGAGCTTCAGGCCGTGGCCGTGCGGCGTGTTGCGGCCGACGCGCGTGCGCTCTTCCGAGAATTCCTCGTAGCCGCTTTCCGTCACGTAGCGGGGCATCTTGCCGGCGCGGCCCTTGTCGGCGGTCTTCGGGCCCGTCACGACGAGCAGCCAGCGGCCGTCCGGCGACAGCGCGCTGTTCACGATCGCGATCTTGTCGCCCAAATAGATCGGGGCCGGGGCGCGGGTCGGATCGGCGCGGCGCAGTGCCTCGGCCCGGGCGTGGGTGGCGTCGCGCTCGTCCTTCTGGCGTTTCAATATCGTCGACAGGCGCAGCTGCATGTCGCGCAGGGCGTCGGGCTCCGTCGCGTTCGGGTCCTTGGCGGCGCGCGGTAACGCGATGGGACCGAGCACGCGCTCGTTGCGATCCCAGCCGAACCAGTCGTCGCCGATGCGGAACTGCACGCCGCGCTCGTCGGCCGAATATTGCACGGCCTGGACCGGCACGCCGTTGCTGCGCGTGATCTGCACGAGGGCGCCGTTCTTGATGTCGCGTTCGAACAGGTCGCCGTTGCGCACGACGATGGCCCGGGTCCGCGCGCGGTTGTACAGCATTTCCGGGCTGTCCAGCCTGGCCTGTTCGGCATCCGCCACCTGCGCCGCATGGCCCGCCCGGGCCGCGTTCACGCGCCACGTGTCGCGCAGCGGCGAGCCGGTGCGCTTCTGTTTATAGAGGATCTGCTTGCCGTCCCAGTTCCACCACGCCGCTTCCACGGGGGTGCCGATCCAGTCGGGGTTGGCCATGGCCTGGTCGAGGGTTACGGGCGTCGAGGCGGCGGCGGGCAGCGCCAGCAGCGCGGCGAGAACGGCGAAAGTGGGAAGTCGCATCATCAGTCGGGTGGATAAATGAAGAACAAGAATGCTTTTCTTGGTGAGAAATTGCAAAAAAGCATTCTAGCTCAGCCGACAACGATGCTGTGCGGATTCGCCAGCGGGAGTGGCGCGCGTGCGTAAGTACAAAAAACAACGCCCGGCCAATGCCGGGCGTGTGGAGACGTCTTTGCAACCGGGATTGCTTTACGCGGCCGCTTTCGGTTGCGCGTATTCGGCCATCCACAGTTCGGTCGGCGCTTCGGCCAGCCACAGTTCGGTCGGCGCGGTGACGGTCGGGTTACGCACGAACATCACGATGCGGGTAACGATGGCGGCGGCCGAGATGCCGACGGTGAGGTATTCGACTGGGGTCATGATCTTTATCCTTGGCTTTGCTTAGTTGTTCGGGATGTCGCGGACGGCTTCCGGGGCCAGCGCGGCTGCGCAGAACGGGCCCAGGATGATGATGCCGGCGTGGCGTTGCATCCTGCTGCGGGCGAGCGCGCCGCTGGCCGGCTGTGCGACGTCGGGCACGATCCAGCCGCCGTGCGCGGTGTACAGTTCGATCGCAAGGTCGCGGAGCTTGCCGAAGGTGTCGGCGATATGGTGGCGCAGACCCTTGTCCTGCGCCTTGGTGATCGTTGCGGTAGTCATTGTCATCTCCGGTGAAAATCTGTCGTGTTGCGATGCAGTATAGGGACAACCCAGTCATAAATGAACTTTAGATTTATGATGCAGCCCATCTGTTTTGTGAATATTTTCCGCAAGACAACTAAAGCGGATGCGCAGTCATATCATGCGGCTGCTGAATATCTGAGTGTCTGGCCCGGAACTTGCATACCCCATGGGCATGAAACCGCCTCTTAAGGTCCAGCGCACCCTGCGCATCGTCGTCGTCAACACCGTGCCGGATCACGCCACGGACGAGGCCGCGCTCGCCGCCCAGGCACGGCGCAACACGGCGCTGCGCATCGGGTTGCTGGAATCCGGCTACGACATCGTCGCCTCGCTGCCGGCCGACGTCTTCCTGCCCGAGCGGATCGCGCAGATCCAGCCGGACATGATCATCATCGACAGCGAATCGGACGCGCGCGACGTCCTCGAGCACATCGTGATCGCCACGCGCGACGAGCCGCGGCCCATCGTCCTGTTCACGGACGACCAGACGCCGTCCAGCATGGACGCGGCGATCGACGCCGGGGTCAGCGCGTACATCGTGGCCGGCCTGCAGGCCGAGCGCGTGAAACCCGTGCTGGACGTGGCCCTGAAGCGCTTCACGCGCGAGCAGAAGCTGATGGGCGAGTTGTCCGATACGCGCCGCCAGCTGGCCGACCGCAAGCTGATCGAACGGGCCAAGGGCGTGCTCATGGCGCGCAACAAGCTGACGGAAGACGAGGCCTACCAGCGGTTGCGCACGATGGCGATGAACAAGAAGCTCAGGCTGGCCGACGTGGCCCAGCGCATCCTGGACGTCGAGGATCTGCTCGGCTAAGACCAAGGAAACGCCTGGCACACGCATTCGTGGCCGGGTCGGACCGTCCGGAACAGGGCCGTGATCGGCGGCGCCTTCATGCACCGGCGGCCAGCCCGCGCGCATGGCCGTGCTCATGAATTTGTCGCGCAACGGCCGGTCCGGCTGGCCGGCATGCCCGCGCACGCGGGCACCCAATGACGTTGCGTAGACGCGGAGCAAGTTAGGGCCCCGCCTTCGCGGGGTGACGCTCCACGGGTTGCGGCCACCCGCCTGCCGGGAATGACCGGATCGCACCCGATACCAGTCACAACGTCGTTTCCACCTTCACGAGACGCCCCTGGCCGAGATGCTTCATTTGCGTGCGTTATTTGCGTGCATGGTGCACTGCAATGAAGCGAATCGGCGCCGATGCCACGTTCTGGGCCGGGAAAACCATCTGGCACGGGTCTTGCAAATACGGAGGTAACGGGATCAACGGCGATCCCCGGGTAATACAGCGCCGGCCCAACGACGGGTCGGCAAACAGGACAACGGCGTCCGCTGCACCGCAAACGCGATCTTCACTCTCGCCCGCGGTACGCAGCGGGCGCCTTTTCGTTTTCAAGAAGGGAATAAAAATGGCCGGCAAAGCAAACAGCATCAAGCTATTCTCCTTTGATACGCCCCAGATGCGCGCGTTCCACCTGACCTGGGTGGCCTTCTTCGTCTGCTTCTATGCCTGGTTCGCCTGCGCACCGCTGATGCCGGTGATCAAGGGCGAGTTCCACCTGTCGGTCAGCCAGATCGCCGACATCAACATCGCAGCCGTCGCCATTACCATCCTCATGCGCCTGATCGTCGGCCCGCTGTGCGACCGCTTCGGCCCCCGCAAGACCTATACCGGCCTGCTGGCGCTGGGCGCGATCCCGGTGCTGGGCGTCGCGATGGCCCAGAGCTACGAAAGCTTCCTGCTGTTCCGCCTCGGCATCGGCGCCGTCGGCGCCAGCTTCGTGATCACGCAGTACCACACCTCCGTCATGTTCGGCCCGAAGGTCGTCGGTACCGCCAACGCGGCCTCGGCCGGCTGGGGCAACAGCGGCGCCGGCGTCGCGCAGGCCACGATGCCGCTGCTGCTGGGCGCCGTGGTCATGCTGGGCGTGACCGAAACGATGGGCTGGCGCGTCGCGCTGCTGGCGCCGGGCGTGCTGATGCTGATCATTTCCGTCGTCTACTACAAATTCACGCAGGACTGCCCGGAAGGCAACTTCGCCGAGCTGCGCGCGGCGGGCGTGCCGTTCGAAAGCGGCGGCAAGGGCGGCTGGGCGAGCTTCTTCGAAGCCTGCCGCAACTACCGCGCCTGGCTGCTGTTCATCACCTACGGCGCCTGCTTCGGCATCGAACTGTTCATCCACAACGTGGCCGCGACCTATTACGTCGACCACTTCGGTCTGTCCCTGAAAGGGGCCGGCATGGCCGCCGGCAGCTTCGGCCTGCTGGCCCTGTTCGCCCGCGCCCTCGGCGGCTGGATCTCGGACAAGGTCGCCGCCCGCGGTGACCTGAATTCCCGCGTGAACCTGCTGTTCATCCTGATGATCGGCGAGGGCCTGGGCCTGCTGTGGTTCTCGCAGACCACCAACGTGACCATGGCCATCGTCGCCATGCTCGCCTTCGGCCTGTGCACCCACATGGCGTGCGGTTCGACCTATGCGCTGGTCCCGTTCGTGAGCCGCAAGGCGCTGGGCGGCGTGGCCGGCATCGTCGGCGCGGGCGGCAACGTCGGCGCCGTGCTGGCCGGCTTCCTGATGAAGGCGACCGGCGACGTGCGCCAGAGCCTGATGATCCTGGGCGGTGCCGTCCTCGTCGCGGCGCTGTGCGCCATCGGCGTGCGCTTCACGCTCACCGTCCCCGAAACGCCGGCGCCCGCCGCCGCCTGAACAAGTTATCGCTGTATAGGAGTCGCAACATGAAACTGATCGTCATCGGCCACGGCATGGTCGGCCACAAATTCCTCGAAACCCTGTTCGCGGACGCCGCCCAATCGGCAAGCTTCCACGTCACCGTGCTGTGCGAGGAACCGCGTCCCGCCTACGACCGCGTGCACCTGTCCGCATTCTTCTCGGGCACGACGGCCGAGCAACTGTCGCTCGTCGCGCCGGGCTTCTTCGAGAATCACGCCGCCAACGTCGACCTGAAGCTGAACGCCAAGGCCGTCGCCGTCGACCGCGCCGCGAAGACCGTCACCTTGGCCGACGGTGAAGTGCTGGCTTACGACAAGCTGGTGTTCGCGACGGGGTCGTACCCGTTCGTGCCGCCCGTCCCGGGCAAGGAGCGCGACGACATCTTCGTCTACCGCACCATCGAAGACCTGGAAAAGATGACGGAATGCGGCGCCCGTTCGAAAACCGGCGTCGTCGTCGGCGGCGGCCTGCTGGGTCTCGAATGCGCCAAGGCCCTGCGCGACATGCACCTCGACACCCACGTCGTCGAATTCGCGCCGCGCCTGATGGCCGTGCAGGTCGACGACCTGGGCGGCCGCGTCCTGCGCAACAAGATCGCGGCGCTGGGCGTTTCGGTCCACACGCAAAAGAACACGCTGCAGATCGTCGACGGCGAGTCCGCCACGCACCGCATGGAATTCGCCGACGGCAGCCACCTGGAAGCCGACATGATCGTGTTCTCGGCCGGCATCCGCCCACGCGACGAGCTGGCCAAGGCCTGCGGCCTGGCGCTCGGCCCGCGCGGCGGCGTCGCCATCGACGACGCCTGCCTCGCCTCCGACCCGCACGTCTACGCGATCGGCGAGTGCGCCGCGTGGGGTGGCCAGACGTTCGGCCTCGTCGCACCGGGCTATGAAATGGCGCGCATCGTCGCGCGTGCGCTGCTCGGCCAGGAAGCCGCCTTCGCCGGCGCCGACATGAGCACGAAACTGAAGCTGATGGGCGTGGACGTCGCGTCGATCGGCGACGCCCACGGCAACACGCCGGGCGCGCGCAGCTTCCAGTTCACGGACGAGCGCAAGCAAGTCTACAAAAAGATCGTTGTCTCCGACGACGGCAAGCGCCTGCTGGGCGCCGTGCTGATCGGCGATGCCGCCGAATACGGCAGCCTGCTGCAGATGATGCTCAACGATATGGAGTTGCCGGAAGCGCCGGAATTCCTGATCCTGCCGCAGGCCGAAGGCGGCGCCCGTCCGGCGCTGGGCGTCGACGCGCTGCCGGCGGCCGCGCAGGTCTGCTCCTGCAATGCCGTCAGCAAGGGCGCCATCTGCGACGCGGTGGCCGGGGGCGCCTGCGACATCGGCGCGATCAAGTCGTGCACCAACGCGGGCACGTCGTGCGGCGGCTGCGTGCCGCTCGTCACCCAGATCATGAAGGCCGAGATGGCGAAGGCCGGCATGGCCGTCACCAACCACGTGTGCGAACACTTCCCGTACTCGCGCCAGGAACTGCACCACCTGATCCGCGTGGGCGGCATCAAGAGCTTCGCCGACCTGCTGCACAAGCATGGCAAGGGCCTGGGCTGCGACATCTGCAAGCCGGTCGCCGCCAACATCCTCGCATCGACGTGGAACGACTTCGTGCTGAAGCCGGAACACGCGAGCCTGCAGGACTCGAACGACTACTTCCTCGGCAACATCCAGAAGGACGGCACCTATTCCGTCGTGCCGCGCATGCCGGGCGGCGAAGTGACGCCGGACGGCCTGATCGCCGTCGCCCAGGTCGCGAAGAAATACAACCTGTACACCAAGATCACGGGCGGCCAGCGCGTCGACCTGTTCGGCGCCCGCGTGGACCAGCTGCCGGCGATCTGGGAAGAACTGATCGCGGCCGGCTTCGAATCCGGCCACGCCTACGGCAAGTCGCTGCGCACGGTGAAATCGTGCGTCGGCTCGACGTGGTGCCGCTACGGCGTGGGCGATTCGGTCGGCTTCGCCATCGCGCTGGAAAACCGCTACAAGGGCCTGCGCGCGCCGCACAAGATCAAGTTCGGCGTCTCCGGCTGCACCCGCGAATGCGCCGAGGCGCAGGGCAAGGACGTGGGCCTGATCGCGACGGACAAGGGCTGGAACCTGTACGTGTGCGGCAACGGCGGCATGAAACCGCGCCACGCCGAGCTGATCGCGTCGAACCTGGACGAAGACACCGTCGTGAAGCTCGTCGACCGCTTCCTGATGTTCTACGTGCGCACGGCCGACCGCCTGCAGCGCACGAGCACGTGGCGCGAGAACCTCGAAGGTGGCCTGGACTACCTGAAGCAGGTCGTCGTCGACGACAAGCTGGGCATCGCGGCCGAACTGGAAGCGGACATGCAGCGCGTGGTCGACACGTACGCCGACGAGTGGAAGAACGCCGTCGAGGATCCGGCCGTGCGCCAGCGCTTCCGCAGCTTCGTCAACAGCGAGAACCCGGACGACAACGTCGTGTTCATGCCTGAGCGCGGCCAGATCCGCCCGGCCACGCCGGACGAACGCCGCCGCGTCATCCCGATCGCCGCCGCCTGAGTCATTGAGTCACCCACCGCGTTTATTTGACTGGAACAAGGAGAACACCATGCATCGCGATATCCAACTGAATCAGTGGAACGCCATCTGCGCGCTCGACCAGATCGTCCCCGACACCGGCGTGGCCGCACTGCTCGGCGGCCGCCAGGTGGCCGTGTTCCGCGTGGGCGGCGCGTCCCCGCGCGTGTTCGCCATCGATAACTACGATCCGAATTCGGAAGCGTCCGTGCTGTCGCGCGGCCTGGTCGGCAGCATCGGCGAACGCATCGTCGTCGCTTCGCCGATCTACAAGCAGCACTTCGACCTGCAGACCGGCGAATGCCTGGAAGCGCCGCATCACTCGGTGGCCAGCTATCCGGTGCGTGTCGAAGACGGCAAGGTCTGGGTAGGGGCCTGAGATGAACGCTCCGCATGCGCATGACAAACATCCGCGGCTGGTCGTCATCGGCAACGGCATGGCGGGCATGCGCACGGTCGAAGAGCTGCTGAAGCTCGCGCCCGGCATGTACCGCATCACCGTGTTCGGCGCCGAGCCGCACGGGAATTACAACCGCATCCTGTTGTCGCCCGTGCTCGCGGGCGAGAAGACGCTCGACGACATCATGCTCAACACGCGCGAGTGGTACGACGCCAACGGCATCGTGCTCCACGCGGGCGATCCGGTCGTGCGCATCGACCGCAAGAAGCGCGTCGTGTACGCCGCTTCCGGCCTCGCCGTGCCGTACGACCGCCTGTTGATCGCCACCGGCTCGAAGCCGTTCATCGTGCCGGTGCCGGGCCACCAGCTGCCGGGCGTGATCGGGTTCCGCGACCTGAGCGACGTCGACACGATGCTTTCCGCCGCGCGCGCGGGCGGGAAGGCCGTCGTCATCGGCGGCGGCCTGCTCGGCCTCGAGGCGGCCAACGGCCTGCTGCGCCAGGGGATGGAAGTCGCGGTCGTGCACGTGACGGGCAGCCTGATGAACCAGCAGCTCGATCCGCCCGCCGCCGAACTGCTGCGCGCGAGCCTGGAACTGCGCGGCCTGCGCATCCTCCTGAACCGCCAGACCGCCGCCATCGAGGGGGAAGACCGCGTGCGTGCGGTGCGCTTCGACGATGGCGAGACGGTCGACGCGGACCTCGTCGTGATGGCCGCCGGCGTGCGTCCGAACGTCGAGCTGGCGAAGGATGCGGGCCTGCACTGCGAGCGCGCCATCGTCGTCGACGACACCTTGCAGACCTACGACCCGCGCGTGTACGCCGTCGGCGAATGCGTGCAGCACCGCCGCGCCACGTTCGGCCTCGTCGCGCCGATCTGGGACCAGGCGCGCGTCGCCGCCGCCCACCTCGCGGGCGCGGGCCATCGCCGTTACGTGCAGCAGGCCACCGCGACGAAGCTGAAGGTCACGGGCGTGGACCTGTATTCGGCCGGCGACATCGTCGGCGGCGACGGCAGCGAAGACCTCGTGCTGCGCGACCGCCGCGGCGGCATCTATAAACGCCTCGTCGTCGCGGGCAACCGCCTGACGGGCGCCGTGCTGTACGGGGACGTCGCGGACGGCCCGTGGTATTTCGACCTGATTCAAAAGCGGACGGACATCTCGTCCATCCGCGACCAGTTGCTGTTCGGCCGCGCGCACCACGACGACGTCGCTGCGCAGGCGGCCTGACAAGGAGTTTTCATGAAGTTGTCTTCGATTCCCACCACTGTCCGTACGACCTGCCCCTATTGCGGCGTCGGCTGCGGCGTCAATGCCCAGGTCGGGCAGGACGGCGCGATCGCGATCGCGGGCGACGCCGCGCACCCGGCCAGCCAGGGCCGTTTGTGCGTGAAGGGTTCCGCGCTGGGCGAAACGCTGGGCAACCGCGGGCGGTTGCTGGCGCCGATGGTGCGCGAGGAAGGCGCACTGCGCGAAGCTTCCTGGGACGAAGCGCTGGACAAGGTCGCGCAAGGATTCGCGCGCGTCATCGCGGAGCACGGCCCGGACGCCGTCGCGCTGTACGTCTCCGGCCAGCTGCTGACCGAGGATTACTACGTCGCCAACAAGTTCATGAAGGGCTATGTCGGCAGCGCGAACATCGACACCAATTCGCGCCTGTGCATGTCGTCGGCCGTGGCCGGCCACAAGCGCGCGTTCGGCGAGGACGTCGTGCCGGGCTGCTACGAGGATTTCGAACTGGCCGACCTGGTCGTGCTGGTCGGCTCGAACGCCGCGTGGTGCCACCCGACGCTGTACCAGCGCATCGCGCGCGCCAAGCAGGAGCGCCCGGAACTGAAGGTCGTCGTCATCGACCCGCGCCGCACGGCCACGTGCGACATCGCCGACCTCCACCTGCCCGTCAAGCCGGGCACGGACGTGTGGCTGTTCGACGGCCTGTTCGGCCACCTCGCCGTGCATGCGGCCGACGAGGGTTTCGTCGCCGGCCACACGACGGGCCTGGCGGACGCGCTGGACGCCGCCGCCAAGGCCGGCACGTTGGCCGACGTGGCCAAGGCCTGCCGCGTCGATCCGCGCGACCTGGAACGCTTCTACGACATGTTCGCGAATACGGAGAAGGTCGTCACGGCGTTCACGATGGGCGTGAACCAGTCGACGAGCGGTGCCGACAAGGTCAATGCGATCATCAACTGCCACCTGATCACGGGCCGCATCGGCCGTCCCGGCATGGGACCGTTCTCGCTGACGGGCCAGCCGAATGCGATGGGCGGGCGCGAAGTGGGCGGCCTCGCGAACATGCTGGCCGCGCACATGGACCTGGACGATGCCGCGCAGCGCGCCGCGCTGCAGGACTTCTGGGGCTCGCCGCACGTAGCAAGCAAGCCGGGCCTGAAAGCCGTCGACCTGTTCCGCACCATCGAGGAGGGCAAGGTGAAAGCCGTGTGGATCATGGCGACGAACCCGCTCGTGAGCCTGCCGGATGCCGACCAGGCCCGCCGCGCGCTCGAGAAATGCGAGCTGGTGGTGGCTAGCGACATCGTCCTCGGCACCGACACGAACGACGCGGCCCACGTGCTGCTACCGGCCCTCGGCTGGGGCGAGAAGGATGGCACGGTCACCAATTCCGAGCGCTGCATCTCGCGCCAGCGCGCCTTCCTGTCCGCGCCGGGCAGTGCCCGCGCCGACTGGGACATCGTGTGCGACGTCGCGCGCCGCATGGGTTTCGGCGGTTTCGACTTCACGTCGCCGCACCAGATCTTCGACGAGCATGCACATTTGTCGGCCTGGAAGAACGGGATCGACGGCCAGCGCCGCCGCATGTTCGACATCGGAGGACTGACCGGCATGACGCGCGCCGACTACGACGCGCTCGATCCGGTGCAGTGGCCGGTGCGCACGCCGCAGGAACGGACGGCGCGCCTGTTCGGTGACGGCCGCTTCGCGCATGGCGACGGCCGCGCGCGTTTCGTGCCGACGGCGCCGCGCGCGCCCGCGAACCTGCCCGGCGGCGAGTATCCGCTCGTGCTGAACACGGGCCGCGTGCGCGACCAGTGGCACACGATGACGCGCACGGGCCGCTCGCAGAAACTGGCCGAGCACATCCCGGAACCGTTCATCGACATGCACCCGCAGGATGCGCTGCTGTGCGGCGTGAAGGCGGGCGAGCTCGCCCGCGTGACGAGCGACTGGGGCGCCGTCGTGGCGCGCGTGCAGCACGGCGGCGGCATCGCGCGCGGCAGCGTGTTCATGCCGATCCACTGGAGCGGCCAGACGGCGTCCGACGCGCGCGTGGGCACCGTCGTCAACCCGGCCGTCGATCCGGTGTCGGGCGAGCCGGAATTCAAGCACACGCCGGTGCGCATCGAACCGTTCGGCGTCACGTGGTACGGCTTCATCCTGTCGCGCACGGAACTGCCGCTGCGCGAGGCCGTCAACTGGACGCGCATCCAGGGCAAGGATTTCGTCCGCTACGAACTGGCCGGCCGCAAGCCGTTCGCCGACGCGGCCGCGTGGGCGCGGCGCCTGCTGGACGTGCACGACGAGGACGCCGACTGGATCGAAGTCGAGGACAAGAACGGCGGCATGGTCCGCGCCGCGCACCTCGTCGACGGCCGCATCGAGGCCTGCCTGTTCGTGGCGCAGCGCGCCGACCTGCCGGCGCGCGCCTGGCTCGCCAGCATGTTCGACAAGGAGCGCCTGGCGCCGGCCGACCGTATCGGCCTGCTGTCCGGCCGCGCCCGCGAGAAGGGCTTCGACGCCGGACCGACCGTGTGCTCGTGCTTCGGCGTGGGCCGCAAGACGATCGAGATCGCGATCCGCCAGAACAACCTGTGCGACGCGGCCGCCGTCACGGCGTGCACGAAGGCGGGGGGCAACTGCGGGTCGTGCATTCCGGAGATCCGTTCGCTGCTGGCCGAGGCGCAGGCGCAGGCTGCCGAAGCCTGAGGACGACGTTTCAGGTAGCGGCCCCGCGAGCAGCCTGACGGTCAGCAGACCGAAACGCGGTTCCGGCGCATTGAATCGTTCTGGAATTCACATTTTCTCACCGCTACCTGGCGCTGCTTGCGACATTTTCCATCGCGAGAAAGATAAATTTCATATGAAAAACAATGCGTTCCCGATCGAACGCATTCCTCATAACCGCACTAAAAAGTGAAGCTAATGAAATAATCTGTGAGAAAAACGTTACAGATTTTCATTATGATTGCCAGGTTCCGGTCCCCCAGCTCCTGCCATGTCCTTCATCAGCGCTTCGTTCAACCTGACCGATGCCAACCGCCCCATCCGCCTGCGCATGTCCACCCCGCGTGGCGTACGCGACGACCAGTTGCTCGTCAAGCACGTCAGCGGCGTCGAGAGCCTGTGCGGCGGCATCGAGTACTCGCTGCTGTGCGTCGCCACGCAAGCCGGCCTTGAACTCAAGCAGTTCATCGCGAGCCCGGTGGAACTGCAGTTCGTCACCGACAGCGGCGGCCTGCGCGCCGTGTGCGGCATCGTCGCCGCGGCGGCCGAGGGACAGGGCGACGGCGGGCTGGCCACCTACCAGCTGGTCGTGCGCGATGCCTTTGCCCTGCTCGACAAGTCCAGCAACACGCGCGTATTCCGCAACGCCAGTGAAGCCGACATCACCGACATCGTGCTCAAGGAGTTTCGCCAGGCGAATCCCGTGGCGGCGCGCGCGTTCGCCTACGATCTCGGCAGCTTGAAGTCGTATCCGCAACGCGAATTCACGATGCAATACAACGAGTCGACGGGCGCGTTCCTGCGTCGCCTGTGGAAGCGGCGCGGCATTTCCTGGTTCATCCAGCCCGGGGCCGCGAGTGAACGGGGCAGCGATGACACGCCGTTGCATACCCTGGTGCTGTTCGACGACGCCATGGCGCTCAAACGGAACGCCGGCGGCGCGGTGCGCTTCCATCGCGACGATGCGACCGAAGCGCGCGACGTCATCACGGCCTGGCACGCCGTGCGCACGCTGACGCCGGGGAAGATCGGCCGCCAGAGCTGGGACTACGCGAGTTCCGGTCCGACGACCACGCAGGAAAGCGGGATGCACGACCAGGGCGACCTTGGCAACCGCTTCGCCGCGAGCCTGGACGACTACCTCGTCGACGCGCCCCACGTCGGCGACAACGACGCCGACTACCGCAGCCTCGGCGTGGCGCGCATCCAGCGCCACGAGTACGAAGCGAAGTCGTTCCAGGGCGAAGGCAGCGAGCGCAATATGTGCGTCGGCCAATGGAACACCATCGTCGGCCACCCGGAACTGGACGACCATCCCGAGGCCGAGCGCGACTTCGTCGTCACCGAACTGCGCGTGGAAGCCGAGAACAACCTGCCCAAGATGCTCGACGACCAGGCGCGGCGCCTGTTCTCGCTGAACCGCTGGCGCGACGACAGCGCGGCGCTGGCGCAGGCCAGTCTCGAGCGCGGGGTGCGCTACACCAACCGGTTCAGCTGCGTGCGGCGCGGCGTGCCGATCGTGCCGGCATACGACCCGCGCGTGGACTTGCCGCGCACGGCGCTGCAATACGTGACCGTGGTCGGTCCGGTCAATGAAGAGATCCACTGCGACTCGCTCGGCCGCGTCAAGGTGCGCTTTCCCGGCTGCCGCGAGGACGACCACGCGCACGCACAGGGCGCGGGCGCGTCCGGCAGCGACCGCGACTCGGCCTGGGTCCAGGTGGCGAATCCGTGGGCCGGCGACCAGTACGGCACGATCTCGCTGCCGCGCGTCGGCCACCAGGTGCTGTGCGCCTTCGTCGGCGGCGATCCAGACAAGCCCCTGATCATCGGCCGCGCGCACGGCGGCAGGACGCCGCCGCCATCGTTCAGCCGCACGAGCCGCCTGCCGGGCGACCGCTACCTGTCGGGCATCGTCAGCCGCGAAGGCAAGTCGCAGCGCTACAACCAGCTGCGCCTGGACGACACGCCGGGCGAAATCAGCGCCCAGCTGGAAAGCGTCCATGGCCGCAGCCAGCTGAACCTCGGCTACCTGACGCACCCGCGCCAGGACGGCCACGCCGACCCGCGCGGGCAAGGCTTCGAACTGCGCACGGACGACAGCGGCGCGATCCGCACGGCCAAGTCGCTGCTGATCTCGGCCTGGAAACGGCTGGACGCCGCCGGCACGCAACTCGGCAGCAGCGAGCACCTGGCCCTGATGCAGGATTGCCTGGACCTGTTCAAGACGCTGGGCGACTACGCCGCGCAGCACCAGGGCCTGCCGGTCGACCCGGCGCCGCAGGATGCGCTCAAGGCCGACCTCGAGGCGGGGCCGGGCGCGCGCAGCGCCGACCTGGCGGGCGCCGCCAAGCCGACCGTGAGCCTGACCGGTCCGGCCGGCATCGCATTCAGCACGCCGCAGACCATCGTCAGCTACGCCGGCGTCAACCTGGACACGGTCGCGCAACAGCACATGCAGCTCGCCAGCGGCAAGCGCTTCAACGTCAACGCCGGCAAGGGCATCTCGCTGTTCGCGCACAGCGACGGCATCACGCAGGTGGCGCACAACGGCGACTTCACGATGCAGAGCCAGCACGACGACATGAAGCTCGTCTCCGCCAAGGACGTCAAGATCACCGCCGCCAAGCGCGTGATCGCCATGGCGCAGGACGAAATGACCTTCATGGTCAGCGGCGGCGCCTATTTGAAGCTGAAAGGCGGCGACATCGAGATCGGCGGTCCGGGCAACCTCACCGTCAAGACCGCGGCACACCACTGGAACGGGCCGGCCAGCGCTAAGACCGATATGCCGTCGTTCGATGCGGGGACATTCGAGCGCACGCCGCGGCTGGTCCGCGCGACCGACGGCAAGCCGGTCGAGGGCATGCAGGTGCACATCGAGCGCGACGGCGCCGCGCCGGTCACCGGGCAGACCAATGCGGCCGGCGAGGGTCCGACGATCAAGGGCGACCGGCTGGAGCAGCTCAAGGTGACGTTCAAAAAACTGTTGACGTAAGCGGGAGCAGGATGGAAGGCATGACAATGGACGACCCGACCGTGATCACGGTGGGCGACGGCGGCGGCAGCACGCTGCTGAACAAAAGCTACCTGGACGTGGTGATGCAGTTGCCGCTGCCGGGCATCGTGATCTTCGTGCATGGGGTGAATTCGGATGGCGAGTGGTTCCAGGCGGCCGAGGAGGGCTTGTGCAAGGGCCTGAACACGCGCATGGCGCGCAACGACTGCCAGATTCAGCATTGCACCATCGAAGGCGGCAAGCTGACGCCGGTGAGTTATTTACCGGATCTGACGGCGGATGGGTACCTGAATCCGAAGAAGACATCGAAAAAATTTATCGACGGCGACGGCCATTTCTCGCCGGTGATTCACTTCCGCTGGGGCTACAAGGCCGACGGTGCGGACATGCAGACCTACGGCGACGGGCTCTACCTGAACGAAAAGGATTACTGGGGCGGCGGCCCGTTCGCCAACGGCTGCACGTCGATCCCCGACCTGTGGGAAGGCGGCTTGAGTGATCAGTTATTCCTGTGGTTGCACGCGCAGCACCTGAACCCGACCAATGACCGGATGGTGTATGCCTGTCCGCATCGAGCATATTACGTCGTGGCGGCACTGCGCCTGGCGAAGTTGATCGGAGAAATCCGCAAGCAGCAGGCCGACGTGCCGGTGACCATCGTGTGCCACAGCCAGGGAAACATGGTGTCGATTGCGGCCGCATTTCTCGGGGACCGGTTGGACCCCGTAACCGACGGTGCGGGGAAAACGGGCAACTGCGTGGCCAATACCTATGTGCTGTGCAATCCGCCGTATAGCCTGTTGAAAGACAATAAAACGGAAAGCTGGACGCAGCTGACGACGGGTAGTTGGAAAACCGGCCATGGCCGCCAGACCTACGAAGCGCGGATCGGGACATTGAAGAATTTTTTCGAGATTATCAAGCAGCAGGCTAAGGGCCAGCCTGCGGAAGTCATCGACAAGCTCTGCGCCAATGAACCGCACGGATTTACGGCGGAGAAGGACAAAGTGAAGTGCGGCTACGGTCCCGGCAAGGCCAACTATGGCCGGGTCTCTCTGTATTTCAGTCCGCATGATCAGGTCATATCGTCGACGACCATCCAGGGGATTGGCTGGCGTGGCATGAGCGCTAGCGAAATCGATGCCGCGAAAGGACATGACGTATTCTGCCAGCGCGTGTTTGCCCAAGGGTTTTGCGTCGGCGCGAACACGCCGCACTACGATTTCTGGAACGACCATCACGTGAAGGACAATGATGGCAATAATTTGAAGCCCGGAAGCAATCAGTTCTGGTACCCGGAATCGCTACGCGTCCAATATTCGGTCGCGAAGGGAAAGGACGCCAACCGCAATGGGATCGCCACGATCATGACGGTGGCGACGGCCCCGATTTTTCACCTGATCTTCAAAATCATCGACGTGCGCATCAACGCGCTGCCGGACAAGGGCTGGAGGACGCCGTTGAAGGCGCCACCGCTGGGTGAAAAAGGATTTCAGCCACAATCGTATCGCTTCGGGCAATACTCCGACCGTTTTGACGAGGGCCTTGACGCGCCCGGATTCAGCCGCAACGCGCAGCGCCAGCGAGATGCGGACGATCCTTACGGCGGCAACCGGGAGCTGCCGAAAGACCCGCGTGACGCCGGGGATGCGCCAACCACCGACGCGGCAAGGGGCAATGAGGCGACCGAGGCGAGTCTGATGTATGAGCATCACGCGTTTCTGCGGATGCGCGCAAGGCGTGATGGGAAATATGGCAAGAAGGATGCGGTCACCGAGGAAGATGACGTGACGACTGCCAGCGATGACTACAAAGCCTGGCGTGCCGAGAAGATCAAGAAATTGTTGGTCGAAAACGTCGGGACGCCGGCGACTGATCACTCGTCCATCCTGACGAATCCGGATCATTCGGAGAAGGCGCTGGCTTATGACATTCCGGTTGGGGTGTGTCACATTGCCAAGGAAGACCTTGGGCGCCTTCGTATGATGGCGGACTGGCGGTTTCTTGATGGCTTAGAAGAGGGAAATCCCATCGTGGCGTTCGAGAGGTACTTCAAATCCGGCATGATGGGGGGCAAAGAGGTCGCGGAATGGAGCACGTGCGAAAGCGATGCGGTGCTGCCAATAAAAGTTCGCAACAAGCGGTCGGTATTTTAATTATGAGGAAACACGACATGCGGATTTTCGCAGGTTTCACATTGCGTCAGTTTGCCTATAGCATACTGGCGTTTATCATCGCCGTAGCGATTTCAATATGGATGACCGCACGCTCCGGTACGGACGCGGCGCAATCTCTCACTGACGGGCAGCTGCTGACCCGCCTCGTGGCTATTCCGACGGCGTTTGCCACGCTCACGTTCGGCGTCATGCTGGGCATCGCGGCTCGCCCGGTTCACGCGGAGGCGGAAGCGGCCGCGAAGCCGGCCCCGGCGCCGGCGCGGCCATATATGGCCCAAGTCGTCGGTTTGCAGTGGTTGAATCCACTGGAGCGCATGGACTACCCGACTGAATGGCAGCTCCTGTGGACGCTCGGTCTGGTCAAGCCCAATCCAGACGACGACATGGTGAGGACCGAGCCGCAGACGTTCACCAAGCTCCAGGCCATCGCGGCGATTGCAAATCCAGCAGGTGGTAGAGATAGCTTCGACGCTTTCCATAAAAAATATGTTGATAAATTAATGTACCTGTACAGAGACATTTACTTCATGGATTCCAACTATTTCTATAACGCTCATAACGTTGAAGACAAGTCGACCTGGCGCGAGCTGGCCGGGATTCACGTTGAATACGCCCTCCCGGCGGGCAAACTCGATCCAGTGAGCGCCGCGAATAGAACGCGGGATGTGATCATTGAAGCTTTCGACATCGGCCTTCCCGGCGCACCGGGCTCCTGGACCCGCAGCACCCCACCCGACGTTCGCGTGACCCCAGGCGGCGCCAACGCCGGATTCACTTCGTTATCGGCCGCACTCGACTACCTGCAGGCACACCCGAAGGAAACCGTCTGGGTCATGAACTGGGACGCGCCGAGCTATCCGCCGAAGGACGAGCAAATCAACGAAAACATGGTCCTCCTGATCCTGGCCGGCCCGGAATTCAAGACGGAGCGCGCCCCGCTGGCCTGGCTCGGCTATCCTGCCAGCGCGAAGATCGCCGACTTCGACAGTGGCAAGGACAAGCCGCCGCGCGTCATCCAGGCATGGAAGGCCGCCGTCGAAAAGGCGGCGCACAACGCGGGCAAGCAGACGACCGATGTCGGCTACGTCATCCACGATGCCAATAACGCCGCCAGCAACAACGCCGCCACCGCATCCGACCGCATCGCCGCGCTGGCGCGCACCGTGACCGAGGAGATGCCGGAACTGGATTTCATGAAGCAGGCGTTCAACACGCCGGCGTTGCTGGGCGAGATGGGCGCGGGTACTGCGCTGACGAACGTCGCACTGGGCATCGCGTACGCCAACCACCTCGGCAAGAATGTGCTGGTGGCCGGTACGACGGACGAGGCGCAGCCGGTGGCCACGCTCGTGGTGCCGCCTGCGGTGGTG
>NZ_JAXOFN010000012.1:0-174644 GCF_034420155.1 Massilia luteola
GTGCGCCCAGCATGGGCGCACTCTTGCGGGTGAAAGTCCCGCCGCAAGCTGACCACAGCGAGCGAAGTGAAGCGCAACTGCGGAAGAGTAATCGACCGTGGGGAGGAAGCGTGAATCGTAAATCATGAGCCGATGGACAAGAATCGCATAGAAGGCGCTGCCGAGCAGGGCGAGCGGGCGACAAACCGCGAAGCTCTTGTGGTCGAGGCGAAGCGGCGTAGATGCGGCGGTTGTGTGATGAAGGAGTGCGGCCCTTACCTGGGGACGCCCCGCCTCACGCCTGAAAGGGCGGCGGCGCTGCCGTAGCGGGGTCTCAGCAGAGGTCATAGTAGTTGGCGGTAGCGCCGGGAAGGCTCGACCCCGCCGACGAAGGACCGAACGAGTAGGAGTGTTGTCCGGCATGTCGATGCGACAGGCAATGCGTCAGATGCCCGCCAAGGCGGGGCGGGAGGCCGTAGGTCAGGGTGAAGCCTTGGCTGAAATCTCCAGCGACGAAGCCTGTCGCCCGCGACATGCGTCAGGAGACGCGGGATCAATGCTGCTGCATGCAGCGTTGAGAAGGGAAAACCTGCTGCAAGCGTTCAAGCGTGTGCGCGCCAACAAGGGCGCAGCCGGGGTGGATGGTCGGGACATCGACGAAACCTCGCGCTACCTGGCCGTGGCCTGGCCGGGGATACGCGAACAATTGTTGGCGGGGACGTACCGGCCCAGCCCGGTACGCAGGGTAACGATTCCGAAGCCCGACGGTGGCGAGCGCGAGCTTGGCATCCCGACGGTGACGGATCGGCTGATCCAGCAGGCACTGCTCCAAGTGCTGCAACCGATTCTTGACCCCACATTTAGCGAGCACAGCTACGGCTTCCGCCCAGGCCGGCGTGCGCAGGACGCGGTACTTGCCGCCCGAGCGTACGTCCAGTCGGGGCGGCGGATCGTGGTGGATGTGGACCTGTCGAAATTCTTCGACAGGGTCAACCATGACATCCTGATCGACCGCTTACGGAAACGCATCGACGACGCTGGCGTGATCCGGCTGGTGCGCGCCTATCTGAACAGCGGCATCATGGACCATGGCGTGGTGCAGTCTCGGCATGAAGGCACGCCGCAAGGCGGTCCGCTCTCGCCCTTGCTGGCCAATGTCCTGCTCGATGAAGTGGACAAGGAATTGGAACGACGCGGCCATTGCTTTGCGCGCTACGCCGATGATGCGAACGTGTACGTTCGCAGCAAGCGTGCGGGCGAGCGGGTGATGGTGCTGTTGCGCCGCCTCTATGCCAAGTTGCACCTCGTGGTCAACGAAACCAAAAGCGCGGTCGGCAGCACCTTCGGTCGCAAGTTCCTCGGTTACAGCCTGTGGGTGGGAAGGGGGAGGGTGGTGAAATTGAAGGTCGCGGAGAAGCCGCTGGCAACATTCAAGCAACGCATCCGCGAACTGACAAGACGCTCTGGCGGCCGCAGCATGCTCCAGATCGTCGAGAGGCTGCGCTCCTACATGCTTGGCTGGAAAGGGTACTTCAAATATGCCGAAACCCCGAAGATATGGAGACAACTCGACGAATGGCTGCGTCACAGGCTCCGGGCGATCCAGCTCAAGCACTGGAAACGCGGGACGACCATGTATCGGGAACTGCTTCGACTCGGGGCAATGCCTGCTGTTGCCGAGCAGGTTGCGGCAAATAGCCGTCGCTGGTGGCGCAACGCCGACCGGCTGTTGAAGTCAGTCCTTACGGTTGCCTACTTCGACCGGTCGGGAGTACCACGCTTGTCCTGACCTCAACTACTCGAACCGCCCGGTGCGGACCCGCATGCCGGGTGGTGTGGCAGGGGCGCAGCTAACATTAGCTGCCCCCTATGCCGATTGTCTTGCGCGTCGTGGCGTGCGTGACGTCGGCGTTGCGGAAGTTGCTTCCGCATGCATATAAAGATGGATTAGCCTTTGATTTTCCTCATGTTTTTTGGCCGTTGTTGTTTTTTTGAACATTAAATATTTGTAATCTAGCGCTCCTTGCGAGCCCATCTGTGTCTGCGTACACTCGGTTGCTCAACACTTTGCTTACATTTCATTACAAATTCAATCGGAGGCGTTGGACGATGCAAAGTTCGCCAGTCTGTCCGCATCGGTTTGTCCTCCACGCTTCGCGAGCGCACGTGCGATTACGCCTGCGCTGATCCATACCTTACCGAATCGATGAATTCCGCCGCGGGATCGCAGGGCGGAGTTTGCAAGGCATTCGAGCGCCAGGACGTGTCACGTCCGTCGCTGGGATAGGTCGCCTGTCCAGGTCACAAGCCTGGCAGGTGGTCGCTGGATAGCCCTATACGGGCGCATTTCTATAAAAACCTTTATGGAGGAGAAATAATGAAATTTAGCCGCAAACTCAGCCTGTTGACCGTCAGCCTCGTCTATGCGTTCGCAGCACATGCCCAGACCGTAAGAGAAACGCCGAATTCCCAATTCAGGCCCACCGGCAAGGGTTGGGGCGAGCTCGACAACGTCGCCACCGCGGCGTCGAACGGTAAGGCAGGCGGCGGTGCCAGCACGCGCAGCAACCTGTCCTATCACGGCGGCCCGGTGATGACTGCGCCCAAGAACCTGTACTACATCTGGTACGGTTCGCAATGGGATGCCGCATCGCAGAACGTGCTGACCAATATCGGCCAGCATCTCGGCGGTTCGCCTTACTTCAACATCAACACCACGTATTACAACGCCGCCGGCGCGCCCGTACAGAACAGCCTCGCCCTTGCCGGCACCACGACCAACAGCGGCACGTACGGTACCAAGCTGACCGATGCGAACATCGCATCGATCGTGTCCGATGCGATCACGGCGGGCAAATTGCCGGCCGACGCGAACGGCATCTATGTGGTGCTGACCGACCATTCGACCACCGCGACGTCCGGTTTCTGCACGCAGTATTGTGGCTGGCACGACCACACCACGATCAGCGGCCAGGACATCAAGTACGCCTTCGTGGGCAATGCGGAAACCCAGTGCGCGTCGTCTTGCGGCGCCACCAGCCCGAGCCCGAACAATACGCCGGGCGCGGACGGCGCGGCGAGCGTGATGGCGCACGAAGTGGAAGAGGCGACGACCGATCCGGCCTTGAACGCCTGGTATTCGAACCTCGACGGGCAGGAGAATGCCGACAAGTGCGCCTGGAACTTCGGCACGACGTCGACCGCATCGAACGGCGCCAAGTACAACCAGACGTTCGGCACGATGAAGTATCTGATCCAGCAGAACTGGCTGATTGCCAGCACCCAGCGTTGCGTGCAACATTACCCCTGAGCGGCGGCTGCTTGAATCGCATCCTGAGCTGAGTACGCGGCGGCCGTGGAGACGTCCGCGGCCGCTGCTTTTCTTTCTGCTTATCTTCCTTTTGTGTCGAGCATATGAATCGATTCCTGATTGCGCTAAGCCTGCTGGCGGCGTGCGGCGGCGCGCTCGCGGCGGAGCAGGCGACGCCGAGCGGCCGCGGTGCCGTCCTGACGCCGACCCGCAATGTCCTCATCTTCACCAAGCTTGAAAACGACTGGTTCGATGCCATCCAGCGCCATGACGCCCCGGCGATCAGGCGCTACGTCACGGACGATTTCGAGATCCGCTCAAGCCCGGTCCCCGGTGTCCCCACCGCGCTCGCCGATGTCCTGGGCCAATGGGCCCGCCAGCCGGCGATGCGTGCGTCGATTGCCCAGATGGCGGTGCACGAGTATGGCGACCTGATGCTGGTGAGCTTCAAGTGGACGCTCGCCCAAGGCGATGCGGCCCGGTCCTATTTTGTCGTCGACGCCTGGAAGCGCGTCGGCACCGACTGGAAGGCCGCCGTGCGCTACGCCGCGCCGGTGGACGAGAATGCCGCGGCCGTACCGGGCACCGTCGTTCCCGACATCCAGTCGCTGCGCAAGAAGCCTTGAGCGCCATGGCTTCACTGTTCGACAGCAAGGCGGCGGTCGGCCTGGCGTGCGTTGTCGCGGTGGCGATCGGTGCCGGGTCGGTGGTCTGGTTGCGCGGCGGGAGCGCGGCGCCTGCCGCGGCACCCGCCGCCGCACCCGCCGCGCAGCGCGCCGGCTGGGACGGTCCGATCGGTCCGGGCGGCGCCGCCGCCGGGCACGCGCCGAGTGTGGACGACACGTCGCTGACGGACGGCGCCGGCAACCTGCGGGTCGACCCCGCGCTGCGCAGGCTGTTCGACGGCTACCTGGCGAAGCCCGGCGGCGCCGCCCAATTGCATGCTTACCTGAACAGCCGCCTCGTGCCGCCGGCACGCAGCCAGGCCGCCGATCTCGTCGACGCCTACCTGCGTTATCGGCAGGCCGAAAAGGAATTGCGTGCGCAGGTGCGCTTTACCTCACCCGACCCGTCCGGCCTGAACGACGAGCAGGTGGCGCACATGCTGGCCTGGCAGCAGGATAGGGGCCACCTGCGCGAACGCATGCTGGGCACGGCCGTGGCGCAAGCCTGGTTCGGGGCCGCCGCCGACGATTGCAGGAGCGCACTGGAGGACTGGCGCAAGATGCGCGCCCCGGTCGGCGCCGAGGAAGTGGATTCGAACGAACTGCGCGCGCGCCGGATGCACGCGGCGGTGCTGGAGCAGGGCCGCAACGAGCGCGCGCAGTCATGTGCGAGCCGCCTGATGGCAGGGGCGGAGTAACGATATTCTGGAGCGAGACAATGAAGAACATCATGGCGTTGGCCGCCGCGTTGGCCGCACTGGCCGTGACGGCTTGGGCGCAGGCCGAAACGCCGGACGAGGCGCGCGTCCACAAACTGGTGGAACCGCGCATGGGCAGCAATGCGAAGGTCGACGCGGTCAGCAAGACCGGTTACGGCGGCCTGTACGAAATACGCGCGGGCGCCGACATCTTTTATACGGACGCCAGTGCGCGCTATATGTTCGTGGGGAAGATCGTCGACCTCACGACGCTGCAGGACCTCACGCGCGCGCGCGCGGACGAGCTGGCGGCGATCCGCTTCGCCGACCTGCCGCTGGAGATGGCGATCAAGACCGTCAAGGGCAACGGCCAGCGCGTGATGGCCGTGTTCGAGGATCCGAACTGCCCGTACTGCCGCAAGCTGCACCAGACGCTGCGCGAAATCGACAACGTGACCGTCTACACGTTCCTGCTGAATATCCTGTCGGACGATTCGGCCGCCAAGTCGAAGAACATCTGGTGCGCGCCCGACCGGTCGCTCGCCTGGCAGCAGTGGATGACGGAGGCGAAGCCGGCTCCCGGCGCGCCCGCCGCCTGCGTCACGCCGAACGAGCAGGTACTGGCGCTGGGCCGCAAGCTGCACGTGCAGGGCACGCCGACGATTTATTTCGCGGACGGCTCGCGCAGCGGCAGCGGTTTCGACGTGGCGACCCTGGAGACGCGCCTCCGTCACGCGCATCAGTAAGCCCGCCGTCGTCCCGGCGGAGGCGGGACCACAGTTGAGGGGCCTGCGTCACGCGCATCAGTAAGCATCCCGTCGTCCCCGCGGAGGCGGGGACCCAAGTTTGCATGAACGGTTACGAACTTGGACCCCGGCCTGCGCCGGGGCGACGATCAACAGGCCTGCGCCGGGGCGACGATCAAAGGCCTGCGCCGGGGCGACGATCAACAGGCCTGCGCCGGGCGACGATCAAGAACCTTCGCCGGTGGTGCGCATGGCCAGGTCCTTGGCCTTGAGCTTGGCCGACAACGGCTTGCCCTTGTTGGCGCGCTTGCCGAAGTGCGGCTCCAGGCCGGACGCGAACAGCTCCACGGTGCGCGGCTTGTCGCCGGCCCAGGTGCCGACCACGTTCAGGCCTTTCTGGCTGATCGGCTGGACGGCCAGCAGCGTTTCCTTCGGATCCAGCGCCATCAGGATCACGCCGCGGCCGCCGTTGGTCAGCACCTTCATCTCGTCGATGCCGAACACCAGCACGCGGCCCTTTTCGGACAGGCAGGCGATGGCGCCCGCATTGTCCGGCACGACGCGCGGCGGCAGCGGCACCGCGCCGTCGTCCAGCGTGACGAACGATTTGCCGCCCTTCAGGCGCGTGATCATGTCACCGGCCTTCGTGATGAAGCCGAAGCCGGTCGACGACGCGAGCAGCAGGCGCGTGTCGCCATTGCCGGCGAAGTAGTACAGGATACGACCGCCGCCGGACAGGTCGACGAGCGTCGTGATGGGCACGCCGTCCCCGCGCGCGCCGGGCAGGGCGGCGACGGGCACGGAATAGACTTTACCGTTGTCGCCGACGCACAGCAGCGTATCGACGGTGCGGCACTCGAACGCGCCGTACAGCGAGTCGCCCGCCTTGAACGTGAACTGGGCCGGATCGTGGCCGACGCCGGTGCGCGCGCGCACCCAGCCTTTTTCGGAGACGATGACGGTCACCGGCTCGTCGACGATCTTCTGCTCGGCCACGGCCTTCTGCGCTTCCTCGATCAAGGTGCGGCGGTCGTCGCCGTACTGCTTCGAGTCGGCTTCGATCTCGCGGATGATCAGGCGCTTCATCGACGACGGATTATTGAGGATGTCTTCCAGCTTTTCCTTTTCGCTGCGCAGCTCGGCCAGCTCCTGCTGGATCTTGATCGCTTCCAGGCGCGCCAGCTGGCGCAGGCGGATCTCGAGGATGTCTTCGGCCTGGCGCTCGGACAGGCGAAACCGCTCCATCAGCGCCGCCTTCGGCTCGTCCGAGTTGCGGATGATGTGGATGACCTCATCGATGTTCAGCAGGACGGTCTCGCGGCCTTCCAGGATGTGGATGCGGTCGTTGACCTTGCCCAGCTTGAATTCGGTGCGGCGGCGAACTGTGACGAAGCGGTAGTCGACCCACTCCTGCAGGATCTCCGACAGGCCCTTCTGGCGCGGCCGGCCGTCGCCGCCGATCATCACGAGGTTGATCGGACTCGACGTTTCCAGCGACGTGTGCGCCAGCAGCATCAGCATGAATTCCGCCTGGTCCTGGTTCTTCGACTTCGGCTCGAACACGAGGCGCACCGGCGCTTCGCGGCCCGATTCGTCGCGCACGGCGTCGAGCGCGCCGAGGATCGTCTGCTTCAGCGTCAACTGGTCGGGCAGCAGGGTCTTCTTGCCGACCTTGATCTTCGGGTTCGTGAGTTCTTCGATCTCTTCCAGCACGCGCTGCGACGAGACGCCCGGCGGCAGCTCGGTGACGACGGCCTGCCACTGGCCGCGCGCCAGTTCCTCGATCTTCCAGCGCGCGCGCACCTTCATCGAACCGCGGCCCGATGCGTACATGTCGGCGATGGCGGACGCCGGCGTGATGATCTGCCCGCCGCCCGGATAATCCGGACCGGGTATCATGGTCATCAGCTCGGCGTGCGTGATCTTGGGATTGCGGATCATCGCGACGGCGGCGGACGCCACGTCGCGCAGGTTGTGCGACGGGATCTCGGTGGCCATGCCGACCGCGATGCCGGATGCGCCGTTCAGCAGCAGCATCGGCAGGCGCGCGGGCAAGGTGCGCGGTTCCTCGCTCGAACCATCGTAGTTCGGCTGGAAGTCGACGGTGCCCATGTCGATCTCGTCGAGCAGCAGGCGCGAGACGGGCGTCAGGCGCGCTTCCGTGTAACGCATCGCCGCGGCGCCGTCGCCGTCGCGCGAGCCGAAGTTGCCCTGGCCGTCGATCAGCGGATAGCGCAACGAAAAGTCCTGGGCCATGCGCACGAGGGCGTCGTAGACCGACTGGTCGCCGTGCGGGTGCAGCTTGCCGAGCACGTCGCCGACGACGGTCGCGGACTTGCGCGGCTTCGCCGTCGGGCCGAGGCCCAGTTCGTTCATCGAGTACAGGATGCGGCGCTGGACGGGCTTCTGGCCGTCCGACACGTCCGGCAGCGCGCGGCCTTTCACGACCGAGACGGCATAGTCCAGGTAGGCGCGCTCGGCGAAGGTGGATAGGGTCAGCGTCTCGGCGTCGTCGTCGCTGCCGCCGGGGGGAGTGGTTTGTTCGAAGAGGCTTGCTTGGGTCATATGTGTTGTTCGTTCATGCAAACTTGGGTTCCCGCCTGCGCGGGAACGACGGTTTTAAAGCCAACGCACTCGATACGTCGTCCCTGCGAAGGCAGGGACCCAATTTCATGCGGCGCGTCCGTTATCAGATGTCCGCTTCCGTCTCGTTCCCGTGTTCCTCGAGCCACGCCCTGCGGGCCGCGGCTTCGCCTTTACCCATCAGCATGTTGAAGCGCGCCGACGATTCGGCCAGGCCGTAATCGCCGAAGGCTACCGGCAGCAGGCGGCGGGTGTCCGGGTTCATCGTGGTTTCCCACAGCTGTTCGGCGTTCATCTCGCCCAGGCCCTTGAAGCGGGAAATGCTCCACACGCCTTCCTTGAGACCTTCCTTTTTCAGCTTGTCCTCGATGGCCAGCAGCTCGCCGTCGTCCAGCGCGTACAGTTTCTGGATCGGCTTCTTGCCCCGTGCCGGCACGTCCACGCGGTACAGCGGCGGGCGCGCGACGCACACGTGGCCGTTTTTAAAAAGGGCCGGGAAGTGCTTGAAGAACAGCGTCAGGAGCAGGACCTGGATGTGCGAGCCGTCCACGTCCGCATCGGACAGGATGCAGATCTTCCCGTAGCGCAGGCCGGTCAGGTCCGGGTTGTCGTCCTGGCCGTGCGGGTCGACGCCGATCGCGACCGCGATGTCGTGGATCTCGTTGTTGGCGAACAGGCGGTCGCGGTCCGTCTCCCACGTGTTCAGCACCTTGCCGCGCAGCGGCAGGATGGCCTGGAATTCCTTGTCGCGGCCCATCTTGGCGGAGCCGCCCGCCGAGTCGCCCTCGACGAGGAACAGTTCGTTGCGGGTGATGTCCGTCGATTCGCAGTCCGTCAGCTTGCCCGGCAGGACGGCGACGCCGGACGATTTTTTCTTCTCGACCTTCTGCAGCGAACGCAGGCGGGATTGGGCCTGCTTGATGACGAGTTCCGCCAGCTTGCGGCCATACTCGACGTGCTGGTTCAGCCACAGTTCGAGCGGCGGCTTGGTGAACGTCGACACGAGTTTCACCGCGTCGCGCGAGTTCAGGCGTTCCTTCGTCTGGCCCTGGAACTGCGGGTCCAGCACCTTCGCCGACAGCACGAACGAGACGCGCGCGAACACGTCTTCCGGCAGCAGCTTGACGCCTTTCGGCAGCAGCGAGTGCATCTCGACGAAGCCCTTCACGGCGCCGAACAGGCCGTCGCGCAGGCCGGATTCGTGCGTGCCGCCGCTCGGCGTCGGGATCAGGTTGACGTACGATTCGCGCACCACGGCGCCTTCTTCCGTCCACGCGACGACCCACGCCGCGCCTTCGCCTTCGGCAAAGCCTTCATCGCCCGCGGCCGCGTACTGTGCGCCTTCGAACAGCGGGATCAAGGTCTGGCCGCCGCCCGCCGTCTGCGACAGCGCTTCGGTCAGGTAGCCGCGCAGGCCTTCGTCGTAGCGCCAGGTCTGGACGTCGCCCGTCTTGCCGTTTGTGAGCGTGACGGTGACGCCCGGCAGCAGCACGGCCTTCGAGCGCAGCAGGCGCTGCAACTCGCTCATCGGGATGTTCGGCGAGTCGAAGTATTTGCCGTCCGGCCAGGCGGTGACGCGCGTGCCGTTCTTCTTGCCGCCGCGGTCCGCGGGGCTGGAGGTCAGCGGCTCGATCACGTCGCCGCCGGCGAACACCAGGCGGTGCTGGCCGTTGCCCTGGTCGTCGCGGCGCCAGACGGTGATCTCGAGGCGTCTGGACAGCGCGTTGGTGACGGACACGCCCACGCCGTGCAGGCCGCCCGAGAACGCGTACGCGCCGCCCGAGCCCTTGTCGAACTTGCCGCCGGCGTGCAGGCGGGTGAACACGATCTCGACCGTGGACACGCCTTCTTCCGGATGCAGGCCGACGGGGATGCCGCGGCCGTCGTCCTCGACGGTGATCGAGCCGTCCGCATTCATCGTCACATCGATGTTCTTGCAGTAGCCGCCCAGCGCCTCGTCCGAGGCGTTGTCGATCACTTCCTGGATGATGTGCAGCGGATTCTCGGTGCGCGTGTACATGCCCGGACGCTGCTTGACGGGCTCCAGTCCTTTCAGGACGCGGATGGATGATTCGCTGTAATCGGGTGCGGGTTTCTTGGTGGCCATGCTTGATCTTCAATCATTCGAATGCTGCGCATTCTATCTTGTCGGGCGGAAAATAAGCGACTTCACGCCCCGGGATGTGCCCTGTTCCAGGGGACGGGATACGGTGTGAGGGCAAGACAACTGTATGGAAATACAGTATTTTTGCCTGTTAGGCGCAAGTTTGCAAGCGCTCATTGCATGGATTGCCAAGACGGCGGCATCCCGGCATCCTGTTGATATGGGCGCGGCGGGAGAGATTTCGTAACAAAACGACATTTTTTCTAAATCCGAATCGTGCGCGACCGTCGCAAGGATATATTGAGATCATGGCTTTGGACAATGACAAGCACCCTAACGAACCGGGCGGACCCGCGAGCGCATCCGACCCGTCGCAGGACATCCCATCGGGCCCGCCGCGCGTCCCCGACCGCCGTGCCGCGGGCGGCGGGTCACGCTACCTGCGCACGGACGACACGGCGCTGAACCTGGCCGGCCGCGTGCTGCGCTCGCGCTGGCGTGCGCTGGCCGATAAATTCAATCGCGACTTCATGCGGCGCACGCTGCGCATCGGCGTGTCCGCCCGTATCTTCCATCCGGAAGCGGGCTCGACCGGCCTGCGCAGCAAGAACCTGCAATATCTCGAGGAATCGATCGCGCAATGGGTGATGTCGCGCGACGTGCTCGTGTTCATGGTGCCGACCGTGAACACGAACGGGCTGCTTCACCCCAGCAACATCACGATGCGGCATTACGCGCGCCACCTGGACGGCCTCGTGCTGCAGGGCGGGGCGGACGTGTCGCCGATGACGTATTCCGAAACGCCGACCCGGCCCGAGTGGAGCGGCGACCGCGCGCGCGACGTCTACGAACTGGAACTGCTGCACGAATTCGTCGATGCCGGCAAGCCCGTGCTGGGCATCTGCCGCGGTTGCCAGCTGATCAACGTCGCGTTCGGCGGCACCTTGTACCAGGACGTTGCGACGAACGTCCCCGGTGCCCAGCCGCACGTGCACGACGTCTACGATGCGCACCGCCACGCGATCGTGTTCCCGCAGGGTTCGTCGCTGCGCAAGATGTTTCCCAGGCACGAACACGCCGTCGTGAATTCGATCCACCACCAGGCCGTCAAGGACCTGGGGCGCGACATCCACGTGGAAGCGATGTCGGAGCCGGACGGCGTCGTCGAGGCGATCCGCTACCAGCGCGCCCCGTTCGTGATGGGCCTGCAGTGGCATCCGGAATTCCACCGCGCCACCGGCGGCGACCTGCTCGACTGCACGCCCGTGCTGGACGAGTTCCTGCGCGCGGCGCGCGAGACGCGGCTCTGATTCCACGCTTCGGCTCGGCTGTTTGCAAGCGTGCCGCGTGCGTATGGCGATCGTCGCCGGACTCGACGGCAAGCATTGAACGGCGCGCAAGGCAGATTGCGCTTGCATCCGCTTCGTTGTCGGCTCATAATCGAAATGAGAATCATTCTCAATCATTTCGAGGAGGTCTTATGGACGACGATGTGCTGGATGAACTGAACGCGCCGGATGCACGGCGCACCACGCGCCACGAACTGCTCGTGGCGGCCCTGCTGCACCTGATGTCGCAATACACCGTCACCAGCGCGGCCGCCGCCGACTGCAGCCAGGCCGATGGCCCGTGCGTGAAACTGGCTTCCGTGATCGAGCGCCACCTGAATGCGCTGGCGCGCCTGCCGGATGCCGACCCGGTGCTGCGCGCCACCTGCGAGCAGTTGAGCGTGAAGTGGGCGGCGCTGGTCGACCGCGCCTTGCCGGCGCCCGCCAGGCGTCCGCTGCTGGCGCGCATCCTGGGGCCGGGCAGGCCGGCGCTCGCGACCTGAGTCAGCCCAGCCAGGCCCTCAGCGCCGCCTCGCCGTCCGCGCTGAACGCGAGCACGCGCGAATCCGGCACGCGACGCGCCCAGCCGAGTTGCTGGAAGCGCTCCAGCAGCGCCGTCCCGAGGGCGCCGGCCAGGTGATGGCGGCGTTCGCTCCAGTCCAGGCAGTGGCGGCACAGCGGCCGGCGCGTGGCGGACGGCAGCGGATCGACGCCGAGTTGTGCGACGAGGGCGCGGCCGACGTCCGTGAGCGTCACGTCGCCGGCATCCAGCGCGAACGCGCCGCGCCTTGCCATGCCGGCGTAGACGAGCACCCCGAGTTCGCCCGCGAGATGGTCGTAGCAGACGCGCGCCTTGCGCAGCGCCGGCTCGCGCGGGCCCGAGCGCACGCGCACCGCGCCCGTGCCGAACGCGATGCCCATCATGGATTCGAGCAGGTGCGCGACGTCGGCGTCGGCGATGCGGAAATAGCGATGCCGCCCCTGCGCCTCGACGGTGAGCAGGCCGGCGTCGCGCAGCTTGGCCAGGTGCGTGCTGATGGTCTGGCGCGTGACGCCGGCGGCGTCGGCCAGTTCCGTTGCCGTCAGCGCCAGGCCGCTCATCAGTACGTTGAGCACTTCGGCGCGCGCGTGGTCGCCGATCAGTGCGGCGATATTGGCGATGTTGGGTCCGTCCCTCATGCTTCGATCTTAGCCGAAGCGTCAAGCGAGGGCCAGGGACTACAGTGGTGTTTCACACAAACGAGGAGCGCCACCATGCCCATCACCTGCTTTATCCGCTACGAGATCGATCCCGTCCAGCGCGACGCCTTCCGCCGCTATGCCGAGAACTGGGGCCGCATCATCCCCCGGTTGGGCGGTCGCCTGCTCGGCTACTTCCTGCCGCACGAGGGCACGAACTACGAGGCGTGGGGCCTCGTCGGCTTCGACAGCCTGGCCGCCTACGAAGCCTATCGGCTGCGCCTGAAGGACGACGGCGAGGCACGCGCCAACTTCGAGTTCGCGCGCGCACAGCGCTTCATCCTGCGCGAGGAACGCACCTTCCTCGACAACGTCGCCGCGCCGGCCGCGGGAACGTCGGCATGATCGCCGTGATCTTCGAGGTCGAGCCGGACCCCGCGCGGCGCCAGGATTACCTCGACGCGGCCGCCGCGCTGCGTCCCGAGCTGGAGGCGATCGACGGCTTCATCTCGATCGAGCGCTTCGCATCGCTGGCGCGGCCGGAACGCATCCTGTCGCTGTCGTTCTGGCGCGACGAGGAGGCCGTCGAGCGCTGGCGCACGCTGCCCGAGCACCGGGCGGCGCAGGCGGCGGGCCGCGCCGGCATGTTCCGCGACTATCGCCTGCGCGTGGCCGCCGTCGTGCGCGACTACGGCATGCACGACCGCGCCCAGGCGCCGGCCGATGCGCGCGCCGTGCACGGCTGATCAGTCCTTGATCTCGGGTTCGACGAGTTGCGCGAGGAGCTGGAGCGACTCCTGCCAGCCGAGGTAGCACAGTTCGACCGGGATCGCGGCGGGTATGCCTTCCTGCTTGACCTTCACTTCGACGCCGCAGAACACCTCGCGGAGCAGCACGGTCGTCTGCATTGTGCCGGGCAGGTTGGGATCGTCGAATTCGTCCGTGTAGCGCAGGCGCGCGCCCGGCTCCAGTTCCAGGTATTCGCCGCCGAACGAATGGCTGGCGCCCGTCGTGAAATTCGTGAACGACATCTTGTAGCGTCCACCGACGCGGCCGTCCTGCTCGTGCACGGTGCAGGTGAAGCCGTGCGGCGGCAGCCATTTGGCGATGGCGGCGGGCGTGAGGAAGGCACGGTAGACGCGGTCGGCGGTGGATTTGAGAACGCGGTGCAGCTCGACGGTATTCGTGGACATGATCGGTTTCCTTGGCGTGAGTGGCAGAGGACGTCCCTCCGATCCTACGACGAACGGGATGCCGCCGGATCGACATGCAGGATACGATTTTTTCAGTGCCCGCGAAAGCGCCGGATCGCCGCGTCGACCATGCCTTCCGCGCTGCCCTGGCGTTCGTACTGCCCGCGCAGGAAGGTCGCGTCGCCGCCGTCGACGGCGGCCGCGGCCAGGTGCGGCAGCGCGTCCAGGCTGCCCAGCGCCTGCGCATGCGGTTCGATCAGGGTGAGCGTGGCGAGGATGTCGTCGCGCAGCGGGATCTGCTCGTAGGTCTTCGGATGGGTGATCACGCCGTCGAGGCCGAAGCGGCTGGCCTGGAAGCGGTTGTAGTTGTAGACGAGGTAGTCGTCTTCCAGCGGCGGGACGTCGTTCCGCTCGAGCAGGTGACGGCACAGCGCCTGCAGATAGGCGGCCAGTGCCGCGGCCCGCTCGACGGTGAGGGGCGTGTCGCACACGCGCAGCTCGATCGTGCCGTATTCCGGCTTGGGCCGCAGGTCCCAGTAAAAATCCTTCATGCTCTTGATGATGCGCGTGCGCGCCATCTTGGCGAAGTAGACGTTGGCGAAATCGTCCCAGCTGAGCGTGAACGGCGCGCGGCCGCTGAGCGGGAAGGCCGACACGGAATTCAGGCGCGCGGAATCGAAGCCGCTGTCGTGGCCCTGCACGAACGGGGACGAGGCGGACAAGGCGATGAAGTGCGGGATGTAGCGCGACAGCGCGTGCAGCAGGAACAGGGCGTCGTCGCCGCTGGCGCAGCCGATGTGCACGTGCTGGCCGAACACGGTGAACTGCTTGGCCAGGTAGCCGTACAGCGCCGACAATTCCTGGTAGCGCGGCTTGGCCGAGATGCGCTGCTCCGACCAGTGCTGGAACGGATGCGTGCCGCCGCCGGCGATGCCGATGTTCAGCACGTCGCCGGCGGCGACCAGCGTGTCGCGGATGTCGACCAGTTCGGCCAGCAGTGCGCCGTAGCCGGTCTGCACGCTCGAATTTATCTCGATCATGCTCTCCGTGATCTCGGGCGTGACGTTGCCGGGGAACGGCTTGCGCTTCAGGAGGTGCATCAGGTCGGGGCTGGCCGGCGTGAGGTCGAAGTCGGACAGGCTGACGAGCTGCAGTTCCAGCTCGACCCCGAACGTCAGCGGCTTCGATGTGGCGAAGGCTTCAAGCGGCATGGTTGCGCTCCGGCGCTTCGCGCGCCCACACGAGGGCGCGCTGCAGGATGATGGGACCGAACACTTCGAGCAGCATGGTGACCGCCGCCACGGCGCGCAATTCCTCGACCACCGCGACGCCCGCCTGGCGTGCATGCTCGATCAGGAGGACCACGAACACCGACAACGGCGTCAGCGCCACGCCCGTCAGCGCGCCCTTGCGCCAGGAGATGCCGGCGAGGTGCGCGAACGCGGTCACGCCGGCCGTCTTCGCTAGCAGGCGCACCAGCACGAGCGCCACGGCGAGCAGCGCGCCGGCCCACACGCGGCGCCAGTCGAGCGTGGACGCCGCGAACACGAACAGCACGACGGTGAGCAGCTCGCCCAGCGCGCCGAAGTTGCGCTGCGCCTGGCTGAACGCGACGCGGCGGTGGCGCGCCGTCAGCCCGAATGCGAGCGCGGCGACGACGGGCGACAGCCCCAGCGCATGCGTGATCGCCACGAGCAGGATCACGGCCAGCGCGAAGGCGACGGTGGCGTCCTGCGCCAGCTTGCCGAGCAGGCGCAGGACGCCCGGCACGACGAGCCCGAACACGGCGCCCGTGAAGGCCGACACGCCCAGCACGACGAGGCTGTTCCACAGCGCGTCGCCGACGTCTTCGGACGTGCGGAAGATCCACAGGCCGACGGCGGCGTTGAACGCGAACACGGCCAGCACGCAGTTCAGCGCGCACAGGTGCAGCGCCCGTTCCGTCACCTGGCCCGAGCTTTTCTGCTCGTTGATCACGCGGACGACGGTCGCGGGCGACGTCGCCATCGACAGCGATGCGAGCATCAGCCGGTCGAACAGGGGCGCGCCGAACGCGTTCGCGACGAGATACACGCCGACGAAGGTGAGGCCCGCTTCGAATAGGCCGGTGACGCCGATCCACGGATTCGTGCGCAGCCAGTGCAGGTTGATGCGGTAGCCCAGCTCGAACAGGATCAGCCCGAACCCGACGTCGGCCAGCAGCAGTGCCGTGCCGGTTTCCGGCCGCGGCAGCACGCCCAGCTGGGGCGCGGCCAGCACGAAACCGACGAGCCCATAAAAACTGATGCGCGGCAGGCCTGTCCAGCGCTGCCCGAATTCGCCGACGAGCCACGCCACCGTGATCGCGAACGGCCAGGCGAGACTGGTCAGGATCGCCAGGAATTCCGGCATGGCGGCTCCTTTGCCAAGATGTTATGACTTGCGGCTGATTCTACAAGATGGATATGTCCGCACGATTGCGTACGGCAGGCACGGCGCACACGTCACGCGTGGGCACGTGGTGCCCGCCATTGCGTGAACGACCCTCACCGTGGACGTTATTTGCTCAATAAGCGCATCGCCCGTTCGAGACCGTCCATCGTCACCGGGAACATGCGGTTGCCCATGATTCTCCGGACGACGTCGATCGACTGCCGGTACTGCCACAGGTGCTCCGGTTCCGGATTCAGCCACGCGAACTTGGGAAACGCGTGGCAGAACCGCGCCAGCCATTCGGCGCCCGCTTCGTCGTTGGCGTATTCGACGGAACCGCCCGGCGCCAGGATTTCGTAGGGGCTCATCGTCGCGTCGCCGACGAAGATCAGGCGCGTGTCGGACGGATAGGTGCGCAGCACGTCCCACGTCGGGAAGCGCTCCGCGTGGCGGCGCCGGTTGTTCTTCCACAGGTGGTCGTAGACGCAGTTGTGGAAATAGTAGAACTCCATGTGCTTGAACTCGGCCTTCGCCGCCGAAAACAGTTCTTCGGTACGTTCGATGTGGTCGTCCATCGTGCCGCCCACGTCGAGCAGCATCAGCACCTTGATGCGGTTGCGCCGCTCCGGCTGCATCCTGATGTCGAGCCAACCGGCGTTGTTGGCGGTGGAGCGGATCGTCTCGTCCAGCGCCAGTTCGTCGGCCGCGCCCTGGCGCGCGAAGCGGCGCAGGCGGCGCAGCGCGACCTTGATGTTGCGGATGCCCAGCTCGCGTTCGCCGTCGTAGTCGCGGTAGGTGCGCTGGTCCCAGACCTTCACCGCAGACCGGTTGCCGCCCTTGCCGCCGATCCGGATGCCTTCCGGGTTCGTGCCGCCATTGCCGAACGGGGAGGTGCCGCCCGTGCCGATCCACTTGTTGCCGCCCTCGTGGCGCTCCTTCTGTTCCTTCAGGAGTTCATGCAGGCGGTCCATCAGCTTGTCGTAGCCGAGCTTTTGCAGCTGCGCCTTCTGTTCCGGCGTCAGCTCGCGTTCCAGGCGTTTCAGCAGCCAGTCGAGGGGAATGTCCGCCTTGGCATCGAACACGGTCTCGATGCCCTTGAAGAAGGCGCCGAACGCGCGGTCGAACTTGTCGAAATGGGCTTCGTCCTTCACCAGGGTCAGGCGCGCGAGATAATAAAACTCGTCGAGCGACGGCGCGATCACCTGCTGCTGCAGCGCTTCCAGCAGCGTGAGGAATTCCTTGATCGAGACGGGCACCTTGGCGTCGCGCAGGGTGAAGAAGAAGTCGATCAGCATGCCGCGCTCCTGTTACTGCGCGTTGCGCGTGAGCCGGTAATGCAGGTGCGACTTGACCTCGTGCCACTCGCCGCGCACGATGCTGTACATGACGGTGTCGCGCACGGTGCCGTCGCGGCGCGGCGCATGGTGGCGGATCACGCCGTCCTTCTTTGCGCCCAGCCGTTCGATCGCGGCCTGCGACGCGTAGTTGAAATTATCGGTGCGCAGGCCGACGACGGCGCAGCCTAGCGTGTCGAACGCGTGCGACAGCAGCAGGAGCTTGCAGCTCGTGTTGACGTGGCTGCGCTGGCGGCTCCGCGCATACCAGGTGTAGCCGATTTCGACGCGGTCGATCGCGGGCATGATGTCGTGGTAGCTGGTCGTGCCGATGACGGTGTCGCTGGACGCGTCGACGACGGCGAAGGCGACGCGGTTGGCCGTCTCCAGCGCGGTGCGGATATAGGTTTCCGTCTCGTGCGGTGCGGGCACGGACGTGATGCGCAGGTTCCACAGCTCGCCGTCGGCGGCCGCCGCGCGCAGGCCGTCCAGGTGGCGCGGCGCCAGCGGTTCCAGGCGCACGCCGTTGAATTCGAGGGTGACGGGATCGACGTGGATCATCGGTTGTGCCTCGCCATCGCCACCAGGCGCTCGAACAGGCCGACGTCCTGCTCGTTCTTGAGCAGCGCGCCGGCCAGCGGCGGCACGATCGCCTTGCCGTCCTGGCTGCGCAGGACCTCGACGGGGATGTCCTCGGCCAGCAGGAGCTTCAGCCAGTCGAGGAATTCGGACGTCGACGGCTTTTTCTTCAGGCCCGGCACGTCGCGCAGTTCATAAAAACTCTGCAGCGCGGCGGCCAGCAGGTCGGCTTTCAGCGTCGGATAGTGGACCTTCACGATGTCGGCCATCGTGTCGCGGTCGGGGAATTTGATGTAGTGGAAGAAGCAGCGGCGCAGGAAGGCGTCCGGCAGGTCCTTCTCGTTGTTCGACGTGATGATGACGAGGGGCCGGTGCTTCGCCACGACCATCTCGCGCGTCTCGTAGACGTAGAACTCCATCCGGTCCAGCTCACGCAGCAGGTCGTTGGGGAATTCGATGTCGGCCTTGTCGATCTCGTCGATCAGCAGCACCACTGGCTCGGGCGCCGTGAACGCCTGCCACAGCACGCCCTTGACGATGTAGTTGTGGATGTCGCGCACGCGCTCGTCCCCCAGCTGCGAATCGCGCAGGCGCGAGACGGCGTCGTATTCGTACAGGCCTTGCTGGGCCTTGGTGGTGGACTTGATGTGCCATTGCAGCAGCGGCATATCGAGCGCGGCCGCCACTTCCTCGGCCAGCATGGTCTTGCCGGTACCGGGTTCGCCCTTGATCAGCAGGGGCCTGGCGAGGGTGAGGGCGGCGTTGACCGCCAGTTTCAGGTCGGCGGTGGCGACATAGTTGTCGCTGCCTTCGAAGCGTCGGGATGCGTGCATGGGCCTGCGCGGTTGGTGTGGGAATGCCAACGAGTATATGACAGAACGGCGTGGTGCGAAGGTCGTCCATGCTGCGCTGCCCAATGGACTCGACCATATTCTTCGGATAGAATCGATTGGATCGTGGCAAAAATGCCATTGCAGTCGCAGTACCGGGGGTCTGAAAAACCTGCTGCCGCCGCACGGGTCCAAGGCGCCCTATCGATTCAACCCAACGATAGGTCATCCATGAAAATTTCAACAGCTTTACTCGTGCTAGCCGCCGGCGCCTCGATGGCCGGCACGGCCGGCGCGGCCGACATCGTCGGCAATCCCAAGGCAGCACCCAACAAGATCGAAATGTGTATCGGTTGCCACGGCATCGCCGACTACAAGACCAGCTTCCCCGAAGTCTATCGCGTACCCAAGATCGGCGGACAGTCGGCCAAGTACATCGAGGCCGCGCTGCACGAGTATAAAAAGGGTGACCGCAATCACCCGTCCATGCACGGCATCGCGGCCAGCCTGTCCGACCAGGACATCGCCGACATCGCCGCGTATTACTCGCAACAGACCCCGGCCAAGTAAGGAGCGCGCCATGAATAAACTGATCATCGCGCTGACCCTGGGCGCCGCGTCACTCGCCCTGTCCGGCCAGGCCCTGGCCTCGGGCGACGCCGCCAACGGTGCCGCACTGACGAAAAAATACAATTGCGCGTCCTGCCATGGCGCCGACTTCAAGACCCCGATCGACCCGACCTATCCCAAGCTGGCCGGCCAGCACGCCGACTACCTGGTGCATGCGCTGACCGCCTACAAGCGCGGCACCAAGGTCGCGAATGGCCGCAGCAATCCGATCATGGCCGGCATGGCCCAGCCGCTGTCCGACCGCGATATGGCGGACATCGCCGCCTATCTGGAATCGCTGCCCGGACCGCTCGTCACGAAGCGCTGATCCGCGCGGGCCGTTACAATGACGGCCCATCCGGATCATCTGGAATCCCTCCTGCCGCACCGGCCGGAGGGATTTGTTTTTTTGGAGTGCCGCCGTGCCCGACGTATCCCCCTCCCATATCAAGACGAACGTATTGAGCGGCCTGACGGTCGCGCTGGCCCTGGTGCCGGAAGCCATCGCCTTCGCCCTGGTCGCCCATGTGGCGCCGCTGACCGGCCTGTATGCCGCCGTCCTGGTGTCCTTCATCACGTCCGCGTTCGGCGGCCGGCCCGGCATGATTTCCGGCGCGGCCGGCGCGCTGGCCGTCGTCATGGTGGCGCTGGTCGTCCAGCATGGCGTGCAATACCTGTTTGCCGCCATCGTGCTGATGGGCGTGCTGCAGATGCTGTTCGCGGCCGCGCGGCTCGGCAAATTCATCCGCATGGTGCCGCATCCCGTGATGCTGGGCTTCGTCAACGGCCTCGCCATCGTGATCTTCGTCGCCCAGTTCGAGCATTTCAAGGTGGGCGGCGGCTGGATGGCCGGCACGCAGTTGTGGACGATGCTCGGCCTCGTCGCGCTGACGATGGCGCTCGTCTACCTGACGCCGCGCATCACGAAAGCCGTGCCGGCCACGCTGGTCGGCATCCTCGCCGTCGCGCTGCTGGCGCACTTCGCCGGCATCCAGACGAAAACCGTGGGCGACCTCGGCTCCATCGCCGGCGGCCTGCCCGCGTTCCACGTGCCGGACGTGCCGTTCGACCTGCAGACGCTGAAGATCGTGTTCCCGTATTCGCTGGTGCTGGCCGGCGTGGGCCTGATCGAGACGCTGCTGACGCTCACCCTGATCGACGAGATCACGGACACGCGCGGCCAGCCGAACCGCGAAAGCCTAGCGCAGGGCGTGGCGAACGTCGTCACCGGTTTCTTCGGCGGCATGGGCGGCTGCGCGATGATCGGCCAGAGCATGATCAACGTCGGCAACGGCGCGCGCGGCCGGCTGTCCGGCATCTGCGCCTCGCTGTTCCTGCTGTCGTTCATCCTGTTCGGTTCCAGCGTGATCGAGCGGATCCCGCTGGCCGCGCTGATCGGCGTGATGTTCGTCGTGTGCGAGAAGACGTTCGAATGGGGCACGTTCCGCCTGTTCGGCAAGGTGCCGCGCGCCGACGCGCTCGTGATCGTGCTGGTGGCCGGCGTCACGCTCGTCTTCAACCTGGCGACCGCGGTGCTGGTGGGCGTGGTCGTGTCGGCGCTGGTGTTCGCGTGGCAGCACGCGAAGCAGATCCGCGTCACGACGACGCAGGACGCCGACGGCTGGAAGGTCTACGAGCTGGACGGGACGCTGTTCTTCGCGTCGGTGGGCGGCTTCCAGGCGCTGTTCGCGCCCAGGGACGACCCGCAGGACGTCGTGATCGAATTCCGCCGCGCGCGCGTGGCGGACCACTCGGCGATCCAGGCCATCGACGGCCTGGCGGAACGCTACCGCGCCCTCGGCAAGCGCCTGCACCTGCGCCACCTGAGCCCCGACTGCCGCGCTTTGCTCGAGCGCGCGAAGGACATGATCGAGGTGAACCTGCCGGAAGATCCGCGTTACCGCGTGGCCGACGACAAGCTCGATTAAACCTGCCGGTAGGGTGGGCGGCCTCCGCCCACCGAACGTACGCGCCGCGGTAACACTGGATTAACGCACGCGCCTGCGCACGCAGGCCACGTAGGCGTCGGTGTCCGGCTGGGTGCCGTGGCGCTGCGCCGACCAGATCATCTCGCCCAGGCACTCCATCATCTCGTGGTGCGCCTCGTGCTCGCCCACGCGCGCGGCCAGTGCCTCGAACGCGGCGCGGATGCCGCGCGGCTGGTCGATCGATACCTGTTCCGTGATCGACAGGTGCATCGACAAATGCAGGAACGGATTCGGCTTGCCGCCTTCGACGGCGTAGTCGCGCGCCACGGCTTCCTCGGCATCCGCCAGCTCGTCGTGGTACTCGGGATGCTGGTCGATCCAGTCGGCGGCGATGGCGTCCATCGGGGTCAGGATCTCGCCGGCGCGGCGCTTGCGCAGGGCCTCGCAAAAGAAGCGGCGGACGTCGTGGGAGGAGGGGGTGAACATGGCGGGAACCGTCGGAAAAACTGGAGGAAGGGCGTCATTGTAGCGCGATGGTGCCCGTCCCGCAGCGCGGCCACAGGTCCGCCCCGCGCGGTGTCCATCGGTTTCATGGCGCGCCGTCCAGCGGCGCGGCGCCGCCGGTCGGCAGCGGCACAGGCGCGGGCGCGGGTTTCGAGACGGGGGCTGGCGCGGGTGCGCAGTTCGTGCGCATGGTGGCCCGCAGCGCGCTGGCCTCGGCCGCATCGCCGCGCGCGTCATGCCATTCCGCCATATAGGCTTGCGCCATGCACGTGCGTGCGTGCGCGAGCTGCGCATCCTTGCCCGCTTCTTCCAGCAGGTGCGCCGCATTGGTTTTGCCGAGGTAGAAAGCGGCGATCGGCGCGGGCCAGTCGTCTTCCTTCTGCTGCTTCATTGCCGCTTCCAGTTCCGTCTGCGCCAGCGCGGCGTCGCCATGGCGCACGCGGGCGACGTACAGCCACAACGGGCCGAGGCGGTCGGCCGGCAACTGGTCGAGCGCGCGCCGAAGTTGCGGGATCGCCGTGTCCAGGCGCCCGGCCAGCATCTGCCGGCGGCCGAGCAGCAGGTTGGCGTTCGGCTGGCCCCGCGCCACGGCCTTGTCCAGCCAGGCGTCGCCCTGGGCCGGGTCGCGCGCCACGCCGCGGCCGTCGTAATACATCTTCGCGAGCGCATACTGGGCATCGGCATTGCCGTCGTCGGCTTCCGCACGCATCCAGGGTTCCAGGCCCGTGCCGCGCGTGAACACGTCGCCGCCCAGGTAGGCGATGTACAGCTTGTCCTGGCTCATCGCGAACAGCACGCGGTGCGCGCGCAGGAAGTCCTCGCCCAGGAACAGGTCGGCGCCTTGCGAGCCCGTCGAGCCGATGACGCCGAGCTCCACGTTGCGGATGGTTTCGTCGCCGAACTGCACGGTCTTGACGGGGGCGATCCAGTACGGCACGTGGTCGGAGCCGATGCCGCCGGTATCGCCCATGCGGATCGCACCCGGCCCGTTGACGTCGATGCCGGCCCGCTTGGCCGCGTCCTGCATCATGAAGCTGCGGTGGGCGCCGGAATCGATGATGGCGTCCATCTCCTTGCCGTTGACGACGACGGTGAAGTGCGGATTCGGGCTCCTGCCGTAGTTGCGCTCGAACGGCAGCACGACCGTGGGTTCCTTCCACAGCAGCAGCGACGCCTTGGCGCAGTCGCGCGGACGGTAGAATTTCATCCGCTTGGCGCGCAGGTCGAGTTCCAGGTCCATCTGCAGCAGGAACGGCGCGCCGAGGATGGCGTCGAACGGGGGCGTCACCGACGTGCTGCCGATGACGTCCAGTTCGATGCGGCGGGTGCTGTGCGTCGGACCGACCGAAAAATCCTTCAGCCGCGCGGAGTAGAGGCGCGAGATGCCGCCGAATCCCTCGATCCAGCGCCCCGTCATGAACGGGTTGATATCGCGCCGCGTGACGGCGTTCATGGTCAATGCCGTCGTCGACATGCCGGTGTCGACGAGCATCACGGCCGGCGTGCCGTTGATGGTCCCGTCGACGGCGGGGATGAGACTCTCGCTCGTGTAGCGGATGGGCAGGTCGGCCACGTCGATGTAGGTGCAGTGCTTCGTGTCGTCGGCCGCATGGGCGATGCCGGACAGCAGGCAGAGCAGGAAGGCGGTCCGGACGGACCGGGAGCGGAGCAGGGCGATGGTCATCATGACAACAATTCTACAACGCAATTTTGTAAAAAATACATTACAAGAATGTAAAAAAGGCAAAGACAACCGTTCGCACGGCTGCTTTGCCTTTGTTTTGTTGCGTCTGCGCTACTCGCGCCTTACTCCTTGCGCGTCACACCCTGCTGCGCCAACACCATCTTGGAACTGCCGGCCGCGTCGGCGATGGCCTTGCTGGCGACCGCCACCGCCTTGCTGCTGGCATTGGCGGCATTGCTTGCAGTCGCCGCCTTGCCGCCATTGCCATTGCCGTTGCCGTTGCCGTTCTGGCCGCGCCGCTCATGCGGCTGGCGCAGATAGCGCGAGCTGTGGCGGCGATCGCCGTTCGCGGGCCATGTGATGAAGCGCGACAACTCCTGCAGGGCGCGCTGGTACACGTCGCGCTTGAACTCGATGACGACGTCCAGCGGAACCCAGTAGTCGTGCCAGCGCCAGGCGTCGAATTCGGGATGGTCGGTCAGGCGCAGGTTCACGTCGTTGTCGCGCGCCACCATGCGGAGCAGGAACCAGATCTGCTTCTGCCCACGGTAGTGGCCGCGCACTTCGCGCTTGATGAAGTGATCGGGCACTTCGTAGCGCAGCCAGTCGCGGGTGCGGCCCACGATCTTGACGTGCTCCTGGCGCAAGCCGATTTCTTCCTCGAGCTCGCGGTACATCGCCTGTTCCGGCGTCTCGCCGTATTTGATACCCCCTTGCGGAAATTGCCAAGAATGCTCACGCACCCGCTTGCCCCACCACACCTCGTTGTTGGCGTTCAGCAGGATGATGCCGACGTTGGGGCGGAACCCTTCACGATCGAGCATAATTCACCTCGAAACTTTCTGCCGGCCGATCCCTCTTACATTTTTACCTAGCAATCCACGGAGCGTTGCCAAACCTACTGCGCGTTGCATTTCTGCCCTGCGATGCTCGCTGTACCCTCGTACAGCTGCGCTTCTCGATCAGAACTGCTGCCGTTCGTAACGGTTTTGCAAGGCTCCTTGAGTGCCTCTGTCGTGAACCTGCACAGGAACAACAGTAAGCACCACGTGTTTCGGACCCATTTGTATAAAGATTGGATGCATCAGCCAGCTAATCCTTTAAAATTAGGTCGATTATAACCCTCTCTTTTTAAAAAGAATTCACCGATATGCGCGCCTCACGATTTTTTATTTCAACGCTCAAAGAAGCGCCCTCCGACGCCGAGATCGTCAGCCATAAACTGATGATGCGTGCAGGGATGATCAAGCGACTCGGCTCCGGCATCTACACCTACATGCCGCTGGGCCTGCGCGTCATCCGCAAGGTCGAGGGCATCATCCGCGAAGAGATGAACAAGGCGGGCGCGCTCGAACTCCTGATGCCGATGGTGCAACCGGCCGAACTGTGGCAGGAGACGGGCCGCTGGGACAAGATGGGCCCGGAACTGCTGCGCCTGAAGGATCGCCACGGCCGCGACTTCGCGCTGCAGCCGACGTCGGAAGAAGTCATCACCGACGTCGTGCGCACCGAGGTCAAGTCGTACCGCCAGCTGCCGCTGAACTTCTATCACATCCAGACGAAGTTCCGCGACGAGCGCCGTCCCCGCTTCGGCCTGATGCGCGGCCGCGAGTTCACGATGAAGGACGCGTATTCGTTCGACCGTGACGTCGAAGGCATGCAGAAGTCCTACCAGACGATGTTCGACGCCTACGTCAGCATCTTCACCCGCTTCGGCCTGAAGTTCCGCGCGGTGGCGGCCGACAACGGCGCGATCGGCGGTACCGGCTCGCACGAATTCCACGTGATCGCCAGCACCGGCGAGGACGCGGTCGTCTACTGCCCGACGTCGGACTACGCCGCCAACATGGAAGCGGCGGAGGCGCAGCCGCTGATCGCCCAGCGCGGCGCGGCCACGCAGCCGCTGGCGAAGGTGTCGACGCCGAACACGACCAAGTGCGAGAAGGTCGCCGAGCTGCTCGGCATCGCGCTGGCGCAGACCGTGAAATCGATCGCGCTGACGGTCGAGAAGGAAGTCGACGGCAGGCAGGTCAAGGAAAACTGGCTGCTGCTGCTGCGCGGCGACCATGAGCTGAACGAAGTCAAGGTCTCGAAAGTGCCGGGCCTGGCCACCTTCCGCTTCGCCACCGAAGCGGAAATCCAGGACGCCTACGGCACCGTGCCGGGCTACCTCGGCCCGGTGGGCACGAAGCAGCCGGTCAACATCGTAGCCGACCGCACCGTCGCCAACATGGCCGATTTCGTATGCGGCGCCAACGAAGCCGAATACCACCTGACGGGCGTGAACTGGGGCCGCGACGTGGCCGAACCTGTCGTCGCCGACCTGCGCAACGTGGTCGAAGGCGACGCCGCGCCGGACGGCAAGGGCGTCCTTGCGATCGAACGCGGCATCGAGGTGGGCCACGTGTTCCAGCTCGGCACGGCATACTCCGCCGCGATGAACTGCGTCTACCTGGACGAGAAGGGCCAGCCGGCGCCGATGCAGATGGGTTGCTACGGCATCGGCGTGACCCGCATCCTGGGCGCGGCCATCGAGCAGAATTTCGACGACAAGGGCATCGTCTGGCCGGACGCCATCGCGCCGTTCGAACTCGTTTTGTGCCCGATGGGCTATGACCGCAGCGAGCTGGTGAAAACCGAGACCGATCGCCTGTATGCCGAGCTGCAGTCGGCCGGCGTGGACGTCATCGTCGACGACCGCGGCCTGCGTCCGGGCGCCATGTTCGCCGACTGGGAACTGGTCGGCGTGCCGCATCGCGTCGTGATCGGCGAGCGCGGCCTCAAGGAAGGCAACCTGGAATACCAGGGCCGCCGCGATGCCGAGGCAACCGCCGTCCCGGCTGCCGACATGGTCGGCGTCATCAAGGCCAAGCTGGGCAAGTGATGGCGCAACGGTTGATTGGCCGGGCGGCAGCCCGGCTCGGCCCGGTCTTGCTCGCCGCTGCGTTGTTGAGCAGCGGCGCGGCGCAGGCCGGCAACCAGAAAGAGGAAGCGCTGGCCGATTCGGTCCGGCTGGCGCTCGAAAACGCGATCCGCGACGGCCGCCCGCCCAAGCCGGTGTTCCGCGACGAGGTCGCGCGCGTGCGCTACCAGCAGTGGTTCGATGCGATGTCGGCGCGCCTCAAGCGCCGCCTGCCGGACGAGCAGACGCGCACGGAATTCCTCGAAATCGCCTGGTACGAGGCCACGCGCGCGGGCCTCGATCCGGGCCTCGTGCTGGGCCTGATCCAGGTCGAGTCGGCGTATCGCAAGTACGCCGTGTCGATGGTCGGCGCGCGCGGCTATATGCAGGTGATGCCGTTCTGGACGAAGGTCATCGGCGACTCGAACCGGCGCGCGCTGTTCGACATGCAGACCAATCTGCGCTACGGCTGCTCGATCCTGCGCATGTACATCGACATGGAAGGCGGCAACCTGTACCTCGCGCTGGGACGCTACAACGGCAGCCGCGGACGGCCCGAGTATCCGAATGCGGTGCTGGCGGCGTGGAAGAACTGGGAATTCAAGCAGGACGTGATGGTGTCCAGCCGCTGATTACGGAAACGTTTGGTGGGCACGGGGTGCCCACCCTACGGCAGTGTACTTGTCGGGTGGGCGGCGTCCGCCCGCTGAATACGGACACGTTTGGTGGGCACGGGGTGCTCGCCCTACGGCATCGTGACGATCGTAGGGTGGGCGGCCTCCGCCCACCATTCACGCGCGGATTTCTTCCACCAGTTGCTGCGCGTGCCGCGGCAACGCATCGACACTGCGCATGCACAGCGACAGCTGACGCAACGCCCACGCGTCGGCCAGCTCGAGCACCGCGATGTCCATCGTGCGCGCGCAGCGCCGTGCGGCCGGTTCCGACACGATGCCGATCCCGACGCCGCTCTCCACCATGCGGCACACCGCGTCGAAGCTGCGCAGGCGCACGCGCGCGCGCAGCGTGCGGCCGACGCGCTCGGCCTGCTGGCTCAGGTAGCGGAACAGGGCGCTGTCGCCGGTCAGGGCGACGTGATCGAAATCCACGAGGCGCGCGAACGCCACGGCCTGGCCGGCCTGCGTGACGAGCGTGCGCGCCAGCGCCGGCTGCGCCACGGCCACGAGGCGGTCGGTGCAGAACGGGAAGGTCTCGAGGCCCGACAGGTCGACCGTGTCGGCCACGATGCCGAGATCCGCGCCGCCTTCGCGCACCGCGCGCGCGATGTCGCTGGAGGTGCGCTCTTCCAGGTCGATGTCGACGTCCGGATGACGCGCCATGAAGCCGGCCAGCACCTCCGGCAGGTATTCGCTCAAGGCAGCCGTATTGCACAGCAGCCGCACCTGTCCCTTGAGGCCAGCGGCGTGCTCGCCCAGTTCCGCGCGCAGGCGCGCCAGTTGCTGGAACACGAGGCGGGCGTGGCGCTGCAGCGCGAGGCCCGCGGCCGTCGGTTGCACGCCGCGCCGGCCGCGCACGAGCAGCGGCACGCCCAGCGCCGCTTCCATGTTCTGGATGCGTTCACTGGTCGACGCCAGCGCCAGGTGCGCACGGGCCGCGCCGCCCGTGATGCTGCCGGCGTCCACCACGTGCAGGAACAGCTGCAGGTCCACCAGGTCGAATCGCATCGTTGCTCCTGTAGGGTGGGCGGCCTCCGCCCACGCGTGACGCCGGCAAACTGCATGCGTCACGCGTGGGCTCGGAGAGCCCGCCCTACGTGCGGCGCAGCACATAGCAAAAAGCCCCGGCTCGCCGGGGCTTTTTGTATCGGGGCCAGTGGGACAGCCGGCGAGGTCTTCTTATTTGAGGTGATCCGAGATCAGCTTCGTCATTTCGAACATCGACACCTGCGCCTTGCCACCGAAGACGGCTTTCAGCTTGTCGTCGGCGTTGATCATGCGGCGGTTGGCCGCGTCCTGCAGGTTTTGCGCCTTGATGTAGTCCCAGACCTTCTTGGTGACTTCGGTGCGCGGCAGCGGTTTCGCGCCGACGACGGCAGCCAGCGGTGCGGACGGGGTCATCTCTTTCATGAAAGCGGCGTTGGGCTTGCGTGCCGCAGCCGGCTTCTTTGCTGCTGCAGTTGCTTTCGGTGCTGCTGCTTTGGCAGGAGCCGCTGCCTTCTTCGCTGCCGGCTTCGCCGCAGCAGCAGGCTTGGCAGCGGCTTTCTTGGCGGGTGCTGCGGTGGTTTTTTTGGCTGTTGCCATCTTCGAGCCTCCTAAACGGAACACATGGAAATTTACGCGTGAGCGCACCCGGCTTATATTGGTAGGGTTTTAGTGTTCGTGCAAGTCTTTTTCGAAATTTTTTCACTCTTACAAGCCCTAAATCTGCCGGTTGTGTTACCCGGGCCTCTCTAGAGTGAAAAAACAGGCGTCCCAAGCGTAAAAAAGCCGTGCGGGACGGTGGTCGCGCACGGCTTTTGGGGAGCGTCGACGATCAGCGCATGCCGGGCATCATGCCCTTCATCCCGCGCATCATCTTCATCAGGCCGCCGCCCTTGAGCTTCTTCATCATCGTGTTCATCTGGTCGTACTGCGTCAGCATGCGGTTGACTTCCTGCACCTGCACGCCGGCGCCGGCCGCGATGCGGCGCTTGCGGTTGGCCTTGATCAGTTCCGGCTTGGCGCGTTCGAGCGGCGTCATCGAATCGATGATGCCGCACATCCGGCGCACCTGCTTTTCGGCCTGATCCATGTTGGCGCCGCTGGCCGCCTGCTGGAACTGGGCCGGAAGTTTATCCATCAGGCCGGCCATGCCGCCCATCTTCTTCATCTGCGCGAGCTGGGCGCGGAAGTCGTTCATGTCGAACTTACCGCCCGACTTGATCTTGTTGGCCATGTCGGTCGCGGCCTTCATGTCCACGCCCTTGCGCGCTTCCTCGACCAGCGCGAGGATGTCGCCCATGCCCAGCACGCGGTTGGCCATGCGGGCCGGATCGAACGCTTCCAGGCCGTCCAGCTTTTCCGACACGCCGGCGAACTTGATCGGCTTGCCCGTCACGTGGCGCACGGACAGCGCCGCGCCGCCGCGCGAATCGCCGTCGAGCTTCGTCAGGATCACGCCGGTCAGCGGCAGCGCGTCGTTGAAGGCTTTCGCCGTGTTGATCGCGTCCTGGCCGACCATGGCGTCGACGACGAACAGCGTTTCGATCGGATTCACGGCCGCGTGCACGGCGGCGATTTCCTGCATCATCGCCTCGTCGATAGCGAGGCGGCCGGCGGTGTCGATGATGACGACGTCGTGGTAGTGGCGGCGCGCCCAGTCGAGCGCGTTCTTCGCGATATCGACCGGCTTGTCGCTGGCGGTGGACGGGAAGAAGTCGGCGCCGACCTGCTTCGTCACCGATTCCAGCTGCGCGATCGCGGCGGGGCGGTAGACGTCGGCGGAGACGGTCAGGACCTTTTTCTTTTTCTCTTCCTTGAGGTATTTGGCGAGCTTGCCGGTGGTGGTCGTTTTACCGACACCCTGCAGGCCGGCCATCAGGATCACGGCCGGCGGCTGCTGCGCGAACGACAGCTGCGACGCTTCCGGACCGAGGTCGGCGCCCATCAGCGCGGCCAGTTCCTTCTGCACGACGCCGACGAGGGCCTGGCCGGGGGACAGCGAGCCGATCACTTCCTCGCCCAGCGCCTTTTCCTTCACTTTGGCGATGAATTCGCGCACGGCCGGCAGCGCCACGTCGGCCTCGAGCAGGGCCAGGCGCACTTCGCGCAGCATCTCGGCGGTGTTCGTCTCGGTGAGGCGGGCCTCGCCGCGCATCGTCTTGACGACCTTGGCAAGGCGTTGGGTCAGGTTATCCAGCATGTTCTACCTTTTGTACTGATATATATAAGCGGGCGGGGCGCAGTCCGCCATTTTACCCCATGTCGGGGCGCGTTTTCCCCGGTCAAGACCCGTATTCAGCCATTCGCAAGCCGCGCAGTCAACCGATCGGGTTGATTCTTGGTAAAAGCTGCTTGTACAGTTTGACAATGTGTTGCTTCGAGTTTATTTTCCAGAGCTGCATCACGTTAGTTCATTCCAATAAAAGTTCGACCCCGATCGGAGAGACAGAATGAAAGCAATCGTGTTTCGCAAGACCCTCGTCCTCGCCGCGCTGCTGGCCGCTGGCGGCGCCCAGGCCCAGGACGTGGTCCGCCTCGGCAACCTCAAGTTCGCGCACTACGGCGCGGTCTCGTATATCAAGGAAATCGCGCCCAAGTGCGGCATCAAGGTCGAGGAACGCGTGTTCGCGAAAGGCCTGGACGTGATGCAGGCCATCATCGCGGGCGAGCTCGACGTCGGCGCGACGGCGTCCGAAGCGGCCATCTCGGGCCGCGCCAGCGGTGCGCCGATCTATGTCGTGGCCGGCTTCGCCAAAGGGGGCGTGCGCCTCGTCGCGCGGCCGGACGCCAACGTCAAGAGCGTGAAGGACCTCAAGGGCAAGAAGGTGGGCGTGACGCGCGGCGGCATCCAGGAAGTCCTGCTGATGGCCGAGCTGCAGAAGGCGGGCCTGTCCGCCGACTCCGCGCCCGGCAAGGACGTGCAGATCATCTACCTGGCTTATGCCGACCTCAACCAGGCCCTGCTGGGCAAGAACATCGATGTGATGATGCAGTCCGAGCCGCAGTCGTCGCAGGCGATCAACAAGGGATACGGCGTCGAGGTCATGAAGCCGTACGACACCCCGATCGGCGAGCCGATACGGACGATGGTCATGACCGAGAAATTCCACGACACGAAGCATGCGGTGGCCGAGAAATTCATGCGCTGCTTCGTGATGGCCACGAGCGCCTTCATCCGCGACCGCGCGCTGGCCGAGAAGTACGTGCGCGACGTCGTGTTCAAGGGCCAGATCACCAAGGACGATTTCGACGACGCGATCAGCAATTCGCCGTACACCTACGACATCACGCCGGAGCATATCCAGATCACGACGGACCTCATGGTCAAGACGGGCGTCGGGCGGATGTCCAAGCCGCCCGTGGCGAAGCAGTGGGTCAAGACGGATCTGCTGGATGAGGCCAAGAAAAGCCTGAATATCAAGTAGACCTTTGGTGGGCACGGGGTGCCCACCCGACGGCCGATTTACAGGGTGGGCGGCCCCCGCCCGCGCGGATCACGCAAGGAGCGGAGATGGCAAAACGCAGGTGGCAGGACATCGCAATCGGCCTGGTCGTGCCGGTCGTCGCGATCGCGATCTGGCAGTTGGTGGTCAGCAGGGGATGGGTCAACGAGCACGTCCTGCCGTCGCCGCTGCAGGTGTGGCGCAAGTGGGTCGCCTACCTGCTGCCGCTGCAGGACTTCGCCACCTGGCACGAGGCCAACGGCGGCGGGCGTCTCGCATGGATGGTCTCCGGCGAATTGCTCACCGACGCCGTCGGCAGCCTGTACCGCGTGTTCGTCGGCTTCCTCGTCGGCGCCGCGCTGGCGTTGCCGGTCGGCCTCGCCATGGGCGCGAGCCGCATCGCGCATGCCTGGCTGAATCCCTTGTTCCAGCTGCTGCGGCCCATTCCGCCCATCGCCTACATCCCGATGTCGATGCTGTGGTTCGGCCTCGGCAACCCGCCGGCCATCTTCCTCATCGCGCTGGGCGCTTTTTTTCCCGTGCTGATGAATACGATCGCGGGCGTGCGCCAGGTCGACGGCATCTACCTGCGCGCGGCGCGCAACCTGGGCGCCAGCGGGACGACGATGTTCCTGCGCGTGATCCTGCCGGCGGCCGTGCCGTACATTCTGACCGGCATGCGGATCGGCATCGGCACGGCGTTCATCGTCGTGATCGTGGCCGAGATGATCGCCGTGAACAACGGCCTCGGTTTCCGCATCTCGGAGGCGCGCGAGTACTTCTTGTCGGACAAGATCATCGCCGGCATGATCACGATCGGCATCCTCGGGCTGGCGATCGACGTCGGCATGAATAAACTGAACAACTACCTGCTGCGCTGGCACCGCGGCCTGGAGCACTGACATGACCGCCCCTGACGCAAGAGCCCACCTCGTCATCGCCAACGTCAGCAAAGTGTTCGACGGCGACGGCCGCAAGATGGTCGCGCTGCAGGACATCAGCCTCGAGATCCCGCACGGCCAGTTCGTCTGCCTGCTGGGGCCTTCCGGCTGCGGCAAGTCGACGCTGCTGAACGCCATCGCCGGCTTCGCGCCGCCGACGTCGGGCCGCGTGCTGGCCGACGGCGTGCCGGTCGCCGGACCCGGGCCGCAGCGGGGCATGGTGTTCCAGGAATACGCGCTGTTCCCGTGGATGACGGTGGAGCAGAACGTCGGCTTCGGCCTGGAGATCAAGGGCATGGCGCGCGCGCAGATCGCGGCGCGCGTGGCCGAACTGTTGAAACTCCTGTCGCTGGAAGACTTCGCGAAACGCTATCCGAAAGACCTGTCCGGCGGCATGCGCCAGCGCGTGGCGATCGCGCGCGTGCTGGCGCTGGATTCGCCGATCATGCTGATGGACGAGCCGTTCGGCGCGCTCGACGCCCTCACGCGGCGCAACCTGCAGGACGAGCTGCTGCGCCTGTGGGCGGAATTCAGGAAGACCGTCATCTTCGTCACGCACAGCATCGAGGAAGCGATCTACCTCGCCGACCGCATCGTCGTGATGACGTACCGGCCCGGCACCATCAAGCGCGACTTGCTCGTCGAGCTGCCGCGCCTGCGCGATCCGGCGGCGCCCGAATTCAATGCGCTCAAGCGCGAACTGGGGCTGATGGTGATGGAAGAGCAGCAGCGCCACCACGATGCCGAGATCAAGGCCGCCGCCGTCGATTGAGGCCACGTCATTTGAAACGTCGTCCTCGCGCAGGCGTGGACCCAAGTTCGTTGCGGACCACGGGCAATACCATCGCCGTTCACGCAAAATTGGGTTCCCGCCTTCGCGGGAACGACGGCATTTGGTGACCCGATTATCCCTTTGACAACCCAACCCTCCCCATCGGGATGGTGTAGACTCGCGCGTATGCAACTCACCCTATTTATCGCCGCGGCCATCCTGTACGCGGTATGCGCCCTGCTGCCGTCGCGGCAGGGCTCGGCCATTTCGGCCGTGACTTTTGTCGCCTGGGCCGTGCATGGCACGGCGCTGTGGCCGGACATCGTGACGAACGGCACGCTGCGCGTCGGCTTCGCCTTCATGCTGTCGACCGCGCTGTGGATTTCCGTCGCCGCCTACTGGATCGAAAACCGCAACTTCGCGCTGGACGGCATGCGCCGCATGGTGATGCCGTTCGCGGCCGTCGCGGCGATCCTGCCGCCGCTGTTCCCCGGCAACCTGATGCCCGTGCAGGACCAGTCGCCCGCGTTCGGCTGGCACGTGGCCGTGGCCGTGTCGGCATACAGTACGCTCACGATCGCCGCCTTCCACGCCGTGCTGATGGCGCTGCAGGAGGCGCGCCTGCACGCGAAGAACGCGAAGAAGGGCTGGCTGGGAGGCGCGATCGACCAGCTGCCGGCGCTGCTGACCATGGAGCGCCTGCTGTTCCGCATGATCGGCATCGGTTTCATCCTGCTCAGTCTCACCGTCCTGTCGGGCATCGTGTTCTCCGAACAGCTGTTCGGCCGCGCGCTGCGCTGGGACCATAAAAACGTGTTCGCGCTGCTGTCGTGGGTCCTGTTCGCCGCGCTGCTGGCCGGACGCCGCTGGCGCGGCTGGCGCGGCAAGACCGCGCTGCGCTTCACGCTGGCGGGATTCGCCACCCTGGCGCTGGCGTATGTCGGCAGCCGTTTCGTTTTTGAAGTCGTTCTGCACCGGGGGTTCGTATGACGCGACTGCTTTTCTGGATTGCGCTCGTCATCCTCGTGGTGATGGCGGTGCGCAGCAAGGTGCGCGCGGCGATGACGCGCGCGCAAGGTCCGGCCGCCGGGCCGGCACCGGGTCCCGCCGGCGGCGAGGCGAAAGCCTGGCGCCGCGTCGCGGACAAGCCGGAAGCGATGGCCTGCTGCGCCCATTGCGGCATCTATTTCCCATCGTCGGAGGCCGTGCGGGCCGATGGCCGCGATTACTGCGGCACGGCGCACGCGCGCGAGGCGCACCCGCAGGCCAGGTAAGCCGCCGCATGGCGCCCTGGCTGCCCTTTTCCGCCGAGTCGCGCTCGACGTTCTGGCGCTCGCTGCAGACGCTCACGGTCACGCGCATCGTGATCGCGCTCGTGCTGCTGCTCTACCTGTCCGTGGACGTGCGCCACGGCCGCGTGGACGGCACCTTCTATGCCGAGACGTGCATCGCCTACGTGCTGGCGGCCCTGCTGTTCGCCTTCGTCGCCCAGCGCTGGCGCCGGCGCTTCCTGTGGCAGCTGTCGGTCCAGGTGGCCGTCGACATCGTCGCGATCTCGCTGCTGTACCTGGCCGCCGGCGGCATGCGCAGCGGCCTCGCGCTGCTGTATCTGTTCCCGCTGGCCGGCGCCGCGATCCTCGCGCCGTTGCTGGTGGCCCTGTTCTCGGCCGCGCTGGCGACGCTGTTCGTGCTGGCCGAAAGCACCTGGCAGATCTTCGTGCGCGCGAACGACCAGCCGCTGACCCAGGCCGGACTCACCGGCGCCGCGTTCTTCGCGGTGGTGCTGGTGGTGAACCGGCTGGCCGCGCGGCTCATCAAGCAGGAAGAACTGGCCGTGCGCCGCGGCGCCGACCTGCGCATCCAGCAGGCTATCTACCGCATCGTCGTGGACGACGTCGCCGACGGCATCCTCGTGCTCGGACGCGACGGCACCGTCTTCGGCGGCAACCCGGCGGCGCGGCGGATGCTCGGGCTGGAGACGCAGCCGGGCGAGGAGGGCAACGCCTTCCTGCTGACCGACCTGCCGGCGCTGGAACCGGTGGCGCAGCGTTTCGCGGCCTGGGCCGGCGGCAGCGCGGACGCGCCGGCCGCGGTGAAGGGGGGCTACGTCACGATCAAGCGCTGGCACGAGACGGAGGGGCAGGTCCGCGGCCGCCTCGACCAGCCGGTGCACCTCAAGCTGCGCTTCGCGCGGGTCGACACTCCGGAGGGGGCGGACGAGCGCAGCCTCGTGTTCCTGCAGGACGTGAGCGCCATCGAAAACCAGGCGCAGCAACTCAAGCTTGCGTCGATGGGGCGGCTGACGGCGAGCATCGCGCACGAGGTGAGGAATCCGCTGTCGGCGATCGGCCATGCGACGTCGCTGCTCGCGGAAGACCTGCACGGGCCGGCCGAGGTACGCCTGCTGCGCATCGTGAACGACAACGTGGCGCGCGTGAACCGCATGGTCGAGGACATCCTGAAACTGTCGCGCAAGGTGCAGCCGAACGGCACGCCCCTGGCGCTCGACGACTTCCTGCCGGAGCTGCGCGCCGAGTTCACGGAAATGCACGGCATGGCCGGTGATATAGTGTGGGTCGGGAGTGCGCACGGCCGCAGCGTGCGTTTCGACGGCCTGCACCTGCGCGAGGTGCTCGTGAATTTGCTCGGCAACGCGATCCGTTACGCGAGCGGCAAGCCGGCCAGCATCCGCGTGTGTCCGGTGCTCGACGCCACCGGCCGCATGGAATTGCACGTGCAGGACGACGGTCCCGGCATCACGCCGGAAGTGCGCGCCCACCTGTTCGAGCCGTTCTACACGACGTCGAGCAAGGGCACCGGCCTGGGCCTGTACCTGGCGCGCGAGCTGTGCCTGAACAACGGCGCGATGCTCGACTACGAATACCGCACCGAGGACGTGGGACCCGATCCGGCCGGCGGCACGGGCGAGGCCAGCGGGCGCTTCGTGATCACCTTCGCAGCATCAATCTAAGTCACGGAAAGATAGGCATGAGCTCACCCCGCATCCTGGTGGTCGACGACGAACCCGACCTGCGCGAGCTGCTCGAGATCACCCTGCTCAAGATGGGGCTCGACGTGGACAGCGCCGCGACCGTGCGCGAAGCGCGCGCGCTGCTCGGCCAGAAAACGTATGCGCTGGTGCTGACGGACATGCGCCTGCCCGACGGCCTGGGCCTGGAACTGGTGCGCGAGGTGGCGGCCAATCACAAGAGCACGCCCATCGCCGTGATCACCGCGTACGGCAGCGCCGAGAATGCCGTCGTGGCGCTGAAGGCCGGCGCGTTCGATTACGTGTCGAAGCCGGTCGTGCTGGACGACTTGCGCGCGATGGTGCGCGCGGCGTTGAAGCTGTCCGACCCGGCGGCCGCGCCGGCAGTCAGCCAGGGTGGCGGGACGTCGCGCCTGATCGGAGCGTCGCTCGCGATGCAGGCGCTGCGCGCGCAGATCGCACGGCTGGCGCGCTCGCAGGCGCCGATCGCCATCAACGGCGAATCCGGCAGCGGCAAGGAACTGGCGGCGCGCGAGATCCACGCCCAGAGCGCGCGCGCGGGCAAACCGTTCGTCGCCGTGAACTGCGGCGCGATTCCCGAGGCGCTGATGGAGGCCGAGTTCTTCGGCTACCGCAAGGGCGCCTTCACGGGCGCGAACGATGAGCGCGATGGCTTTTTCCAGGCCGCCAACGGGGGCACGCTGATGCTCGACGAGGTGGCCGACCTGCCGCTCGCGATGCAGGTCAAGCTGCTGCGCGCGATCCAGGAGCGGCGCGTGCGCAAGATCGGCGCCACGGTCGAGGAGCCGGTGGACGTGCGCATCATCAGCGCCACGCACAAGGACCTCGCGAAATGTGTCGAGGCGGGCGCGTTCCGCCAGGACCTGTTCTACCGCCTGAACGTCATCGAACTGACCCTGCCGCCGCTGCGCGAACGCCTGGACGACCTGCCGCTGCTCGTCGACGCCATCCTCGCGCGCCTGGCCGGTCCGGGCGGCGCGCGCCTCGGTGCCGGCGTGCTCGACGCGCTGCGCGGCTATGCTTTTCCGGGCAATGTGCGCGAACTGGAAAACGTGCTGGAACGCGCGCTCGCCTTCGCCGACGATGGCGTGATCGAGGCCGGCGACCTGCTGCTGAAAGGGGCGAAGCTGGGCGATGCGGCCGTGGTGCCGCAGGGCGGTGCCGTACCCGCTTCCGATGCGCACACGCCGGCCGCGGCGCCGCAAGAGGCAAGCGTCGTTACGCAGGCACCCGCCGCGCCACCATCACCGCCGCTGGCCGCCGACGCGCTGCCGAGCAACCTGCCGGACTACCTGAGCCAGGTCGAGCGCGACATCATCCTGCGTGCGCTGAACCAGACCCAGTTCAATCGCACGCAGGCCGCCGGCCTGCTCGGCATCAGCGTCCGCCAGCTCCGTTATCAGATGCAAAAACTGGACATCCAGGCGCCCGAACCCTGACCCGGCCGTGGTCTTTTCGCCAATGCAGCAAAGCCAAACGGGCCGATTTTGCACGAATAGTAAGCAGCGCAAAACGCGCCATAAAATCAATGTTAGCGCTTACTTCGCCGTGGAGGCTTCAAGTATCGGACCTGATCGATGTCAAGAAAAAAATCTTAGTAGCAGTGCTCTTAAAACTCGCGTACATCGACTACAATTAGGTCTGTAAGGCCGTTGTCTACTACATCTAGTGGTCAACGGCCTTAATGCCGAACAGGCTGAGTAGGGGCGCAACTGCGTTTTCTCAACATTGTTGCTCCTATTTTTTGTCGGCGAAAAGTTATCTAGTTGCCAATTTTTATGTATTGGCAGCTGTCCCTGGATCCTCTCCGAGGGGTCCATATCTACCAAATTCGAGAAGGCGCTGGCAGTTCGTAACGCCATGCTGGGAGGCTCAATGCAAACATCTTCGGACATTTCCATCAATCCGCACGTCGCAGCAGAAACGGCGGCCGGCAAGAGCGCGGCCGAGTTGGTCGCGAACAGCGACTACCGCATCATCCGCCGCAACGGCGCCGTGGTGCCGTTCGCGCCGAACAAGATCGCCGTCGCGGTGACCAAGGCCTTCCTCGCCGTGAACGGCGAACAGGGTCGCGAGTCGGCGCGCATCCGCGAACTGGTCGAGCAGCTGACGAACAACGTGGTCGCGGCGCTCGTGCGCCGCCAGCCGAACGGCGGTACCTTCCACATCGAGGATGTGCAGGACCAGGTGGAATTGTCCCTGATGCGTTCGGGCGAGCATGACGTCGCGCGCGAATACGTGCTGTACCGCGCCAAGCGCATGGAAGAGCGCCGCGCCGCCAAGGAAGCGGCGGGCACCACGCAGATCGCCACCCCGCAGTTCACCGTCGTCGACGCCGGCGTGCGCCGTCCGCTGGACATGAACGAAGTCGCGGCGCTGATCAATGCGGCCTGCGCCGGCCTGGAAAAGCACGTCGACGCCGACGCCATCCTGGCCGAGACGGTCAAGAACCTGTACGACGGCGTGCCGGTCGAGGAACTGCACAAGTCCGCGATCCTGGCCGCGCGCGCGCTGATGGAAAAAGACCCGGCGTACAGCCAGGTCACCGCGCGCATCCTGCTGCACACGATCCGCAAGGAAGTCTTCGGCAAGGAAGTGCCGCAGGCCGGCGCCGCCGCGGAATACATCACCTATTTCCCGCAATACGTCGCCAAGGGCATAGCCGCCGAGCTGCTGGACGAGGAGCTGGGCAAGTTCGACCTGCAGAAACTGGCGAAGGCGATCGTCGCCGACCGCGACCTGCAATTCGGCTATATCGGCCTGCAGACCCTGTACGACCGCTACTTCCTGCACATCCGCGACACCCGCATCGAGATGCCGCAGGCGTTCTACATGCGCGTCGCGATGGGCCTGGCCCTGCGCGAAGAAAACCGTGAAGCGCGCGCGATCGAGTTCTACAACCTGCTGTCGACGTTCGACTTCATGAGCTCGACCCCGACGCTGTTCAACTCGGGCACGCGCCGCTCGCAGCTGTCGTCGTGCTACCTCACCACCGTCGCCGACGACCTGGAAGGCATCTACGACGCCATCAAGGAAAACGCGCTGCTGTCGAAATTCGCCGGCGGCCTGGGTAACGACTGGACCCCGGTGCGCGCGCTGGGCTCGCGCATCAAGGGCACGAACGGCAAGTCGCAGGGCGTCGTGCCGTTCCTGAAGGTCGCGAACGACACCGCCGTCGCCGTCAACCAGGGCGGCAAGCGCAAGGGCGCCGTCTGCGCCTACCTGGAAACCTGGCACCTGGACATCGAGGAATTCCTCGACCTGCGCAAGAACACGGGCGACGACCGCCGCCGCACGCACGACATGAACACGGCGAACTGGATTCCCGACCTGTTCATGAAGCGCGTGATGGAAAAGGGCGAGTGGACCCTGCTGTCGCCGTCGGAAGCGCCGGACCTGCACGACAAGGTCGGCCGCGCGTTCGAGGAAGCCTACGTGAAGTACGAAGAGAAGGCCGCCCGCGGCGAGCTGACCGTGCACAAGAAGGTGCAGGCGCTCGACCTGTGGCGCAAGATGCTGTCGATGCTGTTCGAAACGGGCCACCCGTGGATCACGTTCAAGGATCCGTGCAACATCCGCTCGCCGCAGCAGCACGTGGGCGTCGTGCACTCGTCGAACCTGTGCACCGAGATCACGCTGAACACGAACGCCGACGAAATCGCCGTCTGCAACCTGGGCTCCGTGAACCTGCCGGCCCACATGAAGGGCGACGGCCTGGACGTGGTCAAACTGCAGAAGACCATCCGCACGGCGATGCGCATGCTCGACAACGTCATCGACATCAACTACTACGCCGTCGACAAGGCGCGCAATTCGAACCTGCGCCATCGTCCGGTCGGCCTGGGCATCATGGGTTACCAGGACTGCCTGCACATGATGCGCGTGCCGTTCGCATCGGAAAAGGCCGTCAAGTTCGCCGACAGCTCGATGGAAGCCGTCTGCTACTACGCCTACCTGGCGTCGACCGAGCTGGCCGAGGAACGCGGCCGCTACCAGTCGTACGAAGGTTCGCTGTGGGACCGCGGCATCCTGCCGCAGGACTCGATCAAGCTGCTGGCCGAAGAGCGCGGCGGCTACCTCGAGCAGGACGCATCCGAGTCGATGGACTGGAACATCGTCCGTAACCGCATCAAGCAGTTCGGCATGCGCAACTCGAACTGCGTGGCGATCGCGCCGACCGCGACCATCTCGAACATCATCGGCGTCTCGGCCTGCATCGAGCCGACGTTCCAGAACCTGTACGTGAAGTCGAACCTGTCGGGTGAATTCACCGAGATCAACGGCTACCTGGTGCGCGACCTGAAGGCGCGCGGCCTGTGGGACGAGGTCATGATCAACGACCTGAAATACTTCGACGGCTCGCTGTCGCGCATCGACCGCGTGCCGCAGGACCTGCGCGACATCTACGCCACCGCGTTCGAAGTCGAGCCGAAGTGGCTGGTGGAAGCCGCATCGCGCCGCCAGAAGTGGATCGACCAGGCCCAGTCGCTGAACATCTACATGGGCGGCGCCTCGGGCAAGAAGCTGGACGAGACCTATAAACTGGCCTGGCTGCGCGGCCTGAAGACGACCTATTACCTGCGCACGATCGCCGCGACGCACATGGAGAAGTCGACCACCCGTACCGGCGCGCTGAACGCCGTGGCGGTCGATGGCGGGCTGTCCGCAGCGGGTGCAGCAGCGGCGGCACCGGCGGCCGCGCCGGCCGCGAGCGCACCGGACGTCGTCGACGGCGCCGCGTGCTACCTGCGTCCGGGCGATGCGGGTTTTGATGAGTGCGAAGCCTGCCAGTAATTTTGACCCGTCGTTCCCGCCCTCGCCGGGCGCTTGGCGGGAATCCAAGTTTGTGTGCAGTACGCTAGCGTAAATTGGGTCCCCGCCTGTGCGGGGACGACGTTTTTGAGTAAACGATAAGAAGGAAACATCATGGCTCTCTCCTGGGACGATGAACCGGCCGCTGCGCCGGCTCTGGCCGCCGCCACCAACCCCGAAGCCAACGCGGCCGACGTCGCCAAGCGCGTGAACGCGGACGACAAGCGCATCATCAACGCCAAGACCGACGTCAACCAACTGGTGCCGTTCAAGTACAAGTGGGCGTGGGACAAATACCTGGCCGGCTGCGCCAACCACTGGATGCCGCAGGAAGTGAACATGCAGCGCGACATCGAGCTGTGGAAGAACCCGAACGGCCTGACCGAGGACGAGCGCCGCATCGTCAAGCGCAACCTGGGCTTCTTCGTCACAGCCGACTCGCTGGCCGCCAACAACATCGTGCTGGGCACCTACCGCCACATCACGGCGCCGGAATGCCGCCAGTACCTGCTGCGCCAGGCGTTCGAGGAAGCCATCCACACCCACGCCTACCAGTACATCGTGGAATCGCTGGGCCTGGACGAGAAGGAAATCTTCAACGCCTACAACGAGATCCCGTCGATCCGCGACAAGGACCAGTTCCTGATCCCGTTCATCGAAGTCATCAACGATCCGACGTTCCACACCGGCACGCTGGAAAACGACCAGAAGCTGCTGCGTTCGATCATCGTGTTCGCCTGCCTGATGGAAGGCCTGTTCTTCTACGTCGGCTTCACGCAGATCCTGGCGCTGGGCCGCCAGAACAAGATGACGGGCGCCGCCGAGCAGTACCAGTACATCCTGCGCGACGAGTCGATGCACTGCAATTTCGGCATCGACCTGATCAACACGATCAAGATGGAAAACCCGCAGCTTTGGACGCCGGAATTCCGCGAAGAGATCAAGACGCTGTTCCTGCAGGCCGTCGACCTGGAATACCGCTACGCCGAAGACACGATGCCGCGCGGCGTGCTGGGCCTGAACGCAGCCATGTTCAAGGGCTACCTGCGCTTCATCGCCAACCGCCGCGCCGTGCAGATCGGCCTCGACGCGCTGTTCCCGAACGAGGAAAACCCGTTCCCGTGGATGAGCGAGATGATCGACCTGAAGAAGGAGCGTAACTTCTTCGAGACGCGCGTGACCGAGTATCAGACCGGCGGTGCGTTGAACTGGGATTGATCCCGGATCGCCCGGCTGTCCGCTCACGCACGACGAAGCCCGCCATCTGGCGGGCTTTTTTTATTTTCCCGATAACTTCGATATCCGAATCGGATTACGGTGAGTCGATTTGAATCGCGCAGTGAGAATATTCACGCATTCCGGCTTTTTTCTTTTTCCGAATAATCGCGAATTATTTCATTTTTCTGGCAAGGTTTTTATTATCTATTGTCGTGAAAGTAAATGTATGTGCATTAATGCAATAGGAGGGGTGATCTAAATTCGGCAGGAAAATCAAGGGCTTGGCCGGCGTGGTAAATATCTTCAAAATGTCAATCGTGCGCGTGGACAGCGTTTGATATTTAGAAATAATATATCGGGTTGTATTGGACTGAACCATTAAATACCCCCACCAAATCGATTGCGCCCGGCAAGGAAGTTTGAATGAACCTCAAGGATCTGACAGAAGCATTCGCTGGCTTGTCCGAAGCGAAGCGCCCCATCCGTTTGCGGCTGTCACAAGAGCAGCACGTACTCGACGATGTGTTGCTGGTCAAACGCGTGACCGGCAGCGAGACGTTGTGCGGCGGACTGGAATACCGGTTGTTGTGCGTCTCGACGGAGGCTCATTTTCCGCTGAAGGAATTCATCACCCTGCCGGTCGAGCTCCAGTTCGTGACGGATCGCGGCGACCTGCGCGCCGTCTGCGGCATCGTGGCGCAGGCGGCGGCCGGCCAGGGCGATGGCGGCCTGGCGACGTATGAACTCGTGGTGCGCGATGCCCTCGCATTGATGGAACACCGCACCAATACCCGCATCTTCCGTAACAAGAACGAACTCGACATCACCGAAGTCATCCTGGACGAATGGCGCCAGAATAATCCGGTGCTGGCCAAGGCGTTCGATGTGGACTGGTCGCATATCGCCGGCACGTATCCGGCCCGTGAATTCACGATGCAGCACAACGAGTCCGACGCCGACTTTTTGCGGCGCCTGTGGAAACGGCGCGGCATCGCATGGTTCATCCGTCCCGGCCGGGCCAGCCAAGCGCACGATCAGGATACGCCGGCCCATGCCCTCGTGTTGACCGACGACGCCTTCACGCTGCCGCAAAATGCCGCCGGCACGGTGCGCTATCACCGCGACGACGGCACGGAGCAAAGCGATACCGTGATCGCCTGGAGTGCCGTACGCACGCTCAGGCCGGGCAACGTTTCACGCCAGAGTTGGGATTATCTGCAATCCCGTCCGATGACGAGCAATACATCGTCCCGCATCGACCAGGGAGCGACCGGGAACCAGTTCGCGGCCAGCCTCGACGACTACCTGATCGACATGCCGCATGCGGGCGAGGACGGCGACGATTACCGCAAGCTCGGCGAATTGCGCATGAAGCGCCACGAATACGAATCCAAATGCTTTTATGGCGAGGGAAGCGTGCGCGCCTTGTGTGTCGGGGAATGGGTCGCCTTGACGGGCCATCCGGACATCGACACGCACCCCGAGAACGAGCGGGAATTCATCGTGACGCGGCTGGAAGTCGATGCGGAAAACAATCTGCCCAAGACCGTCGACGACCAGGCGCAACGCCTGTTCGCGCTGAACCGCTGGGATGACGCTTTATTCGATAACGCGCTGCGTCAAGCCAGCGGGGAACGGGGTGTGCGTTACACGAATCGCTTTTCGTGCGTACGGCGCGGCATTCCCATCGTGCCGGCTTTCGATCCGCGCACCGACTTGCCGAGGCCACGGCTGCAAAGCGCGCGCGTGGTCGGGCCGGCGGGCGAGGAAGTGCATTGCGACGAACATGGCCGGGTCAAGGTGCGCTTTCCCGGCACCCGATCGGACGACCACGGCCATGCGCAGGATGCCGGTGCCAGCGACAGCGATCGGGATTCCGCCTGGGTCCGCGTCGCCAGCACGTGGGCCAGCAATCAATGGGGCACGATCACGCTGCCCCGCGTGGGCGACGAAGTCATCGTCGATTTCCTGGGCGGCGACCCGGACAAGCCGATCATCGTCGCGCAGGTATATGGCGGCACGGCGCCGCCGCCGTCGTTCACCCACACCGGCACACTGCCCGGTAATAAATACCTCGCCGGCATTAAGAGCAAGGAAGTGCAGGGCACCCGCTACAACCAGCTGCGGCTGGACGACACGCCGGGCGAAATCAATGCGCAGCTGTCTTCCGAACATGGCCATAGCGAACTGAATCTGGGCTGGCTCACGCATCCCCGCAGCGAGGGCAAGGGCGAGGCGCGCGGTGAAGGGGCCGAATTGCGCAGCGACCATGCCGTCGCCGTGCGCGGCGCGAAGGGCGTCCTGATCAGTGCCGACGCGCGCACGCAAGCCGGCGGCAAGCAACTGGATCGCGCCGAACTGACCGGCCTGATCGAGGTGTTGCAAGGCGTCCAGCGGCAGTTGTCCGAATTGTCGACGACGCACCACGCGGACGATACCGACGACCAGGAACTGAAGCAATTGCTCGGTTACTTGAAGCAATGGGAGGCCGGCAGCAACACGGCCAGCGGCGGTGCGAGCGGGGGCGGGCAACCCGTCGTCGCGCTGTCCGCGCCGGCCGGGATGGCCCTGGCGAGCCAGAACAATATCGCGCTCGGCGCGCAGACGCATGTCGACGTGGTCAGCGTCGGCAATACCCAGTTCTCTGTCGGCAAACGGCTGCTCGCGCGCGTGTCGGAAAGCATCAGCCTGTTTGCACACCGCCTGGGCATCAAGCTGATCGCCGCCACCGGCAAGCTCGAATTGCAGACCCACGGCGACGACATCGACGTGACGTCGGCCAAGCGCATCGTGCTGACGGCCGCCGACGAGATCGTGCTGCAGGCCCCCAAGGTGCGCTTCGTCACGCAGGGTGCGCAGGTGGATATCGGCGGCGGCGCCATCACGCAGCAGAGCAGCGGGGCGCATACGATCAAGTCGTCGACGTTTGCGCACGTGGGGCCGGGTGGCGGAACGCCGCAGGGTGTGGAGCTTCCGACCAGCACATTGAAAACGGACGAGAAATTCGTGCTCGCCCGCCGCGGCAGCGGCCGTCCGCACGCCAACCAGCGTTACCGGATCGAGCTGGACGATGGCCGCACCATCGAAGGTGTGACCAACCATCAAGGTCATACCGAACTGACGCAAGACATGGCGCTCAAGATCGCGCGCCTGACCCTTTTGAAAGCGTAACGAAAGCGTAAAGCATGAGCGATTCCGATACCGATACCGCTACCCGCCTGGTCGGCACTGGCTGGGATGAACATGGCAACGATACGGCGCAGTCCGTCCTGACCGGCACCAATTTGAAAGTCCGGGCGTTGTGCCTGACGACGCCTGATCTTGTCGTGCCTGTGCTGTTCGTGCCAGGCATCATGGGCACGCGCCTCAAGGTCAAAAAAAGAGATGCCTCGGCTTGGTATCCGCCGGAAAATACGTGGGAAGGCATTGTTACGATACTTAAACATCTCAACAAGTCTGCCGCCGACCGGCAAAAAATGCTCGATCCGGACAATACCGAAATCGATGATAACGGTCCTGCGCACCCCGACGAGTCCAGCAAGGCTCTGCTGGCGATCGCGCCGGGTGCCACCGACGCCGAGCGCGCCAAATGGCGGGGTTGGGGACAGCTATATGGTGTCAGTTATGCCGAGATTCTTTCCTTGCTCGAGAAGAGCCTGGCGCTTATCTTCGACCCGGCCAGCCAAGGAAAAAAACTCACCGCGACCTGGAAAACATTGGTCATGGACCAGCAGGATGCCGCCAAGCTCGGCGCGCAGAAACCGTTCGCGCCATTGGAGGAAGCCCATCTGCGCGATGCTGCCGATGTGCTTTATCCTGTGCATGGCGTCGGATACAACTGGCTGCGCAGTAACAAGGAATCCGGAGAGCGGCTGGCTCAGGAAATCGAGCGCATTACCGCTCATTACCGCAGCAAGGGAAAAACTTGCGAAAAAGTCGTTATCGTCACGCACAGCATGGGCGGCCTCGTCGCGCGGGCTTGTACGCAAGTCCCAGGCGCGACGGATCGCATTCTCGGCATCGTGCACGGTGTCATGCCGGCGATCGGCGCCCCCGCGACCTATAAACGTATCCGGGCTGGCTTCGAAAAGATCGAGCAAATTCTCTTGGGGCGGAACGCCGCGGAATGTACGGCGGTCATGGCCAATGCCCCAGGGCCATTGGAGTTGTTACCCACTTCTCAGTATAAAGCGCAATCCGATAAAGGAGCGCGGCACTGGCTGCGTGCAAGCTATACAAGCGTAAATATGCAAGGAATGGAGGAAGAAGTCGACGCCCTACTTGGCGACGGCGATCCTTATGCAAATGTTTATCTGAATAATAGTGAAAGCTGGTGGAGATTGGTGAAGGAAGACCTGATCGATCCGGCCGGTAAAGAGGAGCGAGAAAAATCTAGACAGCAAGGAAGGAAGGTCGTCGGCGAAAATTCTGATAAACCTGACTTTCTAAGATTCCAGCGTAATATGGATGCTGCGTTTAAGCTCCACAATCTAATTGAAGATAAATATCATCCGAATACTTACGCATATTACGGTGCTGATCCTGCACAATTGGCATGGAACGAAGTTCATTGGAAGGGCGGTAAAATGATTGATGGCGATCTCAAGCTCGGACTGCTGACAGAAGATGATTTAAACGGAATGGTGCAACTATCCTTTGGGACAAGTAAAAACAGTTTTGAAATCCAGAAGCCGAAAGGCCCGGGCGACGGTACTGTGCCTGCGGAGTCCGGTGCTGCTCCTACTCCGCATGTAGTGCAGATCTTTCGACACGAGGGCAAAAGTAAAGGCCATGAGAGCTACGATCATCAAAGCTCTTACAAAGCGAAGATAGCGCAAGCGGTGACACTGTATTCTATCGTCAAGATTGTGGCTGACTCCACTTGGCTGAAAGAAAATTTGCCTAAATTATGAAAATTTGCTCATACTTAATTGTTTTCATTGCGTTTTTTTACGCGACGGCCAATATTTGCTCGGCTGCATCCAATCAATCTGAGTCATCGATCATGGCAAATAACAGTTCAAACACGAAATCTTCCTTAACTACATCTACGTTTTGTATGGGACGCTTCCTGATCGACGTGCCTGTAGGTTCTAAAGTTACAGGGGGAAATTACAAATACGATTTCATTGATATTGAATCGATAAAAGTAATGAGTCTTGAGGATTTTGATAAAGAAATAGCGGAGCGTGAAACTGCCCTCAAATCAGCCACAAATGAACGCACTAAACAAAGCATGTTGCTCCAGTCTGCCCAGTCAGAGAGAAATATGAAGATATTGGCTTCGTGGAAAGACGACTTCAGTACGGCGCTTATCAATATCGATGGTTATCGTTGGATCGACGGCAGCCAATTTCTATTTCGAGTGGATGTTGGTAATGGCAAACAAGCGTCTGGAATGAATCGGATGCGGGAGGCGCTCTCTTATCTGCGCACTCGCACTGGGACTGAAATTCCGGCTGGGCCAGGTTATTGCTTCGCGGGAGGTTTTATCGCGAACCCAGAATGGGAAAATGAAGAAGCCGGGGTGGATTTTCGTATTGCAGACCATCCTGACACAATCGTGTCCGTCTGGTTTTATCCTCTTTCCATCTACAAGCACGACAAGCCATTGCTTGAACGTATGGGGGGCATGACACAACTCCTCGGAAATTTAGCCACCTCCGTGCACGTGCTCCGTAAAGGTGATCGGCAGGTTGGGCCGTATAAGGGACAGGAGCATTTGGCGTCTGCTCCCAGTAGTGGCGGCATGCGCGGACATGCATTTGTCTGGGAAACGCAGGGCGATGGTACCCTGGATACCCCTGCCATTAAGATCGAATTATCGACGGGCAATCAGGATCTCAAGGGTAACCCACAAAAAACCAGTCTCACGGATGAGCAGGCAATGAAACTGTGGGACGACATCCTCAACAGCTTCCGCTTGCGTCCTACCGGAACCCCGGTAAAGACGAGTGACGTCGGCCCTGAACCACACGTCCCGCTTGGCGAACTCGCCGCAACCGGGCGCGCATGTCCGCAGACAGGCTGGTGGCAAGCCAGTGAAGCTGGCGAGATCGAAGGCGGCGCGCGTCAGTATTTCAAGGAAGGCGAAACGATGCCGCAGGTGACCACGCTGGGCGAATCGTCCTTGTGGCAAAAATTCAAGGGCGCGCGACCGTCTTATCGTACGGCGACGGTGTGGAAACTGGTCGATTACGATGCGGCACCCGCTCACGCGGCCGAGGAGAACCACACGCAGACGATCGCAAAAGCTGCACCCGACGACGCATCGTCGAGCCACGACAAAGGCTGAACGATGCGCAATGTGATTCGTCTTGGAGACCCGACGTCACACGGTGGCAAGGTCGTGAGCGTAAGCGCCCAACAATTTACGGTCGACGGCATCCCCGTCGCCCGCGTTGGGGATGTGTGCATCTGTCCCATCTCGGGTCACACCGTCTGCACGATTGCCGAAGGCGATCCGCACCATGTGATCGACGGCGTCGCGGTCGCCTACGAAGGGCATAAAACGACGTGTGGCGCGTCGCTGATTGCCACGACAGGTAATTTCAGCGGGCAATAACCCGATCTCGTCTCATCCGATGACCTCACCACCAGCATCATGACGTTTTATAGATCGCTCTCTTCCGCTCTCGTGGCAGCTGTCTGCGCGGCGCTCGGGGCCTGCACGGCGCTACCCAACAATGCATCGCGTAACGCCAATGGCGCGCCTTCCTCGACCATATCCACGTTTTGCATGGGACGCTTCCTGATCGACGTGCCTGCCGGGTCCACCCTTAGTGGTGGAAACTACAAGTATGACTTCATCCGTATTGAACCGGTCAAGGCCATGACAAAGGAAGAGTTTGGAGCGGAAGTGGATGGGTTTGAATCGAAGCTCCGATCTGCTGTCAACGAGAAGACCGAGCAAAGCATGTTGCTTAAGTCTGTGCAGCCGGAGAACCGTACCAGGATATTTGCGGCTTGGAGTGCGAACTTTAGTATCTATCAGATTAGTATCTTTGGCTATCGTTGGATCAATGGAAGCCGGTTCCTGTTTCAAAAGGAGGTTGCTGGCGACAAGCAGGAGCAAGGTATATTGCGGATGCAAGAAGCGCTCTCTCGCCTAAGCTCCCCTGCCGATACCGACATTTCCGCTGACCCCGGCTACTGCTTCGCAGGCGGTTTTATCGCCAACCCGCACTGGCGTAACGAAGAGACCAGCCTGGACATCGACATCGCCGGTCACCCCGACGTATTCTTGTCGGTCTGGATCTATCCGCTCGCCAGTAGCAAGCACGACAGACCTCTATTAGAACGGATGGGCGGCATGGTGCAGTTCCTTGGCAACCTCGTCACGTCGGTCCGCGTGCTGCGCAAGGGCGACCGGCAGGTCGGACCATATCCGGGCCAGGAACACCTGGCGTCCGCACCCGGCAGCAACGGCATGCGCGGCCACGCGTTCGTGTGGGAGACGCAGGGCGACGGTACGCTGGACACGCCCGCCATCAAGATCGAACTGACGACCGGCTACCGCGACGGCAAGGGCAATCAACAGAAAACGAGCCTCACTGATAAAGAGGCGATGAAGCTGTGGGACGACGTCCTCGGCAGCTTCCGCTTGCGTCCCGTGCGCGATCCGGCCCCGACGGCGCAGTGAGGACGGTGGCGGTGTCGTTGCCGATCCCTCAGCCCGCCGCCATCCGCAGCCGGAAGAACGCATTCACCGTCAGGCGCCCCGTGAGCGGGTCGTTCACCATCAGTTCGGGGGCGTCGATGTGCCCCGAGTGGAACACTTCGCCGCAGTAGAAGATCGCCCGGTTGTAACGCGGCGCGATCGTCAGCACCTTGTCGAAGTGCGGGCTCGATGCGATCGCGAAGGTCGGCGGCACATCCGGCGGCGCGGCTTCGCCGGCCTGCTCGCGGCGCTGCAGATCGTCCAGCAGGGCCTTGATCTCGTGCTCCGGCATCCTGGGCTTGAAGAAGCTGGTGCCGCCGAAGCGCTCGTCCTTGAACAGATACAGCACCATGGCGCCCGCCCCCTGGCCCGGGGGCAGGCCGGTGAAGTCGCGGTGCGGCAGGCGCTGGCCCGGCAGCAGTTCCTCGGGGCGGCGGGTCACCAGCGACAGGCGGCTCTTCACGTCGAGTATCCGGCGCGCCTTCAGCGGCGCGCGCGCGTGCTGCAGAAAGCTGTCATGGATGCGCGCCGCAAAGGTGCCGGAGATCGGCAGTTCGGGGCCCGGATAGTAGTTGCCTGACACATCCTGAAAATGCGCGTGGTTGCGCGCCGCGTAGTCGACCAGCGCTTCCGGCTCCAGCATGAAGTCGTCGATGATGACGCATTGGTGCCCGTCGAAGATCGGCACCACGCTGACGTGCGGGTGCGGATTGAGCAGGGGAAGCGTGGCAGCGGCGTCGCTGTGCGGCATGATGGCTCCAGACGTGGCGGGGTGCCCATGGTACAACGCCATGCTATGCTGCCGCCACTTCGTCACCGCGATCTCCGCAGTCCGTCATGCTCACCAGCCCGTTCCTCGACCACCCCGCCATCGTGCACGGCTTCGGCACGCGGCACGACGACATGGCCGCGCTGCTGCCCGACTACTGGCCGCGCCGCCCCGTCCAGCATGAGCGCCACGGCACGCGTATCGCGGTCGTCACGCAAGCGAACGAGGATTGCGGCGAAGCCGACGGCATGCTCACCGACCGCCCCGGACTGCTGCTGGCGATCGCCACCGCCGACTGCGTCCCGGTGCTGCTCGCGCGCCGGGACGGGCGCGAAGTGGCCGCGCTGCACGTCGGCTGGCGCGGCGCGCTGGCCGGCATCGTCGATGCGTTCGCGGCGCTTGTGCGTGCGCGTGGCGGCGATCCGGCCGAGTGGATCGCGGCCGCCGGACCGGCGGCGCATGCCTGCTGCTACGAAGTGGGGCAGGAGGTGATCGACGGTTTCGTCGCGCGCTGGGACCTCGCGCCCGGCTTCGTCGCACCGCGGCCGCGCCGGCTCGACCTGCCCGCGATCGTGCGCCACCAGCTGCAACGGGCCGGCCTGGGAAGCGTGGCGGCGCGTGCCGAATGCACGATGTGCCACGCGTGCGCCGATGGCCGCTGGACCTTCCACAGCTACCGCCGCGACCGCGAGACGCGCACGCCCGTGGTCGACGTGCACTGGTCCGCGATCGCCATCGCGCACCGTTAAGACCGCGAAGACCGCGCGCGCGGACCTGCGTCCGTGCCTTCGACGGCAAGCCAGATGCCGTCTTGCGTGGCGCAACGCACGCATTCGTCACGATTTTGCGTGTGCGTCGCGCCACTCGGTGAAGTCTGAGGCTATCATGCGTTCAATTCCAACTTGTCGTTGTCGCCACGCGAACCGAACGTCATGATCCGAGTTCTCTTCATCCACCAGAATCTGCCGGGCCAGTTCCGCCGGCTGATGCGGTATCTGCAGACGCGGCCCGACTACGAAGTCGTCGCGATCGGCGAAGAGACTGCGGTGCGGCGCGAGCCGGGAGGGCCGAAGCTGCGCGTGATCGGCTATGCGAAGCCGGACGGTCCGGGCGACAAGACCCATCACTACCTGCGCCATTTCGAGGGCTGCGTGCGTCGCGGCCAGGCCGTCGCGCGCGTCTGCGTGGGGTTGAAGCAGGAGGGCTTCGTGCCCGACGTCGTCGTGTGCCACCCGGGCTGGGGCGAGGCGCTGTTCGTCAAGGACGTGTTTCCGCGCGCGCGCCTCGTCGTGTTCTGCGAGTTCTGGTGGGCCGCGGATGGACTGGACGTCGGTTTCGATCCCGAGTATCCGGTGAGCCTCGACGACCGCCTGCGCATCCGCATCAAGAACTCCGTGCTGATGCAGTCGCTGCTGGCGGCCGACGACGGCGTGGCACCCACGCGCTGGCAGCGCGGCGTGCATCCGGCCGAATTGCGCGGCAAGATCCGCGAGGTTCACGAAGGCATCGACACGCAGCAGCTCGCCCCCGATCCGCACGCGCGCTTTGTGCTGCCCGGCGGCGCCGTGCTCACGCGCGCGCAGCCGGTGCTGACCTTCGTCGCGCGCAACCTCGAGCCTTACCGCGGCTTCCACGTCTTCATGCGCAGCCTGCCGCGCCTGCTGGCCGGAAACCCGGAGCTGCAGATCGTCGTCATCGGCGGCGATGGCGTCAGCTACGGCCGTCGTCCGCCGCAAGGTCACGCGAGCTACCGCGCGGCGCTCAAGGCCGAGCTGGACGAGCGCTTTGATGCCGTCGACTGGTCGCGCGTGCACTTCCTCGGCAAGGTGCCGTATGCCGCCTACCGCAGCGCGCTGCAGGTGGCGAGCCTGCATCTCTATTTGACGTATCCGTTCGTGCTGTCCTGGTCGATGCTGGAGGCGATGGCCGTCGGCGTGCCGGTGCTGGGTTCGGATACCGCGCCGGTGCGGGAAGTGATCCGCGACGGCGAGAACGGCTTCCTCACGCCGTTCTTCGACGTCGCGCTGCTCGCCGACCGCGCGCTTGACCTCATCGCGCGCCGGCACGAGATCGCGCAGGTCGGCGTGGCCGGCCGCGCGACCGTGCTCGCCCGCTACGATTTCGAAACGGTCGGCCTGCCGGTCTACCTCGACCTGCTCAAGCCCCTGGACGAACGCGTGGACGAACGCGCGGACGCTGATGCGCAGGAGGTCGCATGACGGACCGCGTCGCCATTCACTACGCGCCGGACGGCTACTCGACCGCGGGCCCGCGCCTGATGGGACGGCAGGCCGCAGGCGCCGGCCTGCTGCGCGCCATCGCGGGCGCGCCCGGCCTGGACACGGTCGGCTGCTTCACCGGCGGCCAGGCCCACGCGGCCGAGGGCGAGCGCCTGCTGCGCGACTACGGTTATGGCGGCAAGGTCGAGTGGATTGCCCAGGGCCGCCCGCAGGATCTGGAGCGCTACGGCACGCTGTACCACCCCGCGCCCGGCATCGAGCGCCTCGCGTGGCGCCGCCTGGGGATCGGCGCGCGCCGCTACAGCCTGTGCGGCATCACGCACGCGACGGCCAGCCACGCCGTGATGTCCGGCCTCGCGAACCTGCTCGTGGCGCCCGTGCGCAGCTGGGACGCGGTGATCTGCACGTCGCGCGTCGTGCGCGACAGCGTGCGCCGCGTGCTGGAGCGCCAGGCCGAGTACCTCGGCGCGCGTCTTGGCGCACAGCGCTTCGAACTGCCGCAGCTGCCCCTGATCCCGCTCGGCGTGCACGCTGCCGACTTCGGCATCGATGCCGCCCATCGCGCCGCCGTGCGCCGGCGCCTGGGCATCGATGGCGACGACGTTGCCTTCCTGTTCTTCGGCCGCCTGTCGTTCCACGCGAAGGCCCATCCGCAGCAGATGTTCCTGGCGCTCGAGCGGGCGGCGCAAACGGGCCGGCGCGTGCACCTCGTGCTGTGCGGCTGGCTCGCCAATGCGGCCATCGACCAGGCCTTCCACGAGGCGGCCGCGCAGCTGTGCCCATCGGTGTGCCTGGCCGTGCTGGATGGCCGCGTGGCGTCGAACCAGCTTGACGCCTGGGCCGCCGCCGACGTCTTCATCTCGCTTGCGGACAACGTGCAGGAGACCTTCGGCCTGACGCCACTGGAAGCGATGGCGGCCGGCTTGCCGTGCATCGTCAGCGACTGGAACGGCTACCGCGACACGGTGCGCGACGGCGTGGACGGCTACCGCATCCCGACCGTGATGCCCGGTGCGGGCGCCGGAATTGATCTCGCGCAGCGTTACGACGATGGCGTGGACAGCTATGACGCGTATTGCGGTCATACGAGTCAGGCGGTGGCCATGGACGGCGCGGCGCTCAGGCAGGCGTGCGTGCGCCTTGCCGGCGATGCCGACCTGCGGCGCCGGCTGGGCGAGAATGCGCGCCAGCGGGTGCGCGAGGAATTCGATTGGCCCGTCGTGTTCGGGCGTTACCGCGCGTTGTGGCGCGAGCTCGACGAACGGCGCCGCGCCGATGCGCTACCGGGTCCGGCGTTGCCGGCGGTGGTGCCGGACCGGCTCGATCCGTTCGAACTGTTCGCGACGTATCCGAGCATGCAGATCACGCCGGCGGCGATGGTCGAACTCGCGCCGGACGCATCGCTCGCGCTGCTGCGCCAGTATCGCGAGCTCGCGATCAACCGCTTCGCGCACGCGTCGCTGCCGACGCTGGAAGAGTTCGGACAGATCTTCGGATCGATCGAATCGCGTCCGATGCAGGTCGACGAGCTGCTCGACGCACTCGGACCGTGCGACCGGGCGACTTTGCTGCGCGGACTCGCGTGGCTGTGCAAGATGGACTTGCTGCGCATCGGCGCGGCGGAGGATTGAATTCGGCATAAAGCCTTTATATAAAGGCGTTATGCGAAATGGCAGTAAGGTAATGCGCATCGATTTGCGCGCTTGTTTTTGGAGACCGAGCAGAACGAGGAAGGAATCAAGTGTTATCGCAGCGATCGTTTCGGTTGATGTAATCGCTGGTTCGCCTGTGAAAGACATGAAAAATACTGTGTGCGGGTTGCGCACTGACAAGGTTTTCGTGTACTTTACGTGATTGAATTTGTCAAAACGTGAAGACGTCAATTTTTGGAGCGTCGAACGTGAAACAAACCGATCAAAAAAGGGACGCTGATTCACTCAGTATGCACGTAAGCTTAGCGAAAAGAACAAGCCGCATTGCCTGATAAATGTCGGGCATGGCGGCTTTTTCTTTTCGCGGTCATACGGGCTGCGATGTGGACAGCGCAGTGAACCATCGGACTTTAGTCGTTTCGGTCGTCGGCGACGACGATAGCTGGAGTGTCGCGGAGGTCGAACAGCCCCGATTGAATCTACTGTATGAAAACACAGTATAGCGTAAATCGGGGATGAATGCCCGGAAGTTTTTCGGGTTTTATCGAATTGCCGCAGCAGTTCGGCTGTGCCGGATTCATTGACGCAAACAGAGCGTTTGCGCCGATGAATAATTCGCCCGACCAAGCAGACCGGGTTGGACGGGTTCAAACCATGTAGCGTAATTTCTCATCGCAGAGAAGGAGAATAGAAAATGGCAACCGCCGCGAAAAAACCAGCAGCAAAGCCGGCCGCAAAAGCCGCCACCAAACCGGCCGCAAAGGCAGCAGCAGAAAAACCGGCAAGCAAAACCGTAGCCGCTAAAGCAGCCGCCAAACCGGCAGCGAAAAAAGCCGCTGCAACCAAAACCGCCGCCAAACCGGCAGCCACCAAGACCGCTGCCAAACCGGCTGCCAAAAAGGCCGCTGTAACCAAGACCGCCGCCAAGCCGGCTGCTAAAAAGGCCGCTGCGACCAAGACCGCCGCCAAGCCGGCAGCTAAAAAGGCCGCTGCAACCAAGACCGCTGCCAAGCCGGCAGCTAAAAAGGCCGCAGTAACCAAGACCGCTGCAACCAAGTCGACCGCGACCAAAGGCTCGTCTGCGAAGACGAGCGGCAAGACCGCCGCCAAGAAGACCGCGACCAAAGCAGCAGGCAAGACCGCCGCCAAGTCGACCGCGACCAAAGCAGCGGGCAAGACCGCTGCCAAGTCGACCGCGACCAAAGCAGCTGGCAAGACCGCTGCCAAGTCGACCGCGACCAAAGCAGCAGGCAAGACCGCTGCCAAGTCGACCGCGACCAAAGCAGCTGGCAAGACCGCTGCCAAGTCGACCGCGACCAAAGCAGCAAGCAAGACCGCTGCCAAGAAACCTGCGACCAAAGCAGCAGGCAAGACCGCCGCCAAGTCGACCGCGACCAAAGCAGCAAGCAAGACCGCTGCCAAGAAACCTGCGACCAAAGCAGCAGGCAAGACCGCCGCCAAGTCGACCGCGACCAAAGCAGCAAGCAAGACCGCTGCCAAGAAACCTGCGACCAAAGCAGCAGGCAAGACCGCCGCCAAGTCGACCGCGACCAAAGCAGCAAGCAAGACCGCTGCCAAGAAACCCGCGGCCAAAGCAGCAGGCAAGACCGCCGCCAAGACCGCGACCAAAGCCGCCGGCAAGACCGCTGCCAAGACCGCTGCCAAGACCGCCACCAAAGCCGCCGGCAAGACCGCCGCCAAGTCGACCGCCACCAAGGGCTCGTCTGCGAAGACGAGCGGCAAGACTGCTGCAACCAAGTCGACCGCGACCAAAGCCGCCGGCAAGACCGCCGCCGCCAAGCCGGCCGCCACCAAGCCGGCCGCGACCAAGGGTGCGGCTTCGACGGTGAAGGCGAGCGCCACCAAGACCGCCGCAACCAAGGCAGCGCCGGCCGCCAAAAGCACCGAGTCCAAGCCGGCAGTGAAGAAAGCCGCTGCGAAGCCTGCCGCCAAGGCCGAAGCCAAGCCGGAAGCTGCCGCAACGGCAGCGAAGAAGCCGGCCGTCAAGAAAGCCGCTGCGAAGCCCGCGGCCAAGGCCGAAGCCAAGCCGGAAGCCAAGACCGAAGCGAAAGCGGACACGAAGACCGACGCCAAGACCGACGGCAAGGACAGCGCCGCTCAGGCAGCAAGCCCGGCGCCGGCCGCCAAGTCGGTGATCGCACCGGCAGCATGGCCGTTCCCGACGAGCAGCCGTCCGTAAGCCATTCCTGCCTGGTTCAGGCAAAATACCGCTGTGTGAGCTTTCACACAGCGGTTTTTTTTTCAAGGAGTCGTCGTGCTGCCCATTCTTAAATTGATCGTCGATACCGTGGCCGGCGTGCTGGGTGGAGTGTTGTTGCTGCGTTTCTGGATGCAGGTGACGCGCGTGCGTCCACCGGCTTCCGTCGCGCAATTTACGTTCACGTTGTCCGACTGGCTCGTGCGCCCGCTGCGCCGCATCGTGCCGGGCATGGGTGGTTACGACTGGGCCAGCCTGCTCGGCGCCTTCCTCGTCGTGCTGGCGGCGTCGTCGATCCTGCTGCTGGCCGGGACGAGCGGGCAGGCCGTCGTGCTGATCGCGCTGTTCCGCCTTCTCGACTGGATCCTGTACGGCTTCATGGGCCTGTTGATCATCGAGGTGATCTTCAGCTGGATCAACCCGCACGCGCCGCTGGCGCCGTTCGTCCACGCCCTCAACGACCCGCTGCTGCGGCCGCTGCGCCGCGTGATTCCGCCTGTCGGCGGCCTCGACCTCACGGTGCTGGTGGCGCTGATCCTGATCCAGATCGTGCAATACCTGCTGCGCCAGGTGTTCTACATCTGACGGCTGCCTCACGCGGGGGCACCCCGTGTCCGCCAAGCGCGTGCGGTATGCGAACGCATGGTGGGCTCCGGGAGCCCACCCTACGGCTGGCGGCCACGCAAGCGCAATAAAAAAGCGCGCCGGTCCCGCGAGGGACGGCGCGCTTTTCGTTTGCCCGAGCGTCAGAAGCGGTAGCCGAATGCCGCTTCGAAGCGGTCCGCGATCTCCTGCTGCGTGAAGCTGTGGTTCTGGCCGCCCTGGTGGGCAATCTTGATGGAACCCAGCAGGCTGGCCAGGCGGCCCGTCGTCGGCCAGTCGAAGTCGCTGGCGATGCCGTGCAACAGGCCGGCGCGATAGGCGTCGCCGCAACCCGTCGGATCGACCACGCTGGCCGCCGGCACGGCCGGGATCTTGTGGTGCTCGCCGCCGGCGTAGATGTCGGAACCGTGCTCGCCGCGGGTGACGACCAGTGCGTCCAGGCGTGCCGCGATGTCCTGCAGGGGCAGGCCGGTGCGGTCCATCACCATCTCGAATTCGTAGTCGTTGCAGGCCAGGTAGCTGGCCTGGTCGATGAAGGTCAGCAGTTCGTCGCCGCTGAACATCGGCAGTTGCTGGCCCGGATCGAAGATGAACGGCACACCGCGTTCCGCGCAGTCGCGCGCATGCTTGATCATGCCGTCGCGGCCGTCCGGCGCGATGATCGCGACGCGCAGCGGCAGGTAGTCGGCCAGGCTGTTTTCGTGCGAGAACTGCATCGCGCCCGGGTGGAAGGCGTTGATCTGGTTGTTGTCCAGGTCGGCCGTGACGAAGCACTGGGCCGTGTACGCATGCCCGATCGTGCGGATCGCGTTGGTGGCCAGGCCCTGTTGCTCCATGCGGTCGATGTACTCGCCGCCGTCCTGGCCGATGGTACCCATGATGAGCGGTTCGCCGCCCAGCAGCTTGAGGTTGTAGGCGATGTTGACGGCGCAGCCGCCGTATTCCGTGCGCAGCGTCGGCACGAGGAACGAGACGTTCACGCGGTGCAGCTGGTCGGCCAGCAGGGTTTCGCCGAAACGGCCGTGGTATTGCATGATCTTGTCGAAGGCGATCGAGCCGCAGATCAGCGCGGTCTTGGTCATTGGAAGCCTCAAGGATAGAAAACGAAAGTGTGATAGCCGGACGGCTGCAGGCCGGCCAGCGTGAAATGCAGCGTCACCGGCTGCTCCGTGTGCGGGCCGAACCCGTTCGCCGCCGGCGTACCGTGCGGCAGGTAGTCGGCGGGCGCCAGGACCCGGCGCAGTACCGGCTTGTCGTTGGCGTCGGTCAGTTCGAGCTCGATGCTGGGCCACGCCAGCACGAGGTTACCCTGGTTGCGCAACAGCGTATTGAGCGCGTAAGTGCCTGGTCCCATCGTGGTCAGCTCGCCCGTCTCGATGACGAGGTTCTCGGCCAGGGCCGGCAATTCGACGCGGCAGCCCAGCACGGCGCAGGCGGCCGCCAGGGCCGGCTTCATGGCCGGATGCTGCGCCGCCAGCACGTTGCGGAAACCCAGCACCGTCTGGGCCGCGAGCGCGAGCAGCAGCACGACGGCGCCCAGGGCCATCAGCATGCGCCGCGTGCGGCCCATGCGTTCCTGGCGGCGGCTGCGCTTGACGAATTCCGGCTCGTCGGCGTCGGCGTCGGGCGCCAGGCGCAGCTTCGGCGGTTCGATCTTCGTCGGCGTCAGCTTGGAGCGGCGCGCACGCGCCTCGGACGCGCGGGTGGCCTTGCTGCGCACAGGCAGGACGGGCGGGATCATGGACGGCGCGGGCGCGGACGGTTCGCTCCCCACCGACGCGCGCAAGGGGAGAAAGGCGGGCGGGATGTCGTCGGGTGAGGGGGCAGGGGACGTCGCCGCGGGCGCCTCGGCCGGCGCCGACATCGGCTCGGGCTGCGGCGCTGGTTCCGGCGTCGGCGCCGGCATCGGTTCCGGCTCCGGCTCGTAGTCGGGCAGCGGCTGGGCGACGATTTCCTCGTCGGCCGGCAGGCCGAAGCTCGGTTCGGCGCGGCCGGCGGGGGCGTAGGCGCTGGCCGGTGCCGGTGCCGCATCCGCATCCGCATCCGCATCCGTGTGCGGCGCCATGGCGGTGTCCGCGGGCGGTTCGGCGGCCGCGGCCGGGACGACGTCGTCAGCCGTATCGGGCGCCGCGTGGAAGACTGGTTCCAGGCGCGGTTCGATGCGGCCGGCGGGGGCGTACGCGGCGGCGGGCGGTGGCGGCAGCGGCGCGGCGGGCGCCTGTGCGGCTGCCGGGGCCTCCGGCGTTGCGGCGTCGGCTGGCGCAGCGTCGACCCCCGCAGCATCGGCCGCAGCAGCATCGGCCGGCGCAGCGTCTGCTGCCCCAGCATCGACCGCCGCAGCGTCGACCGCCACAGCATCTGCTGGCGCAGCGTCGACCGCCGTAGCATCGGCCGCCGTAGCATCGGCCGCAGCAGCATCGGCTGGCGTAGCATCGACCGCCACAACGTCGAGCTGCGCAGCGGGCGTCTCGTACGCGGGCACCGCTTCTTCCGGGGCCGGCGTCTCCGGTTGCGTTTCCTCGGCCTCGGGCGCGTGCGCGGACGCGCCGCCCGTGCGCCACACGTGCGCGCGTGGCGCGGCGCTGGCGGGTGCCGGCGGCTGCGTTTCGTCCGGCGCCTCGCCCTTGGGCAGGATGCCGAGCGGATCGAAGGTGTGGCCGAAGTCGAGGGTGTAGACCGGCAGCGCGTCGTAATCGGCGTCCGGCGGTGTGGACGGGGTGTCGGCAGCCGCGGGGGGCGCCGGCTTGTCCAGGTCGATCAGGTGGGCGTTGCCGTCAAAGATGCGCTGGCAGGCCCCGCAGCGGACGATGCCGCCGCGGAGCTTGAGCTGGTCCGCGGCGACGCGGAACGTGGTGTGGCAATGCGGGCATTGGGTGGCGAGCGCCATGCCTTATTTGCTGTCGCCGATGGCAGCGCGGGGCTCCGGTGCATGCGCCGCGCCGAGCTGCCCGTGCAGGGCGACCCAGCCGTCCAACTCGGCCCAGACGCCCAGCTTGATGAAAGGTGCGTACGCGGCGGCCACTTCATCGGCCTGGCGCGCGAGCACGCCCGACAGGATCAGCGAACCACCGTCGGCCACGCGGCCCGAGAGCATCGGCGCCATCAGCTTCAATGGGCTCGACAGGATGTTCGCGACGACGATGTCGAAACGCGCGTTGCCGTGCGTCGACGCGCCGAAATCGTCCGGCACGTAGAAGTCGATCTCGCAGCGGTTGCGCGCGGCGTTCAGCCGGGCGGATTCGATGGCCTGCTCGTCGATGTCGACGCCGGTGACGTCCTGTGCGCCGAGCTTCCTGGCGACCATCGCCAGGATGCCCGAGCCGCAGCCGTAGTCCAGCACGGATTTTCCGGGTGCGGGATGCGCTTCCAGCCATTCCATGCACAGGCGCGTGGTCGGATGGCTGCCCGTGCCGAAGGCCAGGCCGGGGTCGACTTCCAGGATCAGCGCGTCCGGGTCCGGCGCTTCGTGCCAGCTCGGCACGACCCAGATGTTCTTGCCGATGTGGATGGGCTCGAACTGCGATTGCGTCAGGCGCACCCAGTCGGCATCCGCGACCTTGCGGGTCGTGAACGCGGGCGCGTTTTGCAGGCCGATGGCGGTGGCGGCGTCGAGCACGATCGCGGCCTGGTCGGCATCCTCGTCCGTCAGCGCGACGACGCGGCTGTGGTCCCAGGCGGCCTGCTCGGGCACCATGCCCGGCTCGCCGAACAGGGGCTTTTCGTCTTCCGTGCCTTCGTCCGCATCTTCCACAGAGACCGACAGCGCGCCCGCTTCCATCAGGGCATCGGACAGCCCCTCGGCGTGCTCGCGTGCGATCTCGATGATGACTTCGGTCCAACTCATTGTTCGGCCTTCGAGTCAGCAGCCTCGGATTTGGCGCCGATCGCGCCATCCTTCGGCAGGTCCGGCTTGTGGGCCAGCTTCTGCTCCAGGTAATGGATGTTGGTGCCGCCTTCGATGAAACGGGCGTCGACCATCAGTTCGCGGTGCAGCGGGATGTTGGTCAGGATACCCTCGACCACCATTTCCGACAACGCGATCTGCATGCGGCGGATCGCCTGGTCGCGCGTGGCGCCGTAGGCAATCACCTTACCGACCATCGAGTCGTAGTTCGGCGGGACGTAGTAGCCGGCGTACGCATGCGAATCGACGCGGATGCCGGGGCCGCCCGGCGGATGCCAGCCCGTGATGCGGCCCGGCGACGGCGTGAACTTGAACGGGTCTTCCGCGTTGATGCGGCACTCGATCGCGTGGCCCGACAGCATGATGTCGCGCTGGCGGAAGCGCAGCTTTTCGCCGCAGGCGATGCGGATCTGTTCCTGGACGATGTCGATGCCGGTGATCATTTCGGTGACCGGGTGTTCGACCTGCACGCGGGTGTTCATCTCGATGAAGTAGAACTCGCCGTTTTCGTACAGGAATTCGAACGTGCCGGCGCCGCGGTAGCCGATCTTGCGGCAGGCTTCGGCGCAGCGGTCGCCGATCTTCTCGATCAGCTTGCGCGGGATGCCCGGTGCCGGCGCTTCCTCGATCACCTTCTGGTGGCGGCGCTGCATCGAGCAGTCGCGTTCGCCCAGCCAGACGGCCTGCTTGTGCTCGTCGGCGAGGATCTGGATTTCCACGTGGCGCGGATTCTCCAGGTATTTCTCCATATAGACTTCCGGATTGCCGAACGCGGTGCCGGCCTCGGTCTTGGTCATCGCGACGGCGTTCAGCAGCGCGGCTTCCGTATGCACGACGCGCATGCCGCGGCCACCGCCGCCGCCGGCGGCCTTGATGATGACCGGATAGCCGACGCGGCGCGCGGTCTGGATGATCTCCTTGGGATCGTCGGGCAGGGCGCCGTCCGAGCCGGGCACGCACGGCACGCCGGCGCGGATCATGGCCTGCTTGGCCGAGACCTTGTCACCCATCAGGCGGATCGATTCCGGACGCGGGCCGATGAACACGAAGCCCGATTTTTCGACGCGTTCGGCGAAATCGGCGTTCTCGGACAGGAAGCCGTAGCCCGGGTGGATCGCCTCGGCGTCCGTGACTTCGGCCGCGCTGATGATCGCCGGCATGCTCAGGTAGCTCTGCGCCGACGGCGCCGGGCCGATACAAACGGACTCGTCGGCCAGCTTCACGTACTTGGCGTCCTTGTCGGCCTCGGAGTGCACGACGACCGTCTTGATGCCCATTTCGCGGCAGGCGCGCTGGATACGCAACGCGATTTCACCACGGTTGGCGATAAGAATTTTTTCAAACATGGTAAGTTCGGTGTTTCTTTGAGTGCCGGCGACATGCCGGGAGGGCGCGGTCGAACGACCGCGCCGGGAGACATCAGCCGATCACGAACAGCGGCTGGCCGAATTCGACGGGTTGACCGTTTTCCACCAGGATCTTGGTGACGGTGCCGGAGGCGTCGGCATCGATTTCATTCAGGAGCTTCATCGCTTCGATGATGCACAGGGTATCGCCTTCCTTCACGGTCGATCCGACTTCGATGAACGCCGGGGCGCCCGGTGCCGAGGAGCGATAGAAGGTGCCGACCATCGGCGACTTGACGACGTGGCCGGTCGGTTCGGCCGGCGCGGCCGGTGCCGCGGCGGGCGCGGCGGCCGGCGCCTGCATGGCCGGCGTCGAGAACTGCTGGACGCCCTGCGACGGCATCATGACCATCTGATTCTGCGGGATTGCCGAGGACTTGACGATGCGGACCTTGCTTTCGCCTTCGGTCACTTCGAGTTCGGCGATATCCGACTCGGCGACGAGGTCGATCAGTGTCTTGAGTTTTCTTAGATCCATGTGAAACCCCTTGGAATTATTTGTTTAAGAGCATACGGCGCGTCGGGTGGTACGCACTTACGCGCGGAATGCGTGAAGTTGACGTAGATTAACGCTGTTTCAGCGCGAAGTCGATGGCAAAGCGATATCCATCAGTTCCCAGTCCGCAGATCGTGCCGAGCGCAATCGCGGACAAGAATGAGTGGTGCCGGAATTCCTCGCGCTTGTAAATATTAGAGATGTGCACTTCAACGAACGGAATATCCACCCCGGCCAGCGCATCGCGCAGTGCGACGCTGGTATGGGTCAGTCCGCCCGGGTTGATGACGATCGCATCGACGCCTTCCTGGCGGGCAGCGTGGATACGGTCGATCAGCGCTCCTTCATGGTTGCTCTGGAAGCAGGCGATCTCCGCCCCGGCCGCATCGGCCTGGGCGGTGGCGGCCTGCTCGATGTCGGCCAGCGTCGTCGCGCCGTACACCGCAGGCTCACGTGTCCCCAGCAAATTCAGGTTGGGGCCATTGAGCAGCAGTAGCTTTTTCGCCATGTTGAACCGTCTGTTTGCCCGAAAGACAGGCATTTTGCCGCCAACGTTACGTATTGGCAAGCGATAAAAAGAAGTCGGAAAATAAGTGAACGATCGTTCACTGTGCGCCGGCCGCGGCCTACAGCTTGGCGAGGTCGGCGCGCACCTGATCGAACTTGAGGCGGCCCAGGTAAGTCTTGCGGACCTGGCCATCTGCGCCGATCAGCACGGTAAACGGCAGTCCGCCGTTGGCGTTGCCGAGATCGCGCGCGAGGTCGGTGCCACCCATGCCGCCTACGTACAACGGGTAGGCAATCTTGATTTTGCGGGTAAACTCGACGAGGTTCGTGGGGGAATCGATGCCGATGCCGATGACATTGAAGTGCTTGCCGCCGTCCTTGGCTGCCAGTGCGGACAGTTCCGGCATCTCCGACACGCACGGCGCGCACCACGAGGCCCAGAAGTTGACGAGCAGCGGCTTGCCTTTCCACTGGCCGAGCGGCTGCGGCTTGCCGGCGAGGTCGTTCAGCGACGATGCATACAAATTCGTTACGGCCGTGTGCGGGCGGCCGTCCGTCGGCGCATACGTCGTCGTCAGCGGGCCCTTGGCGTCCTGCTTGACGCCGGCGATGGCGCCCAGCACGGTAAAGGCGGTGGCCAGGATCACATAGCCGGCCAGGTGTTTTTTGTTCATTCTGTTATTCCACAAAGTATCGAGTGCCGAACGCTTATTCGGCATGGTCATCCAGCAGATTGCGCAGGCCGGCGGCATCGACGCGCTGTAGGCGGCCGTCGGCGCGGGGCTTCAACGCGCCCCGCAGGTCGTTCATCTCATATAACTCGGCGAGCACCATCTCCGTTTGCCACGTAAAACTGACCGTCTCCACCGGATCGTGGCGACCGCCCTTGAAGTGGGGCGTTTCCGAGAGCTCGATATTGACGTTGCGGTTCAGGAGCCAGATTTCGACTTCCTTGGCGCTGTCGGCGAATAATTGCAGGTGGATGATGTCATGTTCGCCCGCCGTCCCGTTCAGCACGGCACCCGTGAGATAGGGGCGGAATTCGGCCAGCTGTTCCATCACTTCGAGGGCCGCGCTGCGCATGTGCCTGACGCGCGCGGCCTGGGCGGGGCCATGGAACAGGGTCTGGTAGCGGCGTACCTCGTCCTCGACCTGTATATTGTCCGGCAAATAATTCGGAGAAGGCCGATCCACGCCGAGCACCTGGCGCGCCGCCTTCGTCTTTGCCGTGGAGTAGTCGGCCCCGTCCTGGGCAATCAAGCGGGCGGCCGTCGCGGCGATGCGTGCACGCACCTGTTGGAGGTCGTCATTTGAATTGGGCATCATGTTCGAGATCATACTCTTGAAAGGAAAATGGCATCGCGTCGGGTAGAATCGCGTATTCGCCATTAACCGATCTCTCATTCGGCACGTCATGCACATCCATATCCTCGGCATCTGCGGCACCTTCATGGGTGGCCTCGCGGTGCTGGCCAAAGAGGCCGGCCATCGCGTCACCGGGTGCGACGCCAACGTCTATCCTCCGATGAGCACCCAGCTCGAAGCCCAGGGCATCGAACTGATCCAGGGTTACGGGCCCGAGCAGGTGAACCTGAACCCGGACCTGTACGTCGTCGGCAACGTGATGACGCGCGGGAATCCGCTCGTCGAGGAAATCCTGAACCGCGGCTTGCCGTACGTCTCTGGCCCGCAATGGATCGGCGACCATATTCTTCATAATAAATGGGTGCTGGCCGTCGCGGGGACGCACGGCAAGACGACGACGTCGTCGATGCTAGCCTGGATACTGGAAGATGCCGGCTATTCTCCGGGCTTCCTGATCGGCGGCGTGCCGCTGAATTTCGGCGTGTCGGCGCGCCTGTCCGGCGAGACGGATTCGGATTTCTTCGTCATCGAGGCGGACGAGTACGACACCGCCTTCTTCGACAAGCGCTCGAAATTCGTGCACTACCATGCGAAGACCGCGGTGCTGAACAATCTTGAATACGATCACGCCGACATCTTCCCGGATATCGGCGCCATCGAGACGCAATTCCACCACCTCGTGCGCACGGTGCCCGGCGTCGGCCGCATCGTCGTCAATGGCGACGAGGCGTCGCTGGGGCGCGTCCTGAAGCGCGGCTGCTGGAGCGAGAAGGAAAGCTTCGGCAGTTCCGGGGGCGTCGACTGGAGCCTCGTCGAGCATCCGGGCGGCTCCAGCTTCGATGTCCTGTTCGGTGGCCAGCAGCAGGGCACCGTCCACTGGGACCTGACCGGCCATCACAACCGCAGCAACGCGCTGGCCGCCATCGCCGCCGCGCGCCATGTCGGCGTTCCGCCCGCGCAGGCGATCGATTCGCTGGCGCGCTTCCAGAGCGTCAAGCGGCGCATGGAAGTCCGCGGCAAGGTCAAGGGCGTGACCGTGTACGACGACTTCGCGCACCATCCGACGGCCATCGCGACGACGATTGGCGGCCTGCGCCAGAAGATCGGCGCAGGGGATAAAAGCGGCGCCCGCATCCTCGCCGTGCTGGAACCGCGTTCGAACACGATGAAACTGGGCGCCATGAAGGATGCGCTGCCGGGCAGCCTCAAGGATGCCGACCTCGTGTTCGGCTTCGGCAGCCAGCAGGCGCTGGGCTGGTCGCTGGCCGACGCGTTGAAACCGCTGGGCGCCAACGCGCACAGCTTCGACCAGCTCGATTACCTGGTGCAGGCGGTCGTCCAGGCCGCGCAGCCGGGCGACCACATCCTGGTGATGAGCAATGGCGGCTTCGGCGGCGTCCACCAGAAGCTGCTGGAGGCGCTGGCGGTATGAGCGGCATCACACCGCATCTTCTTTACCTGCACGGCTTCCGTTCGTCGCCGCGCTCGTTCAAGGCGCGCGTCGTGCAGCAGCGGATGGAGGCGGCCGGCCGCGCTGGCGACCTGATCTGTCCGCAACTGCCGCCATCGCCCAAGGCCGCGATGGACCTCGTGCTCACGCTGGTCGAGCGTTACGCGGCAAGAGGGGACAATGCGCTGGCGATCATCGGCTCCTCGCTGGGCGGCTTTTACGCCACCTGGCTGGCGGAACGCTTCGGCTGCCGCGCCGCGTTGATCAACCCTGCCGTCGATCCCTTGAAGGACCTCGACAAGCACGTCGGCATCACGACCGAATGGCACACCGGCGAACCGTTCGAATTCAAGCGCGAGTACATCGACGAGCTGGCCGCATTGAAGGTCGGCACCATCACGCGTCCGGAGCGTTATTTCCTGCTGGCCGCGACCGGCGACGAGGTGTTGGACTACCGCGACATGGTTGCGCATTACGGGGGCGCGCACCAGCACGTCATTGAGGGCAGCGACCACGCGGTGTCGGAATTCGAGCAGTATGTCGACGAGGTGCTGGCATTCTGCCTGACGGATAATCTGCAAGGCGGCGCCGGATCGGACCCGGCAAGGTGAGGCCGGGGTCGCGGCGCCAGGCCCGCTGGCTGGCGCATCCGGACGGCGTGCACGCGCCGGCCGCGATGCGCGACTGGCTGACGACGCCGGGCTCGCTGACGGCGCGCCTGATCGCGCACAGCCGACATTTTCGCGTACAGAAACTGCGCCAGGCGGGCAATGTCTGCCTGGCGGACGAGGCCGGCGCCATCGGCCTGGCGCGGCCCCAGCGCGTGTGGGAGCGCGAAGTGCTGCTGCGCTGCGATGGCCGGCCGGTCGTGTACGGCCACACCGTCGTGCCGATGAGCGCGAGCGCGAGCGACTGGCCATTGTTTTCGGCGCTGGGCGAGCGTTCGCTCGGCACCACGCTGTTCTACGATCCGAGGGTAACGCGCGGCGCGCTCGAATTCGCGCGGCTGCGTCCGGGCCATCCGCTGCTGGCCCGCGTGCGTGATGCGCTCGGTCACGATGGCCCGGCGCGCGAGACTTCGGTTGGTCCGACGGACATGACTTTTTTTGCGCGGCGTTGCGTGTACCGCCGCCGCCAGGGCCTGCTGCTGGTCACCGAGGTGTTCCTGCCCTCGGTGCTGGATCTTGTAGCGACCGCAACCAATATGAATACGAAATAAACATGAACTTATTTTTTGAAGAGTCCGGCGATTTCAAGGTCGGCACCGTGCTGTCGCAGGCGGGCGAGGCTTACCAGGTCGAAATGCCGAGCGGGAAGCGTACCAAGGTCAAGGCGCGCGATGTGCTGCTGCAGTTCGACAAGCCCGATCCTGCTACCCTGCTGGAACAGGCGAAGGCCGTCGCGGCGGACGTCGACCTGGAATTTCTGTGGGAAGTCGCGGGCCAGGAAGAATTCGGGTTCGCGGAGCTGGGCGCGGAATACTTCGGCCATGCGCCCCTGCCGTTCGAAGCGGCCGGCCTCGTGCTGGCCCTGCACGGCTCGCCCATCTATTTCTACAAGAAGGGCCGCGGCCGCTACAAGGCGGCGCCGGAGCAATCGCTGCGCGCGGCGCTGGCCGGCATCGAAAAGAAGAAACAGCAGGCCGTCGTCCAGGCCGCGTTTGTCGAGGAACTCAAGGCCGGCACGCTGCCGCAGGCGATGCAGCCGCTGGTCCAGCAACTGCTGTTCAAGCCAGACAAGAACAGCATCGAATACAAGGCCCTCGAGACGGCCGCCGACGAATTGCAGACGACGGCCCCGCGCCTGATGCTGTCCACGGGCGGCATCGCGTCGGCGAAAGAGCTGCACATGGGGCGCTTCCTGTTCGAGTATTTCCCGCGCGGCGCCGGCTTCCCGCCCGTGACCGTGCCGCCGCCGCCCGGCGACCTGCCGCTGGCGAACGTGGCCGCGTTCTCCATCGACGACGTGACGACGACCGAGATCGACGACGCGTTCTCCGTCGAGACGCTGGCCGACGGCACGGTGCGCGTGGGCATCCACATCGCCGCGCCGGGCCTGGGCATCCGCCCGGACGACGCCATCGACAAGATCGCCCGCGCGCGCATGTCGACCGTGTATATGCCGGGCGACAAGATCACGATGTTGCCGGACGAGGTCGTCGATGCCTACACGCTGGCCGAGGGCACCGACTGCCCGGCGCTGTCGCTGTACGCCGTGCTCGACCCGGCCTCGTGGTCCGTGATCTCGACGACGACGCGTGCCGAGCGCGTGCCCATCAAGAACAATCTGCGCCACAACGACCTCGATGACGTCGTCAACGAGGACACGCTGAACAGCGGCGAGGGCGACTACCCGCACAAGACCGAGCTGGGCCTGCTGTGGCAATGGGCGCTGCAGCTGGAAGCGGGGCGCATGAAGAAGCGCGAGGATTTCGGCCTCAAGCCGGAGCAGGCCAACCGCGTCGACTTCAATTTCTATGTCGAGGACGACGTCGTGACGATCGTGCGCCGCAAGCGCGGCGCGCCGCTGGACAAGATCGTGGCCGAGCTGATGATCTTCGCGAACAGCACGTGGGGCAAGCTGCTGCACGACTGCGGCGTGCCGGGCATCTACCGCTCGCAGGGACCGGGGGCCGGCGGCTGGGCCGCCAAGATGCAGGTGCGCATGGTCACGCACGCGGCGCCGCACCAGGGCCTCGGCGTCGATCAATATGCGTGGTCGACGTCGCCGCTGCGCCGCTACACCGACCTCGTGAACCAGTGGCAGATCCTCGCCTGCGCCGCGAACGGCGTGACGGCGCCGCTCGTCGCCCCGTTCAAGCACCGCGACGCGACCCTGTTCTCGATCGTCTCCGCGTTCGACGCCGCCTACTCGGCCTACAACGACTTCCAGCAGAACATGGAGCGTTACTGGTGCCTGCGCTGGCTGGCGCAGGAAAACGCGAGGCAGGTCGATGCCGTCGTCTTGAAGGACGAGGTGCTGCGCCTCGTCGAGATCCCGCTCGTGATCCGCCTGCCGGGCATGCCGCAGGCCGCGCGCGGCGCGCAGGTCCGCCTGGACATCGTGCGCTGGGACGAGGTCGACCTGGCGCTGGAGGCACGCCTGCTCGAGGTGGCCGCCGTGGCGCCGGAGGCGGCCGCGGAGCTGGGCCTGGATGAAGAGGACGAGGCGGCCGGCGCTGCGGGGGCCGACACGGGCGAGGCGGCCGCGGCGGAAGCGGCCGAGGCCGAAGGTGCCGTGACCGTCACCGATCCGGAGACGCAGACCGATGTGGCGGGCGAGCAGGCGTGATGCGTAGCGTGGACGGATTTGCCGTCCACGCGTCCAACGACAGGCGGCATCGCCGCGGCATATTGACGGCGTGTATCGCCGCCGTAGGGTGGGCACCCCGTGCGCACCAAATGGTCGCGTCGCGGCGACATCTCCGTGGGCACGGGGTGCCCACGCTACCCCAGATGCCGCGCTGCACGGTAGAATGGGCAGTTCCGTGACCCCAACCGTCCCACCCCGCAGCGCGTGAAGACCCTCCGACACAACCGTCCCCTGATGATCGCCATCGCCTGTTCGGTGCTGGCGCATGCCTCCCTGCTGGCGATCCGCTTCGCCGCGCCGGATGCATTCCGGCTGCAGCCGGCCGATCCGGGCCTGGAGGTCATCCTGGTCAACGCCAAGCATGCGCGCGCGCCCGTCAAGGCCGACGCGCTGGCGCAGGCCAACCTGGACGGCGGCGGCAATGCCGATGCCGGGCGCGCCCAGTCGCCCCTGCCGGACCTGCGCAAGATCGACAATGGCGACAGCATCAAGGCCGTGCAGCGCCGCATCGCCGAGCTGGAACAGCAGCAGAAAAGCGTCCTGACGAAGATGCGCCAGTCGCAGTTCAACCGCGCGCCCCTGGCCGACCAGGATAAACCCGACCCCAGCCGCACGGGCGCCGACAACCTCGATTCCACCCGGGCCATCGCGCGCATGACGGCCGAGATCACCCAGCGCATCGCCGACGAGAACAAGCGCCCCAAGAAGACGTTCATCAGCCCCAGCACGCGCGAAGTCGGCTACGCCATGTATTACAAGGCGATGCAGAAGCGCGTGGAGGAGGTCGGCACGCTGAACTTCCCGCAGCAGAACGGGAAGAAGCTGTACGGCGAACTGGTCGTCTACATCCCGATCTTCCAGGACGGCACCCTCTACGAAAAGGAAGGCGGACCGCGCATCGAACGCAGCTCCGGCAATCCGGCGCTGGACAAGGCCGCGCTGTCCATCGTGCGCCGGGCGGCTCCGTTCGGCAAATTCCCGGCCAATATGCGCTCGACCGACAAGGACGATTTGTGGATCGTCGTCACCCGCTTCAAATTCACGCGCGAGGAAAAACTCCAGGCGGAATTGCGCGGGGACGGCTGACGGCAGACTGAATGCAGGAGATTGAATGAGCGATAAATATTGCGTGATCGGCAACCCGATCGCCCACAGCAAGTCGCCGGACATCCACGCCGCCTTCGCGGCCGCGACCGGCCAGGACATCTCGTACGGGCGCTGCCTGGCGCCGCTCGACGGCTTCGCCGACACCGTCCGCGGCCTCGTCGCGCAAGGGTACCGCGGTGCCAACGTGACGGTCCCGTTCAAGCTGGAAGCGGCCGCGCTGGCCACCCGGCTGGAAGAGCGGGCGCGCCTGGCCGGCGCCGTCAACACGCTGCGCTTCGACAACGGCGAGATCGTCGGCGACAACACGGACGGTCCGGGCCTCGTGGCCGACATCGTGCACAACGTCGGCGTGCCGCTCGCCGGCAAGCGCATCCTGCTGCTGGGCGCGGGCGGCGCGGCGCGCGGCGTGATCCTGCCGTTCCTGCGCGAGCGGCCGGAAGCGATCGTGATCGCCAACCGCACGCGCGCGACGGCCGATGCGCTCGTCGACCATTTTGCCGCTCACGTGGCGTATCCGGGACAGATCGGCGCCTGCGGCTTCGACGCGATCACGGGCCCGTTCGACGTCGTCGTCAACGCCACGTCGGCGAGCCTGTCGTCCGACCTGCCGCCGGTGCCCGCCTCGGCGTTCCGCGCGGGGACGCTGGCGCTGGACATGATGTACGGGAAGGAGCCGACGCCGTTCATGCGGTTCGCGCAAACGCACGGCGCCACCGTGCGCGACGGTCTCGGCATGCTCGTCGAACAGGCCGCCGAGGCGTTCGCCATCTGGCGCGGCGTGCGGCCGCAAACGGCGGCGCTGCTGGCCCGCATGCGCGCGCCGTCATGAGCGGCATCGGCACGCTCAAGGCGGGCGCGCTCGTGCGCTCGAAGGCCGGCGGCCGGCGCTGGCTGAAATGGATCGTCCTCGGTCCGCTGCTGCTCGTCGTCCTGCTGCAGCTGTATTTCTTTGCGATGGTCTGCTGGTGGACGCAGTTCAACCCATCGTCCACGAGCATGATGCGCCAGCAGCTGGCGGCGCTGCGCGAGCAGAACCCGAATGCGAAGCTGGAACAGGTGTGGGTGCCGTACGCGCGCATCTCGAACAACCTCAAACGTGCCGTGATCGCCTCCGAGGACGCCAATTTCATCGACCACGACGGCGTCGACTGGGACGCGCTGGAAAGGGCGTACGAGCGCAACAACAAGAAGCACAAGGTCGTGGGCGGCGGCTCGACGATCACCCAGCAGCTGGCCAAGAACCTGTTCCTGTCCGGCTCGCGCAACTACCTGCGCAAGGGCCAGGAACTCGTCATCGCCTACATGCTGGAAGCGGTGATGGACAAGGAACGCATCCTGGAAATCTACCTGAACGTGGTCGAATTCGGCCGCGGCGTGTTCGGCGCCGAAGCCGCCGCGCGCCACTACTTCCACACCGCGGCCGCGAACCTGAACCCGGCCCAGGGGGCGCGCCTGGCCGTGATGCTGCCGAACCCACGCTTCTACGACCGCCACCGCGACACCAACTACCTGGCGCGCCGCACCGCGGTCATCCAGCGCCGCATGAACGCCGCGGAATTGCCCTAAACCGGGGTCAGAGCCCGATTTTTGGCAAGATACCAAGTGCAAGCTGTTGAGGCGCAGCGACGCTGGCTTGCCGCAATTCGATGTTCCCAACGGCTATTTCCAAAAACCGGGCTCTGACCCCGGTGTTTAGGTGGCCGGCCTCAGAGCTTGCAGGTACACTTGCGCTGTTTCCGAATCCGGCCGAGAAAGCAGCGCATGATCAACGTATTTGTCCTACAAAATGGCCGACTGAACCAGGTGCCCGTCGCGTCGCGGGCCGATCTGGAGAACGCGCCGGCCGTCTGGGTCGACCTGACCGATCCCACGGACGAGGAACGCGCGCTGGTCAAGGCGACCTATGGCGTGATCCTGCCCGGCGAGGACGAAGTCCAGGACATCGAGGCCTCGGCCCGCTACTACGAGGCGGAAAACGGCGACCTGCACCTGCGCACCGATTTCCTGCGCGAGGAAGAGGACGGCCCGTCGCGCATCGTGACGGTCGCGTTCATCCTGGCCAGGAAAATCCTGTTCTCGGTCCACACGGACGACCTGCCCGTGTTTCGTCTCGTGCGCCTGCGCGCGCGCTCGCGGCCCGGCTCGATCGAGGACTACATGGACGTGCTGCTCGACCTGTACGCGACCGACGCCGAGTACTCGGCCGACGCGCTGGAAGGCATCTACGAAAGCCTGGAAGAGGTCAGCCAGCGCGTGCTGCAGAAGGAATTCACCGACCAGGACGCGGCCTCCGCGCTGAATGCGATCGCCCACGAGGAAGACTTGAACGGCCGCATCCGACGCAACATGATGGACACGCGCCGCGCCGTCAGCTTCCTGATGCGCGGCCGCCTGCTGAATACGGACCAGTTCGAGGAAGCGCGCCAGATCCTGCGCGACATCGAATCGCTGGACGGCCACACCTCATTCCTTTTCGACAAGATCAACTTCCTGATGGATGCCACCGTCGGCTTCATCAACATCAACCAGAACAAGATCATCAAGATCTTCTCGGTGGCCTCGGTCGCCTTCCTGCCGCCGACGCTGATCGCCAGCATCTACGGCATGAACTTCGAATTCCTGCCGGAGCTGCACTGGAACTTCGGCTATGGCTGGTCGCTCGGGCTGATGGTCGTCAGCGCGATCGCCCCGTTCCTGTATTTCCGCCATCGCGGCTGGCTCAAATAATCAGAGCGGCACGTCGTCCGCCTTCAGGTACCACTTGAGCGCGCGGACGACCATCGCGTGGTCGTCCACGCCCGCGAGGCCGGACACGGTGATGGTGCCGATCTGCCCCGTGCCCTTGACGACGATGGGGAATGAGCCGCCGTGGGCCGCGTAATCCTTGCTGTCGAACGTCGGCAGGTTGTCGAAGTCCTGGCCGCGCTCGACGGCTTGCGTGTGCACCCAGAACGACGCGTGGCCCGTGCGGTTCACGAGGTTGCTCTTGCGGCGGATCCAGTCGGCGTTGTTCGGGCTCGTGCCCGCCATCGCGTGGAAGAACAGCGGATTGCGGTTGACGCTGACGTCGACCGTGACGGCGACCTTGTCGGCCTTGGCCTGCTCGACGATCCGGTTGCCGATCGCGAGCGCGGCGTCGTTGTCGAAGGACGTGAATTGCAGCGCCTGCTCCTGGCGTGTGATGGTGGCGAGCGAAACGGGTTTCTTTTCCATGCTGGTTCCTGGCGGGGTGGTCGTTGCGGCGCGGTCCGGCGCCCCGGTCGAAAGCGACGCGACGGCGAACAGGCCCGCGGCGGCCAGCGCGGCGCAGGAAAATCGAACGGGATGAACAGCCATGCGTCGCGCCTCTTCCGGTTTTGTTATCCGGGCAAGTATAACCGGAGCGCCGCGCTTATTGCTTCAGGTTCAGGAACAGGTTCGCCGCGAACGCGACGGTGGCCGGCGCGCCCATCATCACGGGCAGTGCGAGGTTCAGCAGCCGCGGGGAATCACAGCGTCGCGAACATCGCGACGACCGCCACCAGCATGATCGCCACGCCGGCCCAGCCGATGACGGTGTGGCGCATCGACAGGGTGTAGCTGCCCATGATCTTGCGGTTATGCGCGAGCAGCATCATGACGGCCATGATCGGCACGGCGATGACGCCGTTGATCTGCGCGGACAGCACCAGCGCCTCGATCGGGTGGATCGGGGCAAAGTCGAGCAGCACGCCGCCCAGGGTCGCGAGGGCGATGAGGCCGTAGAACTCGCGCGCCTCCACGACTTTCAGGTCCATGCCGTTGCGCCAGCGGAAGCTCTCGGTGACGGCGTAGGCGGCCGAGCCGGCCAGCACGGGCACGGCCAGCAGCCCGGTGCCGATGATGCCCAGCGCGAACGCGAAGAACGCGAATTCGCCCGCCACCGGACGCAGCGCCTCGGCCGCCTGGCTTGAGGACTGGATGTCCGTGATGCCGTGCGCGCCGAGCGTGACGGCCGTCGTCAGCATGATGAAGAAGGCGACGATGTTGGAAAACCCCATGCCGATCAGCGTGTCGGACTTGATGCGCCTGAGCTGGGCGGCGGCGTCGCGCGGGCGCGTGCGCAGGGCGCGCGTGTGGTGGTCGTTGCGGATCTCCTCGACTTCCTGCGACGCCTGCCAGAAGAACAGATAGGGACTGATCGTCGTGCCGAACACGGCGACGATGAGCGCGACGGAATCCTTCGTGAACGTGAAGTGCGGCCACACCGTGCGCGCGAACACTTCGGTCCACGGCATGTGCACCGCGAATGCCGTCGCGACATAGGCCAGCAGGCCCAGCGTCAGCCATTTCAGGTAGCGCACGTACGTGGCGTACGGGAGGAACACCTGCAGCAGCAGGCACACCAGGCCAAAGCCGAGCGCGTACGGCTGGCCGGACGCCGCGCCGGTCACGAGGCGCAGGGCTTCGCCCATCGCGGCGATATCGGCCGCGATGTTGATCACGTTGGCGATGAGCAGCAGGGCGACGATCACGTACAGCAGCCAGGGAGAGTACGCGCGGCGGATGTTGGCCGCCAGCCCGCGCCCCGTCACGCGGCCGATGCGCGCCGACACGAGCTGGATGCCGACCATGAACGGGTAGGTCAGCACGAGCGTCCACAGCGTGTTGAAGCCGAATTGCGCGCCGGCCTGCGAATAGGTGGCGATGCCGGACGGATCGTCGTCCGCGGCGCCGGTGATCAGGCCGGGGCCGAGCGATTTCAGGGTGGCGTTGTCGGTGAGGCGGCGGAAAAGCTTGAACGGCATGGGTGGCCTGGCGCGAATGGAGGTCGATGGTCGACAGTTGTAGGGTGGGCACACTGTGCCCACGCGGGCGTGTGCGTCGTGGCGGCAAACGCGCGGTGCGCTACATTGAACGTAACGCCGACTTAACGCCAGCCTGACGCTAACTTAACGCCTGCCTGATGCCAACTTGACGCCAACGTCACGCGTGGGCACGGGGTGCCCACCCTACGCGATGCGGGAAAAGACGCGGCGGGCCGCGTCGACCGTCGCGGCGATCACGCCGTCATCGTGCGCCGCCGACACGAAGCCGGCCTCGAACATGGCCGGGGCGAAGTACACACCCTCGTCCAGCATGCCGTGGAAGAAGCGGTTGAAGCGCTCCTTGTCGCCGGCCATCATCTGGCCGTAGGTGGACGGGATCGTGTCCGCGAAATACATGCCGAACATGCCGCCGACGGCGTCCGCGCAGAATGCGATGCCCGCTTCCCGCGCCGCGGCGGTGAGGCCGTCGACCAGCTTCGCCGTCTGCGCGGTGAGATGCTCGTAGAAGCCCGGTTCCTGGATCAGTTGCAAGGTCGTCATGCCGGCGGCGACGGCGACCGGGTTGCCGGACAGCGTCCCGGCCTGGTAGACGGGGCCGATCGGCGCCATCTTCTGCATCAGGTCGGCGCGGCCGCCGAAGGCAGCCACCGGCATGCCGCCGCCGATGACCTTGCCCAGCGCCGTCAGGTCCGGCGTGATGCCGTACAGTCCCTGCGCGCCCCTGAGACCGACGCGGAAGCCCGACATCACCTCGTCGAAGATCAGGACCGTGCCGTACTCGGTGCACAGTTCGCGCATGCGGTGCAGGAATTCCGGCGTCGCGCGGATCAGGTTCATGTTGCCGGCCACGGCTTCCACGATCACGCAGGCGATGGTGTCGCCCATCGACTGGAACGCGTCTTCCAGCTGCGGGATGTTGTTGTAGTCGAGGACGAGCGTGTGCTTGACGAAGTCTTCCGGCACGCCGGCCGACGTCGGGTTGCCGAACGTGAGCAGGCCCGAGCCGGCCTTGACGAGCAGGGAATCGGCGTGGCCGTGGTAGCAGCCTTCGAACTTGACGATCTTGTCGCGGCCGGTGGCGCCGCGCGCCAGGCGCAGCGCGCTCATCGTCGCTTCCGTGCCGGACGAGACGAGGCGCACCTGCTCGATCGACGGCACGAGGCGGCAGATTTCCTCGGCGATCTCGATTTCGCCCTCGGTCGGCGCGCCGAACGACAGGCCGCGCGCGGCCGCGTCCTGCACGGCTTTCACGACCTTCGGATGGGTGTGGCCGACGATGGCCGGGCCCCAGGAGCCGATGTAGTCGATGTAGCGCTTGCCGTCCGCATCCCAGAAATACGGCCCTTCGGCGCGGGTGATGAAGCGCGGCGTCCCGCCGACGGAGCGGAAGGCGCGCACGGGCGAATTCACGCCGCCCGGCGTGGTCTGCTGGGCGCGGGCGAACAGGATGTCGTTCCGGGATGTGGTGTTCGGGGTTGCGGTCATGGTGTTCTTGAATTTAGCAGGCCGCGCCGGGGGCGCGGAAGATCTTGTTCGGAATGAGCCGGCCCATGCCGAAGCGGCGGGCGTTGGCGAGGGCGCCGGTGACGTAATCCTGGGCGCCCGCCAGGGCTTCCTGGGCACCGGCGCCGCGCGCCATGCGTGCCGCCAGCGCGGCCGACAGCGTGTTGCCGGCGCCGACGAACGGGCCGGGCAGCAGTTGCGCCCAGGGCAGGGCGATGGCCAGGCCGTCCGGGTCGTACAGCTCGTTGCAGCGGGTGCCGTCGCCGCCGCCGGTGCCCGTCACGAGCACGTGGCCGCAGCCGATGCCCGTCAGGTCCGCCGCGTCCTCGGCGACGGTGGCCAGGCTGGCCGGGTCGCGCCAGCAGTCGGCGAAGCGGGCCAGTTCGGGCTGCGACAGCATGAGTACGCTGGCCTGCGGCACGAGCAGTTGATGAATGAGCGTCATCATGTCGTCGTCGCGCGTGCCGCAATCGGGCAGCGAGGACGTGAACGGATCGAGCACGAGCGGCACGTCGGCATAGTCGGACACGATCTCCGCGATCGCGGCGATCTGTTCCAGGCTGGCCATCGTCCCGATCTTGATGGCGGACACCGGCATGTCCTCGAGGACCATGCGCGCCTGTTCGACGACGAATGCATGGTCGGTGGGCTGGATGTCGTCGACGCGTGCGGAATCGGCCGCGAGCAGGCCGGTCACGACCGACAGGGCGTGGCAGCCATGCATGGCGAAGACGGTCACGTCGGACTGGATGCCCAGCGCCCCGACCGGATCGGAGGGGCCGAACGTGAGGATGAGTGGAGACTGTTGGTTTTGCACAGCGTGTTAGATTAAGATACCTCTCCCCCCATTTTATCTGATGGGGACCGATAGGCTAACACTGAACTGAAAAGAGGAATCGAACGTGAGTACTGAAACACAGGTGTATCAGACCTGGATGTGCCTGATTTGCGGCTGGGTCTACGACGAAGCCGCCGGCGCCCCCGACGACGGCATTGCACCGGGCACCCGCTGGGCCGACGTGCCCATGAACTGGACGTGCCCGGAATGCGGCGCGCGCAAGGACGATTTCGAGATGACCGCGATCTGAGCGCGATCCGGCCCGATTCGTTTGCTCTTTGATTAACAAGTGGTGACGTTTCGCCAATCTTCCATGTCATCCATTCAATGAAGCGCGCGTCGGTGAGTTGACGCATTGCAACACTTCATGCACAAGGCCCAGACCCTATGCTATCTTGCGGGTTCATGCTGAAGTGAAACGAATATGACGACGCAACCGACAGGCTTGACGATCATGGTGATCGACGACAGCAACACGATCCGTCGGTCCGCCGAGATTTTCCTGACGCAGGCCGGCTACCGGGTGGTGCTGGCCGAGGACGGCTTCGACGCGCTGGCCAAGATCAACGACCACCAGCCCGCGCTGGTGTTCTGCGACATCCTGATGCCGCGCCTCGACGGCTACCAGACCTGCGCGCTGATCAAGAAGAGCGCGAAATTCCACGCCACGCCGGTCGTCATGCTGTCGTCCAAGGACGGCCTGTTCGACCGCGCGCGCGGCGCGATGGTGGGCTCGAGCGCCTACCTGACCAAACCTTTTTCCAAAGACAGCCTGCTGGCGGCCGTGCGCGACCATGCGCAAGGCGGCACAGGCAGCGCCTGAACCCAACGATGCGGAGCCCACCGTGGCCATACAAAAAATCCTGATCGTCGACGATTCGCCGACCGAACGCTATTACCTGACCGACATCCTCGTGCGCAACGGCTTCACGGTGACGACCGCCGACAACGGCGAGGATGCGCTGGCCAAGATCCGCGCCGACCGTCCGGAGCTGATCCTGATGGACGTCGTGATGCCCGGCGCGAACGGCTTCCAGGTGACGCGCTCGATCGCGCGCGATCCGGAACTGGCGTCCGTCCCCGTCATCATCTGCAGCAGCAAGAACCAGGAAACGGACCGCATCTGGGGCATGCGCCAGGGCGCGAAGGATTATTTCGTCAAGCCGGTCGACCCGGTCAGGCTGCTGGCCGCGATCGCCACGCTCGGCGCCTGACATGGACGCCAGCGACGCCGGCGTACAGAAAGGCGCGGCGCGCCGCGCCCGCCTGCGCCAGTACCAGGAACAGCTGCTCGAGCGCATGCAGGCCGCGCGCACGAGCAGCGGCGCGCGCGCACACCAGCTGGGCGTGGAGATCGGCGGCGTGCGCTACCTGCTGGACCTCGTCGAAGCCGGCGAGATCGTGCCGCTGCCGCCGCTGGCGGCCGTGCCGCTCACGCAGCCGTGGTATCTCGGCCTCGCGAACGTCCGCGGCAGCCTGCTCGGTGTCGTCGACCTGGCGCGCTACCTCGATCCGGAGACCGCGCCGAACGCGCTGCCGGGCGCCGGCGCGCGCCTCGTGACGTTCGCGCCGAGCCTCGCATTTCCGTGCGCCCTGCTGGTCGGGCGCGTGGTGGGCCTGCGTCACGCGGCCGATATGGAACCTGCCGACGGCGGCCTGCGCGACGCCGAAGGACAGGAATGGACGCCGCTGTCGCTGGCCGCCCTCGCGCGCGAGGAACGCTTCCTGCAGGTCGCACGCTGAACAATCAATCGGGTTTTGCACTGGAGCTGGAATGGGATTCGCATCCAAACTGACGATGAATTTCTTCCCCAAGAACGGGGGCGGCGACGCGCAGGCGCGCACGGAGGAAACCGGCACCGTGCTGGCGTCGCCGGACACGCAGTTCGGCGTCGGCACGCTGCCGGCGGTCCCGCCTCCGATCCCGGCGGGCCCCGTCAGCGGCACCGCGGCGACGGGTTCCGCGGACGACGCCGCGCTGCGCCTCGGCCTGCCGGCCCGGCGCAAGCAGCGCGGCGCGGCCGATGCGGCCGCCGCGGCGGCGGACGACGATGACCTCAGCCTGCCGCTGATCGGCCACCTGTCGCTGCCGCGCCAGTTGCGCATCCTGCTCGTCGCCTTCGCCATCGGCATCCTCCTTACCCTGCTGGCGCTGTGGCGCAACGCCGGCAGCGGCGCGATCGCCAGCGGCCAGACCCAGATCGCCAGCGAAGCGCTGATGCACTCGCAGCGCGTGGGCAAGGCCGCGCCGAACGCGATGCAGGGCGTGCCGGATGCCTTCATGCAGCTGCAGGACAGCCGCATCGCCCTGTCGCACGACCTCGACCTGCTGGCCGGCGGCGGCGATTTCAACGGCAACGCGATCCCCGCATCGACGGGCGACCTCGCATCGCAGCTGGCCACGGTGCGCAAGAAGTGGCACGTGTCCGACGCGGCGGCGGCCAGCATCCTCAAGATGAAGCCGGAACTCGTCGCCTTCGACAAGAACCTCAAGCAGCTCGACATCCTGGCGCCGGACATGCTGGCGCTGACGGAATCGATCCTCACCGAGCGCACGGCGCGCGGCGGCAGCGCGCGCGAACTGGCGGCGCTGGGCCGCATGATGATGCTGACGCAGCGCCTGTCGCGCAGCGCCAGCGAATTCCTGACGTCGGGCGGCATCCGTCCCGAGACCGCGTTCCAGATGGGCCACGACACCACGACCTTCCGCGCCACCGTCGACGGCCTGCTGAACGGCAGCGCCGCGCTGGGCCTGGCGCCGCTGCGCGATCCGGACCTGCGCGCCAAGCTGCAGGAGGTGCAATCGAAATTCGACATCTGCCAGAGGCTGATCTCGACCTTCCTGGACAAACTGTCCGACATGACCGCCGCCAAGGCCGCCGAGCAGGCCATCTACAGCGACAACGAGGCGCTGCGCCGCCAGCTGACCGACCTGCAGGCGTCGTACCGCATGGGCGAAGGCAGCACGGGCGGCTGGTTCTGGCTGCTCGTGGCGGCGTCGATCTTCACCCTCGTCACGGCGGGCAGCATCTCGCGCGTGATGCTGCAGGATTCGCGCAACCGCACCCGCGGCGCCGACGCGCGCCGCCACGAAGCGGACGCGATGCGCCTGCTGGCCCAGGCCAAGGAAGAGGAAGCCAAGGCGACCAACGACCAGAACCAGGCCGCGATCCTGCGCCTGATGAACGAACTGCAGGAAGTGGCGGACGGCGACCTGACCGTGTACGCCACCGTGTCGGAAGACATCACGGGCGCCATCGCCGACTCGGTCAACTACACGGTCGAGGAATTGCGCGGTCTCGTCGTGCGCGTGATCGCCACGGCGGAAAAGGTGACGCAGGCCTCGAACGACGCGCAACTGGTGTCGAGCCGGCTGCTCGTCGCGGCGGGCCAGCAGGCGCGCGAAATCCAGGACACGTCGTCCACGATGCTGCGCATGGCGGGCGAGATCACCGACGTGTCCAGCTCCGCGAAGGAATCGGCCGACGTGGCGCGCCAGTCGGTGGCGGCGGCGGAGCAGGGCGCGACCGCGGTGCAGAACGCCATCCGCGGCATGGGCGAGATCCGCGAGCAGATCCAGGAAACCTCCAAGCGCATCAAGCGCCTCGGCGAATCGTCGCAGGAGATCGGCGAGATCACCGAGCTCATTTCCGACATCACGGAACAGACCAACGTGCTGGCGCTGAACGCCGCGATCCAGGCCGCGTCGGCCGGCGAGGCGGGGCGCGGCTTCTCGGTCGTGGCGGAAGAAGTGCAGCGGCTGGCGGAACGGTCGGCCGAAGCGGCCAAGCAGATCGGCGCGCTGGTGCGCACCATCCAGACCGACACGCACGACGCCGTGGCGGCGATGGAAAAGTCGACCCAGGGCGTCGTCGAGGGCGCGCGCGTGACCGACGCGGCCGGCGCGGCGCTGGCCGACATCTCACGCGTGTCGAACCGGCTGGCGGAGCTGATCCAGGGAATGGCGGTCGCGGCGGGCCTGCAGGCGACGTCCGCGAACGGTGTGGCGCATAATATGCAGCACATCCTCGCGATCACCGAACAGGCACAGGGCGGCACGCAGCAGACGGCGCAGTCGATCCGGCAGCTGGCGGAACTCGCGCAGGAACTGAAGAATTCGGTGTCGCGCTTCCGCGTCGCCGCCTGAGCCCCGAACCTTTTGCTTACATGACCCAGCTTTCGCACGCGTCCGCCGCACCGCCTTTCGACACCGGCCCTCTCTCCTGGGTCATCGGGGAAATCCGCGATGCGCTCGGGCGCTCCGTCAAGGCGCTGCAGGACGCGTCCGGCCGCAGTCCGGAAGCGCAGCCGACCCTTCTGCTGCACGCCAAGTCGCACCTGCACCAGGCCCACGGCGCCCTGCAGATGGTCGACGTCGCCGGCGCCCTGCGCCTGAGCGAAGCGGCCGAGCAGGTCATCGACCGCTTCAAGGACGGCGCGCTGGCGCTCGACGCCGCGCGGACCGGCGTCGTCGGAGAAGCCTACCGGGCGCTCGTCGAATACCTCGAAGAATTGCTGGACGGCGCCGCGCCGCAGCCCGTGCGGCTGTTCCCGTACTATCGCGCGCTGCAGGAAATGCTGGGCGTGGAGCGCGTGCATCCGGGCCAGATGCTCGTGCCGGACCTCGCGCCGGCCTTGCTGCCGGGCGGCGGGGCCGGCCCGATGCCGGACTACGCCGCGACCCGCGCCCAATTCGAAAAGGCGCTGCTGCTGTTCCTGCGCAGCGCCGACGACGATGCCCGGCGCGCCCAGGCGGCGGCCATGCGCGATGCGCTGGCGGGCGTCGTCGACGGCCAGCCGCAGGCGCAGGCGCATGCGTTCTGGCTGGCGCTGCAGGCCGTCGCGGACCTCGTCGCGACGGGCCAGGTGGCGCCCGACCTGTACGTGAAGCAGCTGTTCGGCCAGGTCAACCTGCAATTGCGGCGCCAGGCGCAGGGCCATGCCGAGCTGCCTGACGCGCTGCTGCTCGATGCGTTGTTCTTCATCGCCGCCGCGCCCGAACCCACGCCCGACGCGCGCCGGCTGCGCGACGCGTACCACGTCGGCGGCCAGGTGCCGCCGGACTATCTCGAGCGCCGCTACGGCCGCGTCGATCCGGAGGTCCTGAAGGATGCCAAGGAAGCGCTGATCGAGACCAAGCAGGGCTGGGACCGCGTCGCCACGGAAGGCGGCGAGGTCGAGGGCGGCAGCTTCAACGACGCCCTGTCGAAACTGGCCGGCGCCAGCGAGAAGCTGGGCGCGCCGGCATTGGCGAACCTGCTGCGCGAACTGGGCCAGGCCGCCAGCGAATCGATGACGGGCGGCCGCAGCGACCAGTTCAGCCTCGAAATGGCGGAGGCCATGCTGTTCGTGGAGCACGGCCTGGACCAGGTGCGCCAGCTGCCCGACGACTTCGGCCAGCATGCGGAGGCCGTCGGCCAGCGCCTGCTCGCGCTGGCGCACGGCGAGACCCCGCCGGACGCCCCGGCCTGGCACGGCGAGATGGCGCGCGAACTGCAGCAGGGCCAGACCGTGGCCGTGCTGGCGGGCGAGATCCGCACGGGCCTGCGCCAGGTCGAGAAGCATATCGACGAATACTACGAAGACCCGGCGCGCGTCGCCTCCCTCGACCAGGTCGACCCGCTGCTGCACCAGTTGCAGGGCGCGCTGGCCATCCTCGACCAGGACCAGGCCACGCACGCGGTCGACCACGTGCGCGCGCGGGTGCGCATGCTCGTCGACGAACAGCCGGATGCCGCCACGCGCGGCGCCGTGCTGGACAACCTGGCCCGCAATATCGGCGCGCTCGGTTTCTTCACGGACGCGCTGGCGCAGAACGTGGACGGGGCGCGCAAGCGCTTCCGCTTCGATGCCGGCGCGGGCCTGTTCGGCGAACTGCAATATCAGGGACCGGCCGCGGTCCCCGAGCCCGCTGCGGCGCCGCTGCCCCCGGCACCCGCGCCGCAGCCGCAGCACGATGCCGTCGACGCGGAACTGCTGGAGATCTTCATCGGCGAGGCGCGCGACGTGCTGGACGTGGTCGGCGCCGCGCTGCCGGCCGCGCAGGCCACGCCGGCCGACCAGGATACGTTGGCGCGCATGCGCCGCGGCTTCCACACGCTCAAGGGCAGCAGCCGCATGGTCGGCCTCGAGCGATTCGCCGCCGCCGCCGCCGCCATCGAAAAGGTCATGAACCTGTGGCTGGCCGAGGCGCGCGCCGCGACGCCCGATCTGCTGGCGCTGCTCGCGCACGCGCACGCCGAGCTGGCGGCGTGGGTCGACGAGCTGGCGGCGGGCGGATCGCCGCGCGACGGCGAGGCGCTCGTGCGCGCCGCCGCGCGCGTGCAGGAGGGCGGGCCGCTCGCGCCAACCGACGCGTCGGCACCGCTCGTATCGGCGCCCTACGTTCCGGCGGCCGATGCGCCGGCGGAACTGGTGCCGGAGACGGTGGGCGCGCTCGACGCCGTTGCCGCGGCCGGGCTGGTCGAAGACGATGCGGCGCTTTTGAGCGCGGCGCCGGAACCGATCGAGCCCGCCGCCGGCTTCGACGTCGCGCCGGACGAGGCGGCCGCGCCGCTGCCGGCCCTGTCGTCGGCCGAGTTGCCGGGCAACGTGCTGGCATTTCCCGTGTCCGAAGCGAACGTGCGGCACGTGGGCGATCTGGAGATCCCGCTGCCGCTGTATAACATCTACCTCGGCGAGACCGAGGCGCTGGTGCGCACGCTGGCCGACGATTTCGCCAACTGGCGCGCGGAACCGCTGCGCGCCGTGACGCCGCAGGCCATGACGGCGGCGCACACGCTGGGCGGCACGTCCGCCACCGTCGGCTTCGACGCGCTGCGCGAACTGGCCGTGGCGCTGGAAGACGCGCTGCAGGTGGCCGTGCCGCCCTTGGCCGGCGCGCAGCTCGACCTGCTCGACGAGACGGTCGAGCGCATGCGCGTGATGCTGCAGGTGTTCGCGCTGGGCGAGCTGGCGCCCGCGCAGCCGGAACTGCTGGCGCGCCTGGAGGCGCTGCGCGACGCGCTGGGGAAAGCCCGCGCCGATGCGGTGTTCGACGACGCCGACCCGGAGCTGGCGCAGCGCCTGGACGCGCTGTTCGCCGCCACCTATGCCAGCATCCTGGCCGATCCGCCGCTGGCGGGCGGCACGCCTGCGCTGCCGGCCAGCACGGAGCTGGCGCCGCGCGCGCCGGCACCGCGCCAGGACGACCCGGCCGTGAACGCCGTCGACGACCTGTTCGATTCGTATTTCGACGATCCGTTCGCCGCGCCCGCGCTCGAATCCGTCCCCGCGCCGGCGCAGCCGGAGGCCGACGACGTCATCGACATGGATGCGCTGTTCGACGTGCCGGGAACCGGGCCGCAGCCCGAGCCGGCGCCGCAAGCCGAAGCGCAGCCCGAGCCTGAGCCCGAGCCCGAGCCGCAATCCGAACCCGAGCCCGAGCCCGAGCCGCAGCCGCAAGCGCAGCCCGAGCCGCTGCCCCAGCCCGAGCCGCTGCCCCAGCCCGAGCCCCTGTCCGCGACCGGATCCGACAACGCCCTCGCTGCCGAACCGGTCTTCGTCGACGAGCTCGACCCGGACCTGCTGCCCGTCTTCATGGAAGAAGCGGCGGACCTGCTGCCGCAGATCGGCAACGGCCTGCGCCAGTGGCAGCAGAACCCGGCCGACGTGGCCGTCGCGCAAGGCCTGCTGCGCGCCCTGCACACGGTCAAGGGCAGCGCGCGCATGGCCGGCGCGATGCGCCTCGGCCAGCACACGCACGCGCTGGAAACGCAGATCGAGAACATGCTGCACGCCGGGACGACGAATCCGGCCGCCTTCGACGAACTGCTCGCCAACTACGACCAGGCGCAGCTGCTGTTCGAACAGCTGCAGCAGCCGGCGGCGGCGCCGCTCGCTGCGGCGGCCGCACCCGCACCCGTGCCCGTGTCCGCGCCGTCCGCGCACGAGCAGGCCGCCCGCGCGCCGCTCGTGCGCGTGCGCGCCGACATCCTCGACCGCCTCGTCAACCAGGCCGGCGAGGTGTCGATCACGCGCTCGAAACTGGAAACCCAGGTCGGCGCGCTCAAGGACATGCTGTCCGACTTCGCCGACAACCTCGTCAACCTGCGCCGCCAGTTGCGCGAGGTGGAGGTGCAGGCCGAGTCGCAGATCGCGTCGCGGCTGTCGATTGCCGGCGAGCGCGAATTCGATCCGCTCGAATTCGACCGCTTCACGCGCCTGCAGGAATTGACGCGCATGATGGCCGAGAGCGTGAACGACGTCGGGTCGTTCCACGACGGCCTCGCGCGCACGGTGGAAGCGGCGGCCGACGACCTGACCGCGCAGTCGCGCCTCACGCGCGAACTGCAGCGCGACCTGATGCGGGCGCGCATGGTGCCGTTTGCCAGCCTGTCCGAACGCCTGTTCCGCGTGGCGCGCCAGACGGCCAAGGAAACCGACAAGCGCGTCAACCTGGACATCCGCGGCGGCGGCGTCGAGATCGACCGTAGCGTGCTGGAACGCATGGCCGCGCCATTCGAACACCTGCTGCGCAACGCCATCGTGCACGGTATCGAGCCGCGCGACGCGCGAGTTGCCGCCGGCAAGCCGGAGACGGGCGAGCTGCTCGTGCAGGTGAGCCAGCAGGGCAACGAGGTCGAGATCCGCTTCGCCGACGACGGCGCCGGCCTCGACCTGGCCCGCATCCGCGCCAAGGCGGCGGCCTCCGGCCTGCTGGCCGAGGGCGAAGAGGTGGCCGATCAGGATGCCGCCGAGCTGGTGTTCGAGCCGGGCTTTTCGACGGCGGACACGCTGACGGAACTGGCCGGCCGCGGCGTCGGCATGGACGTCGTGCGCTCGGAAGCGCGTGCGCTGGGCGGCCGCGTCGACGTCGAGACGACGCAAGGGCGGGGTGCCGCCTTCGCCATCCACCTGCCGCTCACGCTGGCCGTCACGCAGGTCGTGCTCGTGGCCAGCGGCACGCGCACGCACGCGCTGCCGGCCGTGCTGGTCGAGCAGGTGCTGCAGGTGCGCGAGGCCGACCTGCGAGCGGCCGAAGGCGCCGGCGCGATCGGCGTGCATGGCGAGAGCGTCCCGCTGCACTACCTGCCGGCGCTGCTGCACGAGCCGGGCGAAGCATGGGAGCAGCGCGGCGGCCAGCGCTCGTCGCCCGTGCTGGTCCTCAGGCGGGGCAACACGCGCATCGCGCTGCGGGTGGACGAGGTGCTGGGCAATCGCGAGGTCGTCATCAAGAACATCGGGCCGCAACTGGCGCGCATGCCGGGCATCGCCGGCGCCACCGTGCTCGGTTCGGGCGAGATCGTGCTGATCCTCGACCCCGTGCAACTGGCCGCCCAGGGCGCTCGTCCCGGCCGCATGCCCGCCGCGGCGGAATCCGCGCCGGCGCCGGCGCGCATCGCGACGATCATGGTCGTGGACGATTCGCTCACCGTGCGCAAGGTCACCCAGCGCCTGCTGGAGCGCGAAGGCTATCGCGTGCTGCTGGCCAAGGACGGCGTCGACGCGCTCGAACAGATGCAGGAGACGCGGCCCGACCTGATGCTGGTCGACATCGAGATGCCGCGCATGGACGGCTTCGATCTCACACGCCACGTGCGCGGCAACGAGGTCACGGCGTCGCTGCCGATCATCATGATCACGTCGCGCACGGCGGACAAGCACCGCAACGTCGCGCTGGGGCTCGGCGTCGATGCGTATTTCGGCAAGCCGTTCCAGGAGGATGCGCTGCTGGCGGCGATCACCGGGTTATTGGAAGCGCGGCCAAACTGATTGGAAGCGCGGGCAAACCGACGTCGCCCCCGCGCAGGCGGGGGGCCAAGTTGTTTGCGGTGCCTGCAGCGTACTTGGGTTCCCGCCTGCGCGGGAACGACGTTTTACTTTCGCGTTCCAATCTCACGCGTCGCGTATTGCCTTGAAGCGGGCCAGCGTCCTGGCCCGCGCCTGCTCGTGGTCGACCACCGGCAACGGATAATCCTGCTCCAGCACGACCCCGGCCTTTTCCAGCGCCTCCGGCCTGGCCAGCCACGGTGCGTGGATCGCCGCCCCCGTCAATCCGGCCAGTTGCGGCAGGTACCGCCGAATGAACTCCCCGTCCGGATCGAAGCGGCGCGACTGCGTGACGGGATTGAAGATGCGGAACCAGGGCTGCGCGTCGCACCCGGTCGACGCCGCCCACTGCCACCCGCCGTTGTTCGACGCCAGTTCGTAATCGTTCAGCTTGAGCGCGAACCAGCGCTCGCCGCGCCGCCAGTCGATCCCGAGGTCCTTCGTGAGAAAACTGGCCGTCACCATGCGCAGGCGGTTGTGCATGAAGCCTGTCCGTTCGAGCTGGAGCATCGCGGCGTCGACGAGCGGATAGCCCGTGCGTCCCGCGCACCAGGCGGCGAACAGGGCGTCCGCCGCGGGGCCGTCGTCCCACGCGACGGCGTCGAACGCCTGCTTGAACGCGTGCGTGACGACGCGCGGATGGCGCGCCAGGATCATCATGTAGAACTCGCGCCAGATGAGTTCCGACAACCACACGGGCGCGCCGGCGCCGCCGCTGCCGTCCGCGATGCGCGCTTGCAGCATGGCGACGAGGCGGCGCACGCTCAGCGTGCCGAAGCGCAGGTGGACCGACAGGTGCGACGTGGCCTCCAGCGCCGGGTAGTCGCGGTCGTGGTCGTAGCGCGCGAGGCGCCGTTCGAATTGCGCCAGCAGCCGCGCCGCGCCCGCCGCGCCGGGATGGGCGATGGGCGTGGCGCCCGGCACGAAGCCGAGATCGGCGAGCGTGGGCAGGACATGATCCGCGGGCGGCGGCGCGAGCGCGGCCGCGTGGGGTGCGGTCTCGAACGGCCGCAGGGCCTCCGGCTCGCGCGCCAGGCGTTTCAGCCACGCGTTCTTGTAGGGCGTAAAGACGGAATACGGACCGCCGGCCAGGGTCAGCACCTCGTCCTGTTCGAACATCACCTGGTCCTTGAACGTCTGCAGGCTGCGGCCGGCCGCGCGCAGGGCGTCCTGCACCGCGTGGTCGCGCGCGTGCGCCTGCGGCTCGTAATCGCGGTTGGCGAACACCGATTCGGCATCGAGCCCGGCAGCCAGTTCGGGGATCACCTGCGCGGCGCGCCCGTGCCGCACGATGAGGTAACCTCCCATGTCACGCAGGCGCGCATCCAGCTCGCGCACGCTGTCCAGCAGAAATTGAATGCGCCGGTCGTCGGCCGGCAGGCCGGCCAGGATGTCGGTATCGAACACGAACACGCCGAACACACGGTGTGACGAGAGCAGGGCGTGATGCAGTGCGGCATGGTCGTCCACGCGCAAATCGCGCCGGAACCAGACCAAAGAGTTTCTCAAAGTCATTTTCTGTGTGCGGAGTCAATGCAGATCAGAATTTTACTGTCTACCATCTCTCAGGTTTGCCCCGGCCCAGCGGCTTCCGTGGCTGGTCGGGCAATTCGGTGTAAACTAGCGAAAAGTCCAGCTTTTCAGCTTAGAAATGCCGCGGTAACCCCAGAGAGTGAGCCAACAGAGAGTATGAGCATGAAAAAAAGTAAGGTCGGCAAGCCTCTAACCATGCCCGGGATGCACCAGGAGGAATCGCTTAGCCTGGGTGCGGCGGGCGCATCTGCCTCGCAGCTGAACCTGGCGAATCATTTCTTGATTGCCATGCCGTCGATGAATGATCCGATCTTCGGCGGCGCCGTCGTGTATATCTGCGAACACAACGACAAAGGCGTGCTCGGCGTCGTCATCAACAAGCCGACCGACATGACCATGGACGTGCTGTTCGACCGCATCGACCTGAAAGTGGCCGAAGGCCTGCGCCCCAGCGTCGAGGACGCGCCGATCATGTTCGGCGGCCCGGTCCAGGACGACCGCGGCTTCGTGCTGCATTCGCCCGGCGGCCGCTATTCCTCGTCGCTGAGCGTCACCGACGACGTCGCGTTCACCACGTCGATCGACGTGCTGGAAGCCGTCGCCAACGGTTCCGGCCCGCGCCGCATGCTCGTCTCCATCGGCTATGCCGGCTGGAGCCCGGGCCAGCTGGAAGAAGAGATCGCCCGCAACGGCTGGCTCACGGTGGGCGCCGACGCGCACGTGCTGTTCGACCTGCCGATCGAGGAACGCTACAACGCCGCCATCAAGCTGCTGGGCATCGATCCGCTCATGCTTGCCACCGAGGCCGGCCATGCGTGACGGTCGCATCACGACACCGGTAGGGTGGTCACCCTGTGCCCACGCGGACGACGGAATGACGCAGACGTCACGCGTGGGCACGGCGTGCCCACCCTATAGTGCTATCAGCCAAAACGATAATTAGTGTGATGGTTGATATTGTTTTAGGCTTCGACTTCGGCATCAAGCGCATCGGCATCGCCATGGGGAACACGCTGACGGGACAGGCGCAACCGCTGTCCGTCATCAAGGCGGTCGACAACGCGACCCGCTTCCAGGTCATCGGCGACCTGATCGAACAATGGCGCCCCGCGCGTCTCGTCGTCGGCGAGCCGCGCCATCCGGACGGCGCGGAGCACGACATGACCCTGCGCGCGCGCCGCTTCGCCAACCAGCTCCACGGCCGCTTCGACCTGCCCGTGGAACTCGTCGACGAACGCTATTCGTCGGCCGTCATTCCCGCCAGGCGCGGCGAGATCATCGACGCCAAGGCCGCCGCCATCATTTTGCAACAATACTTTGACGATCATGCCAACTCTTATTAACGACGCGAACAGGGCAGGCAACACCAGCGATGCCGAAGCCCTGTACCGCGACCTGCTCGCACAGGTGCGCGCCGGTTTGTCGGGTGTGCCGGATGCCGCCATCGTCGGCATCCATTCCGGCGGCGCCTGGCTGGCCGAGCGCCTCGCGAGCGACCTCGGTCTGCAGGCTCGCCTCGGCTTCATCGACGTCTCGTTCTACCGCGACGACTATGCCCGCAAGGGCCTGCATCCGGACGTGAAGCCGACCCGGATCGAATTCAACGTCGACGGCGCGACCATCGTGCTCGTCGACGACGTGCTGTACACCGGCCGCACGGTGCGCGCGGCGATCAACGTGCTGTTCGACTTTGGCCGCCCGCAGCGTATCATGCTGGCCGCGCTGGCGGACCGCGGCGGCCGCGAACTGCCGGTCGCGGCCGATTTCGTCGGCGCGCACGCACAGCTGCAAACCGGCCGCTCGCTCGCGCTGTCGCGCACGGCGGACGGGCAACTTTCGCTCAAGATCGAAGACGACAATGCATAACCCGCAACTGAACAAGAACGGCGAGCTGCAGCACCTCCTCACCATCGAGGGACTGCCGAAGGCCATCATCAACCACATCCTCGACACCGCCTCGAGCTTCGTGAGCATCTCCGACCGCGAGGTCAAGAAGGTGCCGCTGATGCGCGGGAAAAGCGTCTTCAACCTGTTCTTCGAAAACTCGACGCGCACGCGCACGACCTTCGAGATCGCGTCGAAGCGCCTGTCGGCCGACGTCATCAACCTGAACATCGCCGCGTCGTCGACGAGCAAGGGCGAATCGCTGCTGGACACGATCGACAACCTGTCCGCGATGCACGCCGACATGTTCGTCGTGCGCCACGCGCAGTCGGGCGCGCCGTACCTGATCGCCAAGCACCTGAACGACACCAAGCAGAACCACGTGCACGTGGTGAACGCGGGCGACGGCCGCCACGCGCACCCGACGCAGGGCCTGCTCGACATGTACACGATCCGCCACTACAAGAAGGATTTCACGAACCTGCGCGTGGCCATCGTCGGCGACATCCTGCATAGCCGCGTGGCGCGCTCGGACATCCACGCGCTGACGACCCTCGGCGTGCCGGAAGTGCGCGCCATCGGCCCGCACACGCTGCTGCCAGGCGGCCTGGAACAGATGGGCGTGCGCGTCTTCACCAACATGGACGAGGGCTTGAAGGACGTCGACGTGATCATCATGCTGCGCCTGCAGAACGAGCGCATGTCGGGCGCGCTGCTGCCGTCGGCCGGCGAGTATTTCAAGAGCTACGGCCTGACGCCGGAGCGCCTGGCGCTCGCGAAGCCGGACGCCATCGTGATGCATCCGGGCCCGATGAACCGCGGCGTGGAGATCGATTCGGCCGTGGCGGACGGCGCCCAGGCCGTGATCCTGCCGCAGGTCACCTTCGGTATCGCGGTCCGCATGGCGGTTATGAGTATTTTGGCCGGTAGTCACACTTAAATTCTCACGTATGAATAACTTGCACATCAAGAACGGGCGCGTGGTCGACCCGGCGGGCGGCATCGACGCCGTCCAGGACCTCTTCATCGCCGGCGGCAAGGTCGCCGGCATCGGCTGCGCGCCGCAAGGCTTCACGGCCGGGCGCGTCATCGACGCCACCGGCCTCGTCGTCGCGCCCGGCCTCGTCGACCTGTCCGCCCGCCTGCGCGAGCCGGGCTACGAATACAAGGCCACGCTGGAATCGGAAATGCAGGCGGCCGTGCAGGGCGGCGTGACGACGCTCGTGTGCCCGCCCGACACCGACCCGGTGCTGGACGAACCGGGCCTGGTCGAGATGCTCAAACACCGCGCGCGCCTGCTGAACCAGGCCAACGTGCATCCGCTCGGCGCACTGACCGTCGGCCTCAAGGGCCGTGCACTGACCGAGATGGCCGAGCTCACGGAAGCAGGCTGCATCGGCTTTGCCCAGGCCGAGGAGCCGATCGAGGACACGACCGTGCTGCTGCGCGCCATGCAGTACGCGAAGACGTTCGGCTACACCGTCTGGCTGCGCCCGCAGGACCCGCACATCGGCCGCGGCGGCATCGCCCACAGCGGCCCGCTGGCATCGCGCCTGGGCCTGTCCGGCGTGCCCGTGATGTCGGAAACCATCGCGCTGCACACGATCTTCGAACTGATGCGCACATCGGGCGCGCGCGTGCACCTGTGCCGCATCTCGTCGGCCGCCGCGCTGGACCTGATCCGCGCCGCCAAGAAGGAAGGCTTGCCGGTCACGTGCGACGTCGGCGTGCACCACCTGCACATGACGGACGCCGACATCGGCTTCTTCGATTCCAACGCGCGCCTGACGCCGCCGCTGCGCAGCCAGCGCGACCGCGACGCGATCCGCACGGCCGTCCTCGATGGCACCGTGGATGCCGTCTGCTCCGACCACACCCCGGTCGACGACGACGAAAAGCTGCTGCCGTTCGCCGAGGCGTCGCCCGGCGCCACCGGCCTGGAACTGCTGCTGTCGCTGATGCTGAAATGGGCGGAGGAGCAGGCTAGCGACGCCAAGGCGCTGTCGACGGCGCTGGCCAGGATCACGAGCGACCCCGCGCGCACGGCGGGCCTCGCCGCCGGCACGCTGGCGCAGGGGGCGAGCGCGGACGTGGTGCTGTTCGATCCGGACACGCGCTGGACCGTCAACGCCGCCGCCCTGGCCAGCCAGGGCAAGCACACGCCGTTCCTCGGCTACGAACTGGCGGGCCAGGTGAAGGCGACGATCGTCGCCGGCCACGTCGCGTTCGAACGCTGATCCACGGTCCGGCCGTGGCGGTACAATCGCTGCGGCCGCGGCCCGCGCGGCGTTTCGTGTCGAGTTTCCATTGAAGATCAAGCTTGCGTGGCGCCTCGCGCGCCTCGTCCTCCATCTCGTCCAGGGCCTGGCCACCTGCGCCCTCGTGTTTCCGTGGGCGGGCGATGCCTTGCGCGAGCGCCTGATCCGGCGCTGGTCGGCGCGCCTGCTGGGCATCTGCCGCGTGCGTCTCGAGCGCGTGGCCGGCGCGGAATCGCTCGCGCACGCACTCATCGTGGCGAACCACATTTCGTGGCTCGACATCTTCGTCATCAATGCCGTGCACCCATGCCGTTTCGTGGCCAAGGCCGAGATCCGCGCCTGGCCCGTGGTCGGCTGGCTGGTCGCGCAGGCGGGCACCGTGTTCATCGCGCGCGGCAACCGGCGCGACCTGCGCCACATTTTCAAAGGCATCGTCGAAGCGCTGGGCCAGCGCCGCCGCGTGGCCTTCTTCCCGGAAGGGACGACGGCCAGCCAGGGCACGCTGCTGCCGTTCCACGCCAACCTGTTCGAAGCCGCCATCGACGCCGCCGTGCCGGTACAACCCGTCGCGCTGGCCTATGTCGACGCCGGCGGCGGCTGGCACCCGGACGTCGACTACACGGGCGAGACGACGTTCGTCGACAGCGTCATGCGCATCATGAAAGGCGAACCGGTCGTCGCGCGGCTGGCCTGCCTGCACCCGATCCCCGCGACGGGCGCGCACCGGCGCGAACTGGCGCAGGCGGCGCACGATGCGATCGCGGGGGCGCTGGAGCCGACGGGCCGTCGTCCTAGCGCAGGCGGGGACCCGATGCTTTCGGCGCATCGATAACGCCGGCAACCTTGGGCCCCCGCCTGCGCGGGGGCGACGGTTCTTGCCGCGGCGGCCTCGCTTCTTGCCGCGGCGGCCTCGCTTCTTGCCGCGGCGGCCTCACTTCTTGCCGCCGTGCTCCCGGTACTCGGGACAATCGACCTGCAGCAGCGAGCGGTCGTCCAGGCACACGGCCGTCAGCTTGCCGCCCCATACGCAGCCGCTGTCAAGGCCCACGAGGTTCGGCCGCAGCACGAGGCCCAGCGCCGACCAGTGCCCGAACACGACGGTGACATCAAGCGTGCGGCGGCCGGGCAAATCGAACCACGGCTGCAGGTCGGAGCCCTCCGGCCCCTTGTCGCTTTCCTTGTGGGCGAAATCCATGCGCCCGTCCGGCCAGCACAGGCGCATGCGCGTGAGCGCGTTGACGATGCAGCGCAGGCGGGCGATGCCCGTCAGGCCGTCGTCCCAGCGGTCCGGCTCATTGCCGTACATCTGGCCGAGGAACGCGATCCAGCGGTCGCCGCGCAGCACCGCCTCGACTTCGGCCGCGAGCGCCATCGTCTGCGCCGCCGTCCATTGCGGCGGCACGCCGGCGTGAACCAGCAGGAACCTGCCCTGGCAGGCAGGTTCCGGGTGCGCGTCGACGAACATCGCGAGCGGACGCCGGCGCAGCCAGTCGATCAACGCGTCGCGGTCGGGTGCGGCCAGGATGTCGTCGAGCGTATCCGAACGGCTCATCTTCTGGACGCCGGCGGCCACGGCCAGCAGGTGCAGGTCGTGATTGCCGAGCAGCGCGTCGACGCGGCCATCGCTCGCATCCGATAATGCCTTCATGCGGCGCAGCGCGCCCAGGGAATCGGGGCCGCGGTTGATCAGATCGCCGACGAACAGGATGCGCGCACCGGGCTCGATTTGTTCCAGCAGCAGGCGGGCTTCGTTGGCGCACCCTTGCAGGTCGCCGATGACATAGGTTTTCATTTCGGATTCCGTTTTTTCTGTATCGATACTAATGGATTTATCCGGCTTTCGCGCAGGAGACTACGCCTCATGCATTACCGATTGTAAATTGTCTTGTCGCTTAGTCAAAGTTTCGGTATTTCGTATTTGCTCAATCGGAACGGGGCGCGCACGCGTACACTTCAGGCACGGATTGCCGAGGGCCAATCCGGTACAATGGCCCGTCTTCACTGGACGGGCGCCCCAATCGAATCGCGCATGACCATGCCATTTCTCCGCGCCGATGTTCGCCATCCGCCGGGTTGCATCCGAAAAATAATAAAATGTTTTCTTTCTTCGTAAGTTTTGTCGTGTCCACGCTGCTGACCCTCCTGATCGTCAAGCATTCGAAATTGCATGGCGCGGCGCTCGACGATAATTTCAATGGCGTACAGAAGGTCCATCAGCATGCGGTGGCGCGCATTGGCGGATTGCCGATCTTCCTGGCCGTTGCCCTGAGCGCCGGCATTTCCGTATGGCGCGTACCCACCCTCGGTTCCGGGCTGGTGGCGCTGCTGGGCTGTTCGGCGATCGCATTCATCGGCGGTATCGTCGAAGACTATACGGGTACGGTGCGTCCGTCGCGCCGCCTGATATTGACGATGGCCGCCGCGCTGCTCGGCTATCTGGTGCTGGATGCGAAAATCGCGCGCCTGGATATGCCCTTCATCAGCTGGAACCTGGATTCGCTGTGGCTCGCATTGCCGCTGACCGTGCTGGCCGTTGCCGGTATTGCGAATGCGGTGAATATCATCGACGGCTTCAATGGCCTGGCCAGTGTCGTGACGATCTTCATGCTGTTATCGCTCGCGTACGTGGGCTGGCAGGTGGAGGACATGTTCGTGCTGGTTTCCGCTCTGACGGTGGCCGGTGCGACGGCCGGCTTCCTGGTCTGGAATTACCCCGTCGGCCTCATCTTCCTCGGCGACGGCGGCGCCTATTTCATCGGCTTCATGCTGGGAGAACTGGCTTTGCTGCTCGTGATGCGCAATCCCCAGGTATCGACGTGGTACGCGGCATTGCTGCTGATTTATCCAACATTCGAAACCGTTTTTTCGGTTTATCGCCGAATGTTTGTGCGTGGGAAATCTCCTACAATGCCGGACGGAATCCACCTGCACAGCCTGATTTTCCGGCGCATCGTGCAATGGACCGTCGGCCGCAAAGAAGCCCGGGCACTGATGAAAAGGAATGCGCGGACCTCGCCTTACCTGTGGCTGTTTTCCCTCACCGCCGTTATCCCGGCAACCGTGTTCTGGCGGAATACGGGAATTTTGATATTCTTCTGCTTGTTGTTCATTATCAGCTACGTCTGGCTGTACGCGCGTATCGTCAGATTCAAGTCCCCACGTTGGCTGATTTGGCACAAAAAACACTAAAGAAATTCCAGTTGTAGTATATTGCGAGAATTGGTGAATATTCGATAAAATCCCTTCCACCTACTCTACTTATAAGGAATCAAGATGGATCTGTCTAATTTGTCCTTGGGCGATTTGCGCAACCTGCAAGAGCAGATCAAGCAGGAAATGAAGAAACGTGAGGTTCAGGAAGTGCAAAAGGCACGCGAACAGATCATGGCCATCGCGCAGAGTGTCGGCATGCCTTTGAAAGACCTGATCAGTGCCACCGGCCGTGGCGGCAAAGCGGCAGGCGCGAATGTCGGTACCGTCGCAGTGCGTTATCGCAATCCGGACAATGCATCGCAGCAGTGGACCGGCCGCGGCCGCCAGCCGAAATGGGTCAAGGAATGGGTCGAGGGCGGTAAATCGCTGGACAAACTGCGCGTCTGATTCCGCGTATTTGTCGCATCTTCTTTTACGGGGAGCGTTCGCGTCCGCGGATCTCCCCGTAAATGATCGCGTTGCGCCGGAACGTCATCCGGCGAGCCATCACATTCCGGGCGCGCATTCTTTGCGCCCGCGCCAGGCATCACGCAAGCGCAGGTAATCGGACCCAATCGGGCCCCACTCGTCCTGCTTGCCGTTACAATATCCCTTTTTCCGTCATCCGATCCAATCGGCGATCGCAATGCCCGTGTGTGCGCATTCCGATGCCAGTCCCACAAGGTAGATAATTCATGGTCCCTCTCTCGAAAACGATCTTCAAGGCTTATGACATCCGCGGCGTGATCGGCAGCACGCTCGACGCAGGCATCGCGCGGCGCATCGGCCAGGCCTTCGGCGCCGCCGCGCTGGCCAAGGGAGAGCGTACCGTGATCATCGGCCGCGACGGCCGCCTGTCCGGCCCGGAGCTGGCCGCGGCGCTGGCCGAAGGCCTGCAGGCCGCCGGCGTGGACGTCGTCGACCTGGGCATGGTCGCGACGCCGATGGTCTATTTCGCCACCAACGTGCTGGGTGCGCGTTCGGGCATCATGGTCACCGGCAGCCACAATCCGCCGGACTACAACGGCTTCAAGATGGTGCTGGCGGGCGAAGCGATCTACGGCGACGCCATCCAGGGCCTGTACCAGGCTATCGAACGCGACGACTTCCAGCCGGCGCAGGCACCGGGCGGTTATTCGACCCACGACATCAAGGCAGCGTACGTCGAACGCATCGTCGGCGACGTCAGGATCGCGCGTCCCATCAAGATCGCGGTCGACTGCGGCAACGGCGTGGCCGGCATGGTCGCGGGCGACCTGTTCCGCGCGATGGGCTGCGACGTGATCGAATTGTTCTGCGACGTGGACGGCCACTTCCCGAACCACCACCCGGACCCGGCGCACCCGGAAAACCTGCAGGACCTGATCGCATGCCTGCAAACGTCGGACGCCGAGATCGGCCTGGCATTCGACGGCGACGGCGACCGCCTGGGCGTCGTCACGAAGGATGGCCAGATCATCTTCCCCGACCGCCAGATGATGCTGTTCTCGAAAGACGTCCTGTCCCGCAACCCGGGCGCCGAAATCCTGTACGACGTCAAATGCACGCGCCACCTGGGCCCGTGGATCGAACAGCATGGCGGCCGTCCGCTGATGTGGAAGACGGGCCACTCGCTGGTCAAGGCCAAGCTGAAGGAAACCGGCGCGCCGCTGGGCGGCGAGATGAGCGGCCATATCTTCTGGAAGGACCGCTGGTTCGGCTTCGACGACGGCCTGTACACGGGTGCGCGCCTCCTCGAGATCCTCACGCGTGAAGCCGATCCGTCGGCGCTGCTGAACGGTTTGCCGATCGCGTCCAGCACGCCCGAGCTGCACCTGCACCTGAAGGAAGGCGAGAACTTCGCGCTGATCGAGAAGCTGCGCGCCGAGGCGGAATTCCCCGGTGCCGACCGCGTCAATGGCATCGACGGCCTGCGCGTGGAATACCCGGACGGCTTCGGCCTGGCGCGCGGTTCCAACACGACGCCCGTCGTCGTGCTGCGCTTCGAAGGCGAGAATCCGCAGGCGCTCGACCGCATCCAGAAGGAATTTGCGCGCGTGATCCTGGCCGCCAGGCCCGACGCCGAGCTGCCGTTCTGAGAGTGACGCCTTGAACATCCTGCTGGTGCGGGTGTCGTCGCTGGGCGACGTCCTGCACAACCTGCCGATCGTGGCGGACATCCACCGCCATTATCCGGACGCCCGGGTCGACTGGGTGGTCGAAGAGGGCTACGTCAGCCTCGTGAAGCTCAACCCGCACGTGCGCAAGGTGATTCCGTTCGCGCTGCGGCGCTGGCGCAAGGGGCTCGGCAATGCCGCCGTGCGCGCGGAATTGCGCGGCTTCTTCCGCGACCTGCGCGCCGAGCAGTACGACTTCGTGTTCGACACGCAGGGCCTGATCAAGACGGGCATCGTCATGGCCTGCGCGCGCACGCGCCCGGGCGGCCAGAAGGTCGGCATGGCCAACGGCACCGAGGACTCGGGCTACGAAGGCGTCTCGCGCATCTTCCACAGCCGCAGCGTCGCCGTCGAACCGCGCACGCACGCGGTGGCGCGCGGGCGCCAGGTCGTGGCCGCGGCGCTCGGCTACGCGGTCGACACGCCGCCCGATTTCGGCCTGCCCGCACCCACGGGAAGCGCGCGGCCGGACTGGATGCCGGCCGACGATTACGCCGTGTTCTTCCACGGGACGGCGCGCGACGCGAAAAAATGGCCGACGGCGCACTGGATCGCGCTCGGCCAGGCGCTGGCGCCCATGACGATCCTGCTGCCGTGGGGCTCGCCGCGCGAGAAGGAAGAGGCTGAGCGCATCGCTGCAGCGCTGCCGAACGCGCGCGTGCTGCCGAAACTGTCGATGATGGACGCGGTGGAACTCGCGCGCCACGCGGCGCTCGCGGTCGGCGTCGACACGGGCCTCACGCACATCGCCGCCGCCTTCGTGCGGCCGACGGTCGAAATCTATGCCGATTCGCCGCGCTGGAAGACCGAGGGCAACTGGTCGCCGCGCATCGTCAACCTGGGCGACACGGGCGCGGCGCCGCCGGTCGCCGACGTCGTGGCGGCCGCGCGGCGCCTGCTGGAGAGCCGTTGATGCGCGTGCTGTATTCGCTGATGTGGTGGCTGGCGCTGCCGCTCGTGCTGGGCCGCTTGTGGTGGCGCGGGCGGCGCGAGCCCGGTTATCGCACGCACCTGGGCGAGCGCCTCGGCTTCTATGGCCGCGGGCTCGAAACACGGCCGACCATCATGGTGCACGCCGTGTCCGTCGGCGAGACCCGCGCCGCCGAGCCGCTGATCGAGGCGCTGCTGGCCGCGCGGCCGGACGCGCGTATCCTGCTCACGCACATGACGCCGACCGGCCGCGCGACCGGGCGCGCACTCTTCGCCAAGCATGGCGAGCGCGTGGTGCAATCGTTTCTGCCTTACGACACCGGCTTCATGGTCGGCCGCTTCCTGCGCCATTTCGCACCGTCGATCTGCATCCTGATGGAGACCGAGGTGTGGCCGAACCTGATCCACGGCTGCGCCGCGCACGGGGTGCCGGTGGCGCTCGTGAATGCGCGCCTGTCCGAGCGTTCGCTGCGCCGCGGCCGACAGTTCGGCGGGCTGATGATGGATGCGGCGCGCGCGATCACGCTGGTGGCCGCGCAGACGGAGGCGGATGCCGCGCGCATCGCGTCGCTGGGCGCGCCCAACGTCGCCGTCACGGGCAGCATCAAGTTCGACGTCGTGCCACCGGCGGCCGCGCTGGACACGGGCGCCATGCTGCGCGCGCGCTGCGGGGACCGTCCCGTGCTGCTGTGCGCTTCCACGCGTGAAGGCGAGGAGGCGCTGATCCTCGACGCGTACGAGGCCCTGGACGCGCGCCCGGCCGGCATGCTGCTCGTGCTGGTGCCCCGCCATCCGCAGCGCTTCGACGAAGTCGCGCAGATGGTCCTCGCGCGCGGCCTCACGCTGGCGCGCAGGTCGGCGCTGCCGGAGTACGTGGACACCGACGTGCTGCTGGGCGATTCGATGGGCGAGATGTTCGCCTACTATGCGGCCTGCGATTGCGCCTTCATCGGCGGCAGCCTGCTGCCGCTGGGCGGCCAGAACCTGATCGAGGCGTGCGCGCTGGCCAGGCCGGTGCTGGTGGGCGAGCACACCTTCAACTTCCTGCAGGCGACCGAGGAAGCCGTCGCCGCGGGCGCCGCGCTGCGCGTGCCCGATGCGCCGGCCCTGCTGCGCGCGGCCGCCGGCCTGCTCGACGATGACGCCCGGCGCGCCGCGATGGGCGCGCAAGCGCTGGCCTTCGCATCACGCCACCGCGGCGCAACAGTGCGCACTGTTGAACTCTTGCAACAAATTATTGCCTAGCTTTTGCTACCATTCTCTTTAATTAGAAAATGAAAGGGGATGCACATGTTGTGGTCAAATCGCTCGCGAGCGGCCGGCAACGTGGACGGCGGGGCCGCGCTTCTGGACCAGCCCGACACCGAGATTCTCGGCGCCGACGCGATGCCGGCGGCCACGATCCCCGTCGTGCATCCGCCCGCCGCACGATACAGCCTGCATTTCTGGGTGCGCTACTCGTTCGTCGAATACATCGGCTTCATGTGGGAGCATGGCGGCTACCTGATCCGCCGCCGGCATATCCGCTGGCCGATGGGGGTGTATCTGCGCCTGAAAAGCACGCTGTCGGCGGCCGTGCATTTCGTGCTGCTGCAGCGCGGGAAGCGCATGTACGAATTCCAGATCGACCAGCACGGCATCGTGCGCACCAGCGACACGGGCGTGAGCCTGATCGGCTGGGATGACGTGCAGCGCATCCGCACCTATTCGAGCGGCTTCATGATGATCCTCAAGCGCGGCACCTTGCCGATTCCGTTCCGGTGCCTGAACAAGGACGAAGTCAGCGCGATGGAGGGCATCGTCGAGGCGCGCGCGGCGGGCGAACTCCAGTTCCGCGCATCGTGAACGTGTGTTCCGTGGGCACGGGGTGCCCACGATGTGATCCTTGATCACTCGTCCGGGAACAGCACCGGCATCTCCACCGACCGCTTCTTGAGCGCCACCTTGGCGCCATCGTAATCCGGAAAGACCTCGCCGACGACGGCCCAGAATGCCGGGCTGTGGTTCATCTCGCGCAGGTGCGCCAGTTCGTGCACCACCACGTAGTCCAGCAGCGCGAGCGGATAGTGCACCAGCTTCCAGTTCAGGCGGATGTTCCCGGCCACCGTGCACGAGCCCCAGCGCGTGCCGGCCGACGAGATCGCGCACGAGCGATACGTGACGCCCACGCGCGGCGCATACAGGTCCAGGCGCTCGCGGAACATGCGTTTCGCCTCGTCCTGGAACCACAGCTTCACGCGCTCGCGGATCTGCCAGGTCTCCAGGCCAGGGGTCACGCCCAGGTGCAGCGTGCGCGTCTGCGCATCGTAGAGGCAGTGGCTGCGCGCGGCCGGGTCCAGGCGCAGGGTGATGTCGTCGCCCAGGTAGGGCAGTTGCGCGCCGTCGACCCATGCCACCGGCGCGCGTTCGGCGCGCTCGGCACGGCGCTCGCCGCGTTCGAACAGCTTGGTGAGGATCCAGCGCTGCTTGGCGCGGATGGCGCGTTCGATGTCGTCCAGCGGCGCGCGATTCGGCGACGTCACGAACAGGCCGTCGTCGCAGACCATGAAGCCGTGCGAGCGGCGCGCCGAGCGGCGCAGCGCGTAGTGCACGGTGTGCGATCCGAGCTGGATGCGCCGCAGCGGCGGGTCGTTCGGACCGACGGGCGGAATGGGCAAGGTGCGGGTCGGCACCGGCGGTGCCTTGAACAGCGGGACCGGCGGCACGGCTTTCGCCGCCGGCGTGGGCGTGGGTGTGGGCGTCGGCGCTGGCTTGAGCGCCGCGCCGGGTTCCTGGGCAAACAGCTCCAGCTGGTTCGCGTCGGTCTTGGGGGAGGTCATGGTGGGCGGCTTCGATGGTGCTTTGGTCTGCGCGCCCAGTTCATTCAAATACCTGAATAGGCGTGGGGCGAAATGACGCGCATTTCCGATTCTATCCAATTTTCGACCTCTTGCATCAGACTGTCGGGAGTGTGATTTTCCGGCGCAATCGGCTTGCCGATCGAGACGGTGATGAGGCCGGGCCGCTTGATGAACGAATTCTTGGGCCAGCACTCACCTGAATTATGCGCGATCGGCACGACGGTGGCATCCGCCGCGATCGCCAATCGCGTACCGCCGCTTTTGTATTGCCCCTTCTGGCCTACCGGGATGCGCGTCCCTTCCGGGAACATGATGATCGACTGGCCGTCCGCGAGCCGCGCCTTGCCGATCTTGACGACGTGGGCGAAGGCGCGCTTGCCCTTGCTGCGGTCGATCGGGATCATGCGCAGCAGCGCCATGCCCCAGCCGAAGAAGGGGATGTACAGGATCTCCTTCTTGAAGACGTAGACGAGCGGCCGCTTCATATTCGGCAGCATGAAGATGGTCTCCCATGCCGACTGGTGCTTCGACAGCAGGATCACGGGACGGTCCGGCAGGTTCTCGTACCCCTTCACCTCGTAGCGGATGCCGCAGATGACGCGGGCGCACCAGATGATGAAGACGTTCCAGCGCGACGTGACCCAGAAGCGCGTGTTGTACGGGAACGGCGCCGCCAGGAAGCAGACGCAGGCCCAGACGACGGTGGCGACGGCCATGACGACCGTGAACAACAGGGAACGCAGGAACAGGGCGGCGGTACGCAAAGGCGAGGTCTCCAGGGCTGGGGTGGCGGTAGTGACGATCATGCGGCGGCAGGCGCCGGCGTGGACGCGGTCTTGAGGAAGGCGTCGACCATGGCGGCGAGGTCGGGGAAGACCTGGGTGCCGGGCGGCAGGCCGCCCGTCTCGTAGGTCTTCTCGCCCTTGCCGGTCAGGACCAGGTAGGGCACGCAACCGCAGATGAAGCCGGCCTGCAGGTCGCGCAGCGAATCGCCCACCGTGGGCACGCCCTTGAGGCTGAGCTTGAAGCGCTTGCTGATCTCCTCGAACATCCCGGCCTTGGGCTTGCGGCAGTCGCAGTTGTCGATCGCCGCGTGCGGGCAAAAGAAGATCGCGTCGATGTCCGCGCCGACCAGCTGGGCGCTCGCATGCAGCTTCTGGTGGATCGCGTTCAGCGTCGCGATGTCGAACAGCTCGCGCGCGATGCCCGACTGGTTCGACGCGATGACGACGCGGTAGCCCGCCTGGTTCAGGCGCGCGATCGCCTCCAGCGAACCGGGAATCGGAACCCACTCGGCGGGCGACTTGATGAATGCGGGAGAGTCATGGTTGATGACGCCGTCCCGGTCGAGGATGATCAGCTTCATGGCTTCGTTTCGCTTATGCCGCCAGCTTCGAGATGTCGGCCACGCGGTTCATCATGCGGTGCAGGATGGACAGCAGGGCCAGGCGGTTGTTGCGCAAGGCGACGTCGTCGGCCATCACCATCACGTCGTTGAAGAACGCGTCGACGTCGTCGCGCAGCTGGGCCAGCGTCTTGAGCGTGCCCGTGAAGTCGCCGCGCCCGAAGGCCGCGTCGACTTCCGGCTGCACCCGCTGCACGCTCGCGTACAGCTTTTTCTCCGCCTCGTCCTGCAGCAGCGCCGCATTGACGGCGCCCGCCTGCGCGAGCGCTTCCTCGTTCTTCTTGAGGATGTTGGTGATGCGCTTGTTGGCGGCGGCCAGCGAGGCGCTTTCCGGCAGCGCGGCGAACGCCTGCACGGCCTCCAGGCGCTGCACGGCGTCGTCCACGCGGTCCGGGTTCTGCGCCAGCACGGCTTCCACTTCGTTCGGCGCGAAGCCGCGGTCGCGCAGCAGGCCGCGCAGGCGGTCCAGCATGAAGGCCGTCACGTCGAGCGTCGGATCCTTGAAGGTCGGCAGGTAGTCGAAGACGCCGGCGGCGTCGTGCAACAGGTCGGACAGCGCGAGCGGCAGGCGCTTCTCGACCAGCATGCGCATCACGCCGAGCGCGTGGCGGCGCAGCGCGAACGGGTCTTTTTCGCCGGTCGGCTGCAGGCCGATCGACCAGATGCCGACGAGGGTTTCCAGTTTGTCGGCCAGCGCCACCGTCAGGCCCGTATTCGTCGACGGCAGGGCGTCGCCCGAGAAGCGCGGCTGGTAGTGCTCGGACGCGGCCCGTGCGACTTCTTCGTGCTCGTTGTCGTTGCGGGCGTAATACGTGCCCATGATGCCTTGCAGCTCGGGGAACTCGCCGACCATGTCGGTCAGGAGGTCGGCCTTCGCGAGCTGCGCGCCGCGTTCGGCCAGCAGCACGTCGTAGCCGAGGCGGCGGGCAATGGCGCCCGCGAGGCGCGTGACGCGCTGCGTGCGCTCGGCCTGGGTGCCCAGCTTGTTGTGGTAGACGACGTTCGCCAGCAGCGGCAGGCGCGATTCGAGCGACTTCTTCTTGTCCTGTTCGAAGAAGAACTTGGCATCCGACAGGCGCGGGCGCACGACGCGCTCGTTGCCGCCGATGATGGCGGACGGATCGTCGGTCGCGAGGTTCGATACGATCAGGAAGCGCGAGCGCAGCTTTCCGTTCGAGTCCGTCAGCGCGAAATACTTCTGGTTCGTCTGCATCGTCAGGATCAGGCATTCCTGCGGCACGGCCAGGAACGCTTCCTCGAAATGGCATTCGTAGACGACGGGCCATTCGACGAGCGCGGCCACTTCCTCCAGCAGCGATTCCGGCATCAAGACCTGGTCGGCGCCGGCCTTGGCCAGCAGCTGGGCGCGGATCGATTCCTTGCGTTCCCCTGCATTCGCGACGACCTTGCCGAAGACCTTGATCAGTTCATTGTAGGCGTCGGCATGGACGATATCGAACGGCTGGCCGTTCGACAGGAAGCGGTGGCCGAGCGTCGCGCGGCCGGCGTCGAGGCCGAGCAGGGACAGCGGCACGACGTTCTCGCCGTGCAGCGCCAGCAGCGAGTGCACCGGGCGCACGAACTGCACGGTCGCGCCGTCCGGACGCTGGTAGCTCATCACCTTGGGGATCGGCAGCTTGGCGACCGTCTCTTCCAGCACCGGCTGCAGGCCCGCGGCGAGCACGCTGCCCGGCGCCGTGTAGGTGTAGAAGAAGCTGTCGGCCTTGCCGTCCTGGGCGCGTTCCAGGTCGCTGACCTTCAGGTCGGGGAAGCCGAGGGCGGCCAGCTTCTTGGCCAGCGGCGCGGTCGGGTTGCCGTCCTTGTCGAGGGCGACGGCCACCGGCAGGATTTTTTCGCGGATGGTCTTGTCCGGCGACGTGGCGCGCACGTTCGTGATGGAGACGGCCAGCCGGCGCGGGGTCGCGTAGGTGGTGACGACGCTGTCGGCGTCCGTGAAATCGCGGGCCTTCAGGCCGTTCGCGATGCCGCTGGCGAAAGCGGCGCCCAGTTTCACGAGTGCCTTCGGCGGCAGTTCTTCGGTCTGCAGTTCGACGAGTAGTGTCTGATTCATGGTGTTGTCTTGTTCTGTTCTCAGGCGGCCGCTTTCGGCAGCATCGGGAAGCCCAGCTTCTCGCGCGAATCGTAATAAGCCTGGGCGACGAGGCGCGACAGGGTGCGCACGCGGCCGATGTAGGCGGCGCGCTCGGTGACGGAGATGGCGCCGCGCGCATCCAGCATGTTGAAGCTGTGCGAGGCCTTCATGATCTGTTCGTACGCCGGCAGCGTGAGCGCCAGTTCGATCAGGCGCTTGGCTTCGCTCTCGTGGTTATTGAAGGCCTGGAACAGCAGGTCCGTGTTCGAATGCTCGAAGTTGTAGGTCGACTGTTCGACTTCGTTCTGGTGGAACACGTCGCCGTAGCTCAGCGACTTCGTTTCCCCGTTCTCTTCCCACTCGGTCCACACCAGGTCGTAGACGTTCTCGACGCCCTGCAGGTACATGGCGAGGCGCTCGATGCCGTACGTGATCTCGCCCAGCACCGGCTTGCAATCGAGGCCGCCGACCTGCTGGAAGTAGGTGAACTGCGTGACTTCCATGCCGTTCAGCCAGACTTCCCAGCCAAGGCCCCAGGCGCCGAGGGTTGGGCTTTCCCAGTCGTCCTCGACGAAGCGCACGTCGTTCTTTTTCAGGTCCAGGCCCAGCGCTTCCAGCGATCCGAGGTACAGGTCGAGGATGTTTTCCGGCGCCGGTTTCAGGACGACCTGGTACTGGTAATAGTGCTGCAGGCGGTTCGGGTTCTCGCCGTAGCGGCCATCCTTGGGGCGGCGCGACGGTTGCACGTACGCGGCGCGCCAGGGTTCCGGTCCGATCGCGCGCAGGAAGGTGCCGGTGTGGAAGGTGCCCGCGCCGACTTCCATGTCGTACGGCTGGAGCAGGGCGCAACCCTGCTTGTCCCAGTAGGTTTGCAACGTCAGGATGATTTGTTGGAATGTAAGCATATTATTGACTTGGAGCCTGCGACTGCCTGAGGCGTCGCGCGCACGGCGCGCGTACGCGGCGGGTTTGCTAAAACACCAATTCTAGCGGGTTTTACTGATTGGCTTGAAGTGAATCGCTTATTTTATCCGGTCGTCTGCCGGCGCCGTCCCGCGAACCAGGCGCCACCCAGCAGCAACGCGCCCAGGGCCAGGAACAGCAGGTTGCCGAAGCGGATATACGGCGTGCTGCCGGCCATGCCCTGCACCGTGGCCGCCAGCGTGCCCTGGCGATAGAACGGGAGCAGCGCCTGCACGTTCCCGCGGCCGTCGATGACGGCGGTGGCGCCGTTGTTCGTGGCGCGCAGCATCGGGCGGCCCGTCTCCAGGCTACGCATGCGCGAGATCTGCAGGTGCTGCGGGATCGCCACCGATTCGCCGTACCACGCGAGGTTCGACACGTTCAGCAGCACGGTGGCCGGTTGCGCTTCCGCGCGCAGGTTGTGCGCGATCTCTTCGCCGAACACGTCTTCGTAGCAGACGTTCGGCAGCACCCGCTGGTCCTTCACGGCGAACGGCGCCTGCACGGCCGGGCCGCGCGTGAAATCGCCCAGCGGGATCCGCATCAGGTCCGTGAACCAGCGGAAGCCCGTCGGGATGAATTCGCCGAACGGCACCAGGTGGTGCTTGTCGTAGCGGTAGGACTGTCCCTGCGGACCGATGCCGGCCACGCTGTTCGCGTACACCGTCATGCTTGTGGCGAGAGGAATCCCGAACAGGTAGGCGCTGCCGGTGCGCGCCGCGTAGTCGCGGAACGTCTGCAGGTAGTCGGGCGGCAGCTGGTTCGGGAATACCGGGATCGCCGTTTCCGGTGCCGCGATCAGGTCGGCCGGCGCGGCCGTCAGCATGTCGCGGTAGCGCACGAGGATTTCGCCCAGGTGCTCGGCGCTGAATTTCTCGTCCTGGCGGATGTTCCCCTGCAGCAGGCGCACGGTGAGCGGTTGGCCGGCAGGATGCGTCCAGGCGACGTGCTTCAGGCCCCAGCCGGTCAGCAGCAGCGCGGCGAACAGGGCCAGCGCCGGCAGCTTGCGGCGCTGGGTCAGCATCGCGATGCAGCCCGCGCACATGGCCACCAGCACGCCGATGCCGTACACGCCGAGGACCGGCGCGAAGCCGCCGAGGGGCGCCGCCACGTGCGCATAGCCCGATGCCGCCCAGGGAAAGCCGGTGAACACCCAGCCGCGCATCCATTCCGAGACGCCCCAGCAGACCGGGAAGACGAGCAGCAGGAACGCTGCTACCTGCAGCGCCCACCGTTTGCGCAGCCATGACGCGGCGCCGGCCGCGAACGCGCCGAACAGTCCCATATACAGGCCCAGCAAAGCGATGGCGATGGCGGACAGCACGGCCGGCAGGCCGCCGAAGCGGTTCAGCGCGATATACAGCCAGTGCATGCCGGCCACCGACCAGCCGAAGCCGAACGCCCAGCCGAGGAACGCGGCGCGGCGGGTCGAACTGCCCATGCCGACCTGGTAGAACAAATAGGCGAGCGCGATGAACTGGAGCGGCCACCAGCCGAAGGGTTCGAACGAGAACAGGCTCGAGGCGCCGGCGAGGGCCGCGACGACGAGGCCCGTGACGCTCGGCCGCGTGCCGCGCAGCGCGGGATCGGGCGCCACGGCGGGCTTGCGGCGGCGCCGCGGGTTCAGACTGGATGCCAACACTGCAGGTCCCGCGTCAATCGTGATCGTCGTCGACGGCCGGGAGCTTTTCGACCAGCAGCACGTGGATCTGGCGCGCGTCGGCGCGCAGCACTTCGAAACGCAGGTTCTCGAGGTCGAACACTTCGCCCTTGTGCGGCATGCGGCCCAGGTGGCTGGCGACGAGGCCGCCGATGGTGTCGACGTCGTCCGCGGGCAGGTCGACGCCGATTTCTTCGTTGAACTGCTCGATCTCCGTCAGCGCCTTCACGCGCCAGCGCGGGCCGTGCTGGCCTTCCTTGATGGAGAGGATGTTGTCCTCTTCCTCGTCGAAGTCGTACTCGTCCTCGATGTCGCCGACGATCTGTTCCAGCACGTCTTCGATGGTGATCAGGCCGGCCACGCCGCTGTACTCGTCGACGACGATGGCCATGTGGTTGTGGTTCGCGCGGAAGTCGCGCAGCAATACGTTCAGGCGCTTCGATTCCGGGATGAAGATCGCCGGGCGCAGCATGTCGCGCACGTCGAACGATTCTTCCGCGTAGTAGCGCAGCAGGTCCTTGGCGAGCAGGATGCCGACCACTTTGTCGCGCTCGCCCTCGATGGCGGGGAAGCGCGAGTGCGCCGTTTCCAGCACGATCGGCAGCCATTCCTCGATCGGCTTGGTGATGTCGATCACGTCCATCTGGGAACGCGGGATCATGATGTCGCGCACCGACAGGTCGGACACCTGGAACACGCCTTCGATCATCGAGAGGGCATCGGCGTCGATGAGATTGCGTTCGTGCGCATCGTGCAGCACTTCGAGCAGCTCGGCGCGGTTTTCGGGTTCCGGGGAAATCAGTGCGGTCAACCGTTCGAACAGCGATCGGTGGGTTTTGGCGTCCGTGCGGACGTCAGCAGGGTGCTCGGGCATAGTTGGCGTGAAGCCGTTGTTGCGATGGGCCATAGGATACACCAAAAGCCGTCGTGCCTGATTTTTATGCAGCACCGGGGGCCAGGCGGACACTCGCTATCCGCACGATCGTGCGCGTTGGCGGTATGGCCGTGACCCGTGCGCCATTGCCTGCAGAGTTCGTCCTATAGTTGGCAGTCTGCTACGGAAAGGAACCGCCATGCCCGCCTTGAACGTCAACGGCACCACCACCGACCTCGATGTCCCCGACGACATGCCCCTGTTGTGGGCAATCCGCGACGTGCTGGGCCTCACCGGCACCAAGTTCGGCTGCGGCGTCGCCCTGTGCGGCGCCTGCACCGTGCACCTGGACGGCCAGGCGATCCGCTCGTGCGTGACGCCCGTGTCGGCCGCGGCCGGCAAGAAGATCACGACCATCGAGGCGATCGCCAACGATCCGGTCGGGGCCAGGGTGCAGGACGCGTGGCGCAAGATCGACGTCGTCCAGTGCGGTTATTGCCAGTCGGGCCAGATCATGTCCGCCACCGCGCTGCTGCACGCGACCCCGAAACCGGGCGACGCCGACATCGACAACGCCATGGCCGGCAATATCTGCCGCTGTGGGACCTATAACCGCATCCGCAAGGCGATCAAGATCGCTTCCGGCCAGGCATGAGAGAGGGCGACCACATGGACCAGATCACCGAGGATAAAGCACCCGCCGTCTCGAACAAGCGCCGCCAGTTGCTGAAAGCCGGTGCGGTCGGCGGCGGCAGCCTGCTGTTCGGCTTTTCGCTGTTCGGTTGCCACAAGCTGGTGCCGGGCGAGGCGCCGTCCGGCGACCGCAAGGAACCGCCATCCGAAAAGGCCGTCGGCCAGGCCTCGACCGCGATGACCAACGAGCCGCCGGGCCTCGCGCACGACGCCTTCATCCGCATCGACCGCGACGGTATCGTCACCCTCATCATCCACAAGGTCGAGATGGGCCAGGGCACGTTCACGTCGCTGCCGATGCTGCTGGCCGAGGAACTCGGCGCCGATCTCTCGAAAGTGAAACTGGAGCAGGCGCCCGCCAACAATTCGCTGTACGCCGACGCGCTGCTGGGCGGCCAGGTGACGGGCGGCTCGACGTCGATCCGGTCCACATATAAACCGCTGCGCGAGGCCGGAGCCAAGGTCCGCACGGTGCTCGTGCAGGCGGCGGCGAAGAACTGGAACGTGGCGCCGGGCGACCTGAAAGTCGTGGCCGGGACGATCCGGCACGAGGCGTCGAACCGGTCCGTCCATTTCGGCGAGGTCGTGGACGCGGCGTCGCAACTGAAGTTTCCGGCCGAGGTCAAGCTCAAGGATGCGTCCACGTTCGCACTGGTCGGCAAGCCCGTGAAGCGTCTCGACTCGCCGGCGAAGGTCAACGGATCCGCGCAATTCGGCATCGACGCGCGCCTGCCGAACATGGGGATCGCCGCGGTGGCGGCGTCGCCCGTCCTGGGGGGCAAGGTGACGGCGGTCGACGAGCAGAAGGCGATGGCGGTGAAAGGCGTGCGCCAGGTGCTGCGCATCGAAGGCGCCGTGGCCGTCGTGGCCGACCACTTCTGGGCCGCGAAACAGGGCCTGGCGGCCGCCGCGCCGCGCTTCGACGACGGCGCCAACGCCAACGTCAGCCTGGCCGGCATCGTCGCCGACATGATGAAGGTGTCGCAGAACGCGGGCGCCGTCGCCACGGACAAGGGCGACGCGCTGAAGGCGCTGGACGCCGGTCCGGGCCGCCGCATCGACGTCGTCTACGAAGTCCCGTTCCTGGCGCATGCGACGATGGAGCCGATGAACTGCACGGTCGACCTGAAGCCGGACGGCTGCGACATCTGGGTCGGCACGCAGGTGCCCGCGCTGGCGCAGGGCGCGGCGGCGAAGCTCACCGGGCTGCCGGTCGACAAGGTCCGCGTGCACAACCACTATATCGGGGGCGGCTTCGGGCGCCGGCTCGAAGTCGACAACGTGATCCAGGCCGTGGAATTCGCCAAGCTGGCCAAGGGCCCCATCAAGATCATCTGGACCCGCGAGGAAGACATCCAGCACGATATGTACCGCCCGTACTACGTCGACCGCATGTCCGCGCGCATCGACGACAAGGGCATGCCCGTGGCCTGGTTCCACCGCGTGACGGGATCGTCGATCATGGCGCGCTTCGCCCCGGCCATGGTCAAGAACGGCGTCGACCCGGACGCGGTGGAAGCGGCGGCCGACCTGCAGTATTCGATTCCGGCCATCCGCGTGGAATACGTGCGCCACGAACCGCCCGGTCTCGCGACGGCGTTCTGGCGCGGCGTCGGCCCCACGCACAACGTGTTCGTCGTCGAGAGCTTCATCGACGAGCTGGCGTATGCGAGCAAGACCGACCCCGTCGCGTTCCGCCGCGCGCTGCTGCAGAAATCGCCGCGCACCCTGGCGGTCCTGAACCTGGCTGCCGCGAAGGCGGGATGGGGCAAGCCGCTGAAACCGGTCGCGGGGCGCAAGCTGGGGCGGGGCGTGTCCACGCAGTTCGCGTTCGGCAGCTATCTGGCGCAGGTGGCGGAAGTGTCGGTGGGGCCGGACGGCGACGTGCGCGTGCACCGCGTCGTGTGCGCCGTGGACTGCGGCCAGAACGTCAACCCGGACACCATCGTCGCGCAGATGGAAGGCGGCATCGTGTTCGGCGCCAGCGCGGCGCTGTGGGACGAGGTGACGGTCGAGAAGGGGCGCGTGCAGCAGACGAACTTCTCCGACTACCGCGTGATGCGCATGCCGGAGTCGCCGATCGTGGAAGTCTATATCGTAAACAGCCACGACGATCCGGGCGGCATCGGCGAGCCGGGGACGGCGGGGATTGCGCCGGCGCTGGCGAATGCGGTGTTCGCGGCGACCGGCAAGCGGGTGCGCAAGTTGCCGATCGGGGAGCAGCTCAAGAAGGCCTGAAAACCGTCGTTCCCGCGCAGGCGGGAACCCAATTTACTCGACCTGCCCGCAAACTTGGATCCCCGCCTGCGCGGGGACGACGATTATTCGTTCTCGGCGTACGGATGTGGATACTTGAGTCCCCGCCTCCGCAGGGACGACGATTATTCGTTCTCCGCGTACGGATCGGGATACCCGAGCACTTCCATGATGTCGCGCTCGAGCTGTTCCATCTCTTCCGCTTCCTCGTCCGTCTCGTGGTCGAAGCCCTGCGCGTGCAGCACGCCGTGCACGACGAGGTGCGCCGCGTGTTCCTCGACCGTCTTCTTCTGCTCGTCCGCTTCGCGCTGCAGCACGTCCGTGCATAGGACGATGTCGGCCTGCGTCGGTTCGTCGTCGGCGAGTTCCGCGCCCTCGTTGTAGGCGAAGGTGAGCACGTTGGTGGCGTAGTCCTTGCCGCGGTAGTCGCGGTTCAGGGTCTGGCCTTCTTGCGCGTCGACGAAGCGGATCGCCAGTTCGGCCGGGCCGAGGAGGGACACCTGCACCCAGCGCTCGACCATCGCGGGCGTGATGGCCGCTTCCAGGCGCGTGTCGGGGTACTGGACGTCCAGTTCGAGGTTATGCTTTTTTGCGGACATGGCGGGTAGCGGCTGGTTTATTCAAAGTGCCCGGGAGTGCGCCGAGTTCCTGCACCGACGCGGCCTTCTCGTAGGCGTCGACGATGCGGGCCACCATCGGATGGCGTACGACGTCGGCGCTGGAGAACTGGGTGAAGGCGATGCCGCGCACGTCCTTCAGCACGTGCATGGCGTCGACGAGGCCGCTGCGCTGCGTTTTGTGCAGGTCGACCTGGGTGACGTCGCCCGTGACGACGGCCTTGCTGCCGAAGCCGATCCGGGTCAGGAACATCTTCATCTGTTCGGCCGTCGTGTTCTGCGCTTCGTCCAGGATCACGAACGCGTGGTTCAACGTGCGCCCGCGCATGAACGCGAGCGGGGCGATCTCGATCACCTGCTTTTCGAACAGCTTCTGCGTGCGGTCGAAGCCGAGCAGGTCGTACAGCGCGTCGTACAGCGGGCGCAGATACGGGTCGACCTTTTGCGCGAAGTCGCCGGGAAGGAAGCCCAGGCGCTCGCCCGCTTCCACGGCCGGACGCGTCAGGATGATGCGCTTGACGGCGTCGCGTTCGAGGGCGTCGACGGCGCAGGCGACGGCGAGATAGGTCTTGCCGGTGCCGGCCGGGCCGATGCCGAAGCTGATGTCGTGTTCGAGCACGGCTTTCAGATACTGGATCTGGTGCGGCGTGCGGCCGCGCAGGTCGTGGCGGCGCGTCTTGAGCATCGGGCTGACCAGGTCCCCGTCGTCGGCCGCGCCAGCGCCCTTGTCGGCTTCCTCGGTGACCGCGGCGCCGGGTTCCTTCGGCGGCGGCGGCGCGTCGAGGTCCGCGGACTTGGGCTTCAGGCCGGCGCGCTGTTCGACGAGTGCCAGTTGCACCTCCTCGATCGGCACGACCTTGTCGGCGACGGCATAGAAGCGCTCGAGCAGTTCGACGGCACGCTGTGCATTGGTGCCGCTGACGATGAAGCGTTCGCCGCGCCGGAAGATGGTCACGTCGAGGGCGGCCGAGATCTGGCGCAGGTTCTCGTCGAGCGGTCCGCAGAGGTGGGCGAGCCGCGTGTTATCGAGCGGCTCGGGGGTGAAGTACGAAGGCTGGGTGGGCGTTTTCAACTGGCTTTGGCAATCGTATCAATGCTGGCGACCAGGTCGCCGCGCAGGGTGTAATCGAGGCTCTCGGTGATGCGCACGTCGACCAGCTGGCCGACGAGCGCGTCGCTGCCGGCGGCGCCCGGGAAGAAGTTGACGACGCGGTTGTTCTCGGTGCGTCCCTGGAGCTCGCCGCCGCCCTTCTTGGACGGACCTTCGACCAGGATGCGCTGCACGCTGCCGACCATGCCCGCGCTGGTCTTGCGCGTATTGGCGTCGATCTGCGCCTGCAGGCGCTGCAGGCGCGCCAGCTTGACCTCGTGCGGGGTATCGTCTTCGAGGTTGGCGGCCGGCGTGCCGGGGCGCTTGCTGAAGATGAAGCTGAAGCTGTTGTCGAAGCCGACGTCTTCCACGAGCTTCATCATCGCCTCGAAATCGGCGTCCGTCTCGCCCGGGAAGCCGACGATGAAGTCGGACGAGACCGAGATATCCGGACGCACCGCCTTGATGCGGCGGATGATCGATTTGTATTCCAGGCCCGTGTAGCCGCGCTTCATCGCCTGCAGGATACGGTCGGAACCGTGCTGCACGGGCAGGTACAGGTGGTTGACCAGCTGCGGGATCTTCGCGTACGCGTCGATCAGGCGCTGGGTGAATTCCTTGGGGTGGCTGGTGACGAAGCGCAGGCGCTCGATGCCGGGGATCTCGGCCACATATTCCAGCAGCAGGGCGAAGTCGGCGATCTCGGCGCCGGCCGTACCGCCCGGCTCCATCGCGCCGCGGTAGGCATTCACGTTCTGCCCCAGCAGCATGATTTCCTTGACGCCCTGCGCGGCCAGGCCGGCGACTTCCGTCAGCACGTCCTCGAAGCGGCGCGAGACTTCCTCGCCGCGGGTGTAGGGCACGACGCAGTAGCTGCAATATTTGCTGCAGCCTTCCATGATCGAGACGTAGGCGATGGGCCCCTCGACCTTGGCCGGCGGCAGGTGGTCGAACTTCTCGATTTCCGGGAAGCTGATGTCGACCTGCGCCGCGCCCGTGTGGCGGCGCATCTGGATCATCTGCGGCAGGCGGTGCAGCGTCTGCGGGCCGAACACCATGTCCACGTGCGGCGCGCGCTTGACGATGGCCTCACCTTCCTGCGACGCGACGCAGCCGCCCACGCCGATGATCAGGTCGGGCTTGGACCGTTTGAGTTCCTTGAGGCGGCCGAGGTCGGAAAACACTTTTTCCTGCGCCTTTTCGCGCACGGAGCAGGTGTTGAACAGGATCACGTCGGCGTCGTCCGGCGTGTCGGTGCGTACGAGCCCGTCGGACGCGCCCAGCACGTCCGCCATCTTGTCCGAGTCGTACTCGTTCATTTGGCAACCGAAGGTCTTGATGAATACTTTTTTCTGCATGGAATGCTTCTGAGTGATGCTTTGACAAGTGGACGTCCAGTTTACCGTAAATCGGAATACGGGCCGGAAAACCGGGTGCGTGCGGTCCCTGCGCGCCGGCGTTATGTACTCCGCGGAATTGGAACTTTCCGCATATAAAGTTCTGTACAGTCGGTTACATTGTTAAATCTTGTATTTTCCTTGCCAGCTGTTATCTTTAAAGTTGCAAACGCGACTCGAATAAGTTTCTCGTTGTAAATCAAGTAGTTCGTGTAGCTCGGCAATTGCAAAATTAGTCCAAAAAAACACTTGCGTGCGCCACAATTCGTCACCATGTGCTGAAATGACTATGTGACAAGCTTTCCACCGGTTAGCTTGATTTCGGCCAATGAATTTTGTGCTCAGGTCGAGTGTGAACCCGGCATATGAGTTTGATAATTTGTCCGAAAAACAAGTGCATGTGGGAAGCGGGGAGTGCAAAAAACCGCAGCGGCGGCCGCAGTTCCGGTCGCGGCGCCCGGACAGGGTTCCGACGCTGCATTGGTTTTCGCGCTTCCCGCCAAGGGAGCGCACGCGGTCCGGTAACGTTGCCGGCATATCAGGCAGGCGCCTGGTCAGTCGATAGCGCGATCCGGGAACTTATGTTGACGAAACTTAGTCATTACACACGGTTCGTAAAAGAACTATTTTAACCATTCACGAGGTCATCATGGCACATCATGCTTTGTCATCCCAGGAAAGCTACAACCCCAACCACTTGCTGGACATTCTGCTCGGCAAAATGCAGTTGAAGAACGATGCAGCGCTGTCGCGCATGCTGGAAGTCGCTCCTCCGGTGATCAGCAAGATCCGTCACCACCGCCTGCCGGTCGGCGCATCGCTGCTGATCCGCATGCACGAAGTGACCGGCATGAGCATCCGCGATCTGCGTGACCTGATGGGCGACCGTCGCACCAAATACCGTCTGTCGGACGCTCAAGGCCGCCCGAAGCCTGAGGAAAAAGCTGCACAGCAAGCTGCTCAGCAGGCCGCACAACAGCAACAAGGTCAGCCGCAAGCGCAATCGGCTCAATCGCAATCGAACGACGCTTCGCCATCGTCCAAGCCGTCGGGTAACTATGCGCACTGAGGCTGCGGGCGTGACAGCCGGTCCTGTCATGCCTGCGGCCAGACCCGGCCGCGAAGCTTGCCTTCGCTGCCGTCACCACTGCCGGCCATCCTGGGCTTGAACAGCGTGTCTCAAGCCATCAGGATGGTCGACATCTCGCCGAACTGCAATTCCGTCTCCCGGAAAAGGTGCAAATAGGCTTCCTCATTCAATCCCATCGCATCCCAGGCCACGTTGGACACGCGCGGCACCAGTTCGTCGTCTTCACCGGCGAGATCGAGTGCGTGCACGATGGCGTTGGCCACGTGCACGATTGCCGCCAGGAACCCCGCACCGTGGGTGTCGGGCGTGTGGTGACAGGCGATGACCTGGCGTATGGTGCTCGAGAAATTCCAGTGGTCGGCCAGCGCCACCCCCGCGTCGACGTGGTCGATGCCGAGTACGGCCCGTTCCGCCTCCTGCCAGTCGCCGCCATGCTGCCCATGCCAGGCCACGACCTGGTCGTAGGCGTCCGGATGGCCCGTCACCAGCACGAGCCGGCCGATGTCGTGCAGTAAGCCAGCAGTAAAGGCAATGTCCTGATTGAAGCGCATCCGGCGCGCCAGCGCGCGTGCACACGCGGCCGTGGCGATCGAATGGCGCCAGAACGCCTTGTCATGAAATCCGGCACACCGCCCGCTCGGAAAGCAACCCGTGATGGCGGCCGCCGTGATCAGGTTGCGCGTGGTCTGGAAGCCGAGAAAGGTAATGGCTTGCTGGATCGTCGTGACCTTGACCTGCAGGCCGTAGGACGACGAATTGGCCAAGCGCAAGGTCTTGGCCGTCAATGCCTGGTCATACGACACTTTTTTCGCCAGCACCGAAATGTCGATGTCTTCCTGCTCTATGCTGCTGAGCAACTCCATCACGACGGCGGGCAGCGACGGCAGGTCTTGCACGCCGGCCGCCAGTTGTTCGGGCGTCAGGCGGTTCATGCTGTCACCTCGCGCTGCAGCCGGTAATCTTCGACGTAGCGGCGCAGGATGCCGGTGGCCCAGTCGCCGAGGTCGTCGCGGTCGTGTCGGCGGAACACGTGATCGAGCCGCGCCTGGACCGCTTCCGGATCGATCGGCGGCGGTGCCGCGACGGCCTGCACGATCGGCAGCATGTCGATGCCGTGGCGTCCCAGCGAGCCAAGCATGGATTCCGTCAGGACGACGCCCTGCGCCAGCAATACATTTCCCTTGCCGTCGCGTACGACGTCGGACAACACCATGCCCGGACGGGTCTCGGCCAGCGGCGTGAGCTGGAAAGGACCGCTCATGCTTCCCTCTTTCGTTTTTTGCAATGTATTGATATTACCATCGGGTAAGGCGCGTGTGAGCGGCCGGTGGGCCGGGTGTTGTAAGGCGGTCGCGCGCCGCCTTAATGCTGTCTTAATCCGGGCGGGGTACGATGGCCGGATGACCAGAAAACGCTACATTGCTCTTTTGAGAGGCGTGAATGTCGGGCGGGCGAAACGTATTGCCATGGCCGACCTGCGCAAACTGATCGCGGATCTCGGCTACGACGACGTGCGTAGCCTGCTGAACAGCGGGAACGTCGTGTTCACCGGTCCGGCCCGGGCGCATGAGGCGGTGGCGGCCGGGATCGAGGACGCGCTCGTGCTCAAGCTCGGCGTGGCCTCCCGCACCCTCGTACTCGGTTGCGACGAACTGGACGGGATCATGTCGTCCAATCCCTTGCTGGAGCTGGCGACCGACCATTCGCGTCTGCTGACCTTCATCCTCGCGGCCCCCCATCCGCGCGACGCCATCGAAGCCTTGTGCGGCCAGGATTGGCATCCGGGCGCGGTGGCGCTGGGCGAGCGGGCCGCTTATGTATGGTGCCCCGGCGGCATCCTCGACAGCACGGCCGCCGCGGCGCTGGGCAAGCAGTTGGGCGATGCAACGACGGCGCGCAATTGGGCCACGTTGAGCAAATTGCATGCGCTGTGCCAGGAATTGCCGGTCTGATTGGTATCGGATTAGACGGCGCCAAATAAAAGGCCTTGAAATCGGGCAATCCGTTTCCATATGTTTTTCTTGATGCCGACGCGTCTGGCCTTTCCCAAAGGCATTGCTGGAAAAGAAAACGGCGCCTCGCGGCGCCGTGATGGGTGAATCGTCAAGATGTCGCGCCACCCAACTGTGGCGCACTTTCCGCGTCTTGCGGAATAGTCCAGGCTTGAACGCGTTCCCCGCTGTTATTCCCCTATTTAAATTTCTCACTGCTGTCGCGGCTGGCCCGATAACCGATCAGGATCAGGCCGACCAGCATCATGGCAAACACTTCCGGTTCCGGAAGTTCGGACATCGAAGGGGACGGTGGTACCACCACTTCGTTGCGACTTACCGTCGACAGGTCGGCCACGCCCCGGATGCGGGTGACGGCGTGACTGTTGTCGAGGTCAATGGCGGCGGCCTGGGCGGCGCCGCCCATCAAGAGACTGAGCGTTGCGGCGAGTGCGTATCGTTTCACGGTCATTCCTTATCAATGCATTGTCTGACAATGGCTGACGTCATCCGCGCGACCGTTGGCGGCGTCATGCGGATGATCCCAGCATAGCAAAAATGCGCCGTGCATTGCGTCCGTTACGTGCGGTTAAAGCATGATAATCAGATGGCAAAGTTAATTATTTTTAAATAAAACAAATGCAATTAATTAATCGGCTGGCTATTGAGAAAAAGCCAAGTATGAAATGGTTTATTGCGATTTATTTATGAGATATGTGGGATGGACAATGAAATGCGATATCAAATTGATCACCCGTGTTGCGATTCAAAATTTTTTCCGCGCACGGTATACACGTCGCTTTTCTTTGCGAGTATAGTCTCCATATCCCCATTGCCTTCGGGCATCAAAACAATATCAAACGCACACGTTTGAATACCCCGCGGTCCCCGCACCGCCGCCTTTCGCGTCCACTCGGCACTTCGGAAGGCATGCAATATCCGCAGTATCACGCACCTTCGACTTTGTAGAGTATCGATATGCCCAATTTTGCCCGAATTCAAATTGCCTTTAAGAATGTTTATGTCCGGATCTTGACTGCCGTAATGCTCGGCGTGCTGACGGGCTGGGCAATCTACAAGGCCGATATCCCGCAGGATCCGTCTCCGGTCGTCTACTCGCAGAATATTTCCGAAATCACCCAACTGGTCGCCGAGAAGGACCGTCTCGACTACCTGCTGGTCGCGAAGCCGCTGTCCGATTCGCCGCGCTATATCTTCAAGTTCAAGGGCGCACCGCAACTGCACGTGGTGAAGGTGCCGAGCACGTCGCACCTGTCGCTGGAGCGCGAAGTGCTGCTCAAGAACGCGATCCCGTATTCCATCGCCAAGGACGAATACCTGGCGTCGCACAAGGCCGTCCTGCAGGACGAGGGCGAAGGCTTCGGCGCCGACGTGTTCGATTTCCTGAAGCGCCATGCGCTCGACATCACCGTGCTGGCCGTGATTTTGTACGCGATGAAATTCGGCATCCCGGGCACGGGCATGAGCAGCCAGCTGATCACGCCGGACAAGCTCAAGGGCAGCCTGGACGACCTGATCGGGATGGAAGACATCAAGCAGGAAGTGCTGCACCTGGAAGACATGATCCGCAACCGCGAGCTCTATAAAGAGCACAACATCGACAAGCCGTTCAACGTCATGCTGACGGGGCCGGCCGGCACGGGCAAGACGAAGCTGGTGGGCTACCTGGCCAAGCGCCTCGACATCCCGCTGATCCAGGCATCCGGTTCGGCGCTGGAGTCGGGCTATGTCGGCGGCGGTTCGAAGGCGTTGAACGCCCTGTACCGCAAGGCATCGGGCAAGGGCCGCTGCATCATCTTCCTGGATGAAGCGCAAAGCCTGTTCATGCCGCGCGGCCGCAGCGAAAAGAAATGGGAAGACGACACGGCCAACACCCTGCTGGGCCTGCTGGACGGCGTCAAGAGCGACAAGGGCGCGGGCGTGATCTGGGTCGTGGCGTCGAATTTCGACGATGCGTCGTCGGAGATGGACGAGGCGATGCTGCGCCGTTTCTCCGTGAAGATCAATTTCCGCCTGCCGAACAAGGCCGAACGCCGCGAATTGCTGAAGAGCTTCCTGTCGCGCAAGAAGGAAGGCCTGGTGGATTGGAACGACGTCGACCTGGACCAGGTCGCGGAAATGACCCAGAACCTGAGCCCGGCGCTGCTGGAAACCGTGGTCGAGCGCGCGTCGATGATCTCGATCCAGGAAAAGGCGATCATCAACACCGACCTGCTGTTCCGCGCCTACGAGCGTGCCACGATCGGCCTGACGGACCGCGCCACGACGGCCGAGAAGCACAAGCAGCGCGAGCGCATCGCCGTGCACGAACTGGGTCACTTCTTCATGCAGATCGATCCGTTCCTGCGCGCCGGCATGAGCCTGGCCGAGGTCAAGGAAAAGTCGCATCTGCTGAAGATCAGCACGGAAGCGGTGTCCAAGATCGGTGCGCTGGGCTATGTGCTGCAATCCGGTGACGACATGTCGCTGCGCACGCTGGAGGAGCTTGAGCGCGACGTGATCGGCCTGTACGGCGGCGTGGCGGCGGAAGAACTGTTTTATGGCGCACGCGGCATCTCGGTGGGCAGCCAGAACGACATCGAAAAGATCACGAAGATGCTGAACCTGATGGTCGGCCGCCTGTCGATGTATTCGCGCGCCAAGATCGACTACAGCCAGCTTTCCAACGACGCCTCCGGCGAGCACCTGCTGCGCCAGGTGGAAGAGAAATCGGACGAGCTGTACAACTACACGCTGGACGCGATCCGCGACTACGAGGACGTGATCGTGTCGATCAAGGACACGCTGCTGGACCAGTACGTGCTGTCCAAGGACGCCGTGTTCGAGCTGCTGGCACAGCACCAGGACGCATTGATGGCGGGCCTGAACGCGCCGCGCCACGCCAGCCTCAAGCTGTGCGCCGAGGAGGCGGTGGCCTGAAGGCTGCGGGCAACGTAACGATTGGTGGTTGTTTGATGGTCTTGAGTTGAACTCAAGTTAATGCGGCGGACAGCGATGTCCGCCGTTTTTTTATTTGGGGCGCTGCACGGCGCGGATCTTGCCGCTGCCGCCCCCGCCGCAGAAGAAGCGGTCCACGCCGTCGGATTCGAGGCCGGACACCATCGCGCCGGCCGGCATCTCGACGCTTTGCAGCAGGGCGCCCGTGCGCGGATCGACCTGGCGCAGATCGCTCCGGTCGTTTTCCCAGGTGGCGTGCCACAGTTCGCCATTCAACCACGTCACGCCGGTGACGAAGCGCTTCGATTCGATCGTATTCAGGATCGCCCCGGTCTCCGGATCGATGCGGTGGATCTTGCGCGCGCGGTGCTGGCCGATCCACAGCGAGCCCTCGGCCCAGGTGAGGCCGGCGCCGCCGTCTTCCGGCGTCGGGATGGTCGACAGCACCGCGCCCGTGTCCGGATCGATCTTCTGGATGCGGTTGTCCGCGATCTGATACAGGTAGCGGCCGTCGAAGGCCGTGCCCGCGTGGGCCTGGACATCGAGGGCGCGCTGCAGCCGGCCGCTGTCGGGGTCGACCGCGTTCAGGTGGTCGCCGGATGCGAACCAGAGCTGCCTGCCGTCGAAGGAGACGCCGTGCACGCCGGGCTTGTCGTCGAAGGGTCCGTATTCGCGGACGATGTGGGCGGGTGTCGTTTTCATACGTTCATTTTATGGAGCGCCCAGCGCGGTCGGGAGTAACAAGTTTGTCGCGAAACCGGGCAGGGGCAGCATCGCCCAGCGGCGCGCGCGGCCCTGGCCGAATCCCTGGATCCTGCCGGCGGCCGCCAGCGTTTCCAGCGAACGCTGAACGGTGCGCTGGCTGGTTCCCAATGCCAGCGCGAGCGCGGAGCTGGACCACGCCTCGCCGTCCGCCAGCAATGCCAGCACCGGCGCGTGGTCGTCGTCAACGGGGCGCACGAGCACGGCGACCTCGTGGCCATCGCGCGCAACCAGCTGGAAGCCGCGCGGCGTCGCGCGCACGCCCGCGGCGCCGCGCAACACGGTGCGCAGGCGGCCCACCTCGACGCGCAGGCGGGCGCGGTCGGTCTCGTCGGGATGGCGGATGCGGAAGGCGGCCAGGATCAGCGTCTCGCGCGGCGCATCCTGCGGCCAGGCCTCGGCCAGCGTGCGCACCAGCGCGAACAGGACCGGGCGCCGGGCCAGCGGAATCTCCGTGCCGAGGTGGTGCACGGCATGCAGGCAGCCATTGACCACCAGCGCGGTGGACGACATCAACCGCTCCACCTCGTCGAGCAGCACGTCCCGGTGCCCATCCGGCGTGACGCGCCTGGCCGCCGGCGCGTCGAGCAGGCGCGTGGCCAGGCCGATCTCGGCGCCCAGTGCGGCGATACCGGCGGCGCGCGTGTGGGCGTGGGCGCGGACGAGCGCCGCGCGCGCCGCGTGCGCGCGCATGCGGCGCATCGCGATGCCGGCCGCGGTCAGCTCGTGCGCGGCACGCAGGGCGGGCGGCATGTGGGCCGGGTCCAGCGCGTCCAGGCGCCGTTCGGCTTCGTCGAGGCGGCCCAGCAGCAGCAGGCGGCGGATCTCCAGGTAGCGGGCGTGCGCCGCGTTGGCGTGGTCGCCGTGCGCTTCCAGCGTGCGGCCCGCGTCGCCGAGCAGCGTGGCACAGGCGCCGAGATCGCGCACGGCGAGGGCGATCTCGGCCTCGGCGAGCCGGCAGCGCGCGCGCGCGACGGCTTCCTTCGCACCGAAGGCGCGGGCGGCGCGGCGCACCAGCAGGCGGGCGCGCGCGAGGTCGCCCAGCTGCGCCATCGCGATGCCGCGCAATGCCAGCGCGGGCGCGTCGTCACGCAAGGCGACGCGATCCAGCGCGCCGAGCGCGTCGCCGCGCGCCAGCGCGAGGGCGGCCGCCGTGATCATCGAGTCCATCGGAATCGCGCCAAACTTGTCACTCCCGTCGTGTGCCGTGCCGTCCCTAATATAGCACCGCAACTTCAACCAACAGGAGAAAGACGATGACCATGCACCAGACGGGAACCCGGGACGAATGGCTGGCCGCGCGGCTGCGGCTGTGGGAAGCGGAGCGCGAGCTCACGCACCGCAGCGACGAACTGGCGCGCCAGCGGCAGGCCTTGCCCTGGGTCCGCATCGACAAGGACTACCGGTTCGATACCGAGACCGGCAGCGCGGCACTGGCCGACCTGTTCCAGGGCCGCTCGCAACTGCTTGTCTACCACTTCATGTTCGGTGTCGACTACACGGCGGGCTGTCCATCCTGCTCGGCGATCGCCGATGGCTTCGAAGGCATCGCCACGCACCTGGCCAACCACGACGTGATGCTGACGGCGGTGTCGCGCGCACCGCAGGCCAGATTGCGCGCATATAAGGCGCGCATGGGATGGACGTTCCCGTGGGCGACGGCGCACCAGGACGGCGGCGCGGACTTCAACGCCGACTTCAACGTCTGGTTCAACGAGACGCAGCAGCGCGAAGGCGGCATCGAGTACAACTACCGCCGCGAGCCGCCGATGCGCACGTCCACCAGCACCGACTGGACGATGCGGGACAGCGCCGGTCCAGCCCAGCTGCAGGCCGCGGCGACCGGCACCGACCTCGCCACCTACACGCGCGACCGGCCCGGCCTGAGCGCATTCGTGCTGGAGGACGGCGTCGTGTATCACACGTATTCGACATATTCGCGCGGCCTCGACGGACTGTGGGGCATGTTCCAATGGCTGGACCGCGCACCCAGGGGCCGCAACGAGGACGGCGTCTGGTGGCGGCGGCACGACGAGTATCCCGTGCGATGACGGGGGAAATACCGATGCCCGGCGGGTGGACCATGTCGACGATCTGGCTGCCGATGTGCGGACAGTCGTGGCTTGGCGCCGCGGCCGGCTTTACCCGGATGTGGGCATCGATGATGGTGCCGATGATGCTGCCGCTCGCCGTGCCGGCCCTGCGGCGCTATCGGACCGCGCTGGACGGGGCGGGCGGGTGGCGGCCGTTGCTGCTCACGCTGACGGCCGGATTGGCGTGGGCCGCGGCCTGGACGGCCTCGGGCCTGCCGCTGTATGTGATCGGCGCGGCCGTGGCGCGGGCGCTGCCGGGCATGCCCGCGGTGGCGCGGATGGTGCCCATGCTGGCGGCGGCGGCCGGTGTGGCGGGCGTGGGCTGGCATGTGGCGTCATGGCGTCGCCGTCCTTTGCAACCGCCCGCCGCGGCGTCCGCGCCGCCCGTCTTCGCCGCCGCGCTGCGGCAGGGCGCGCGCCTGGGCGGGCATTGTGTACGGCGCTGCGCGGGCCTGAGCGTCGCGCTGCTGGCCGCCGGCATCATGGAGCGAAGCACGATGGTCTGCGCGATCGCCGTCGTGGCCGCGGAATCAGTGTGCCTGCGCGAGCGCTAACCCGTCCAGCACGTGGTGCGCCATGCTGCGCGCCAGTTCGTGTTCGCCGACGAGCACCGTGCCGCCCGTCTCTGCGCGCAGCAGGCGCGCCTCTTCCTCGTTGTGCGTACGCACGACGCAGCGGATGGCGGGGTTCAGGGCCTTGGCCGTGTCGACCATGGCGCGCACGTGGAAGGTGTCCGGCGTCGCGATCACGAGCATGGCGGCGCGCGCGATGTGGGCCTGGATCAGCACCGCCGCATCGGCCGCGTTGCCCGCGACGGCCGGCTGGTCGCGCCGGCGCAGGTCTTCGACGATGTCGCGGTTCTGTTCGGCCACGACGTAGTACACGCCCCGGCGGTCCAGTTCCTGCGCGATGCGCTTGCCCACGCGGCCGTAGCCGACCAGGACGACCTGGCCCGTCAGGCGCTCGTGCGCGACCGTCGTCGGCAGCTCGGCCAGCGGATCGGGCGAGCGCGCCATCCTGCGCGCGCGTTCGGCGTCCGGGCGCAGCCAGTTCTGCAAGGGGCCGACCAGCTTGAACATCAGCGGGTTCACGGCGATCGAGATGATGGCGCCGGCGAGGATCAGGTTCTGGCCCATCGCCGGCAGCAGGCCGAGCGAGATGCCGAGGGCGGCCAGGATGAACGAGAATTCGCCGATCTGCGCGAGGCTCGCGGACACCGTGATCGCCGTATTGAGCGGGTAGCGCAGCGCCAGCACCAGGATGAAGGCGGCCAGCGATTTGCCGACGATGATGATGGCGACGACGCCCAGCACTTCCAGCGGGCTCTCGACCAGCACGCGCGGGTCGAACAGCATGCCGACGGAGACGAAGAACAGGACCGAGAACGCGTCGCGCAACGGCAGCGTCTCTTGCGCCGCGCGGTGGCTCAGCTCCGACTCGCGCAGCACCATGCCGGCGAAGAAGGCGCCGAGCGCGAACGACACGCCGAACAGGTGCGACGAACCGTAGGCGATGCCGACGGCGGCCGCGATCACGGCCAGCGTGAACAGCTCGCGCGAGCCGGTCCTGGCCACGCGCCACAGGAACCACGGGAACAGCTTGCGGCCCACCAGCAGCATGAAGGCGATGAAGGCGCCGACCTGCAGCAGCGTCTTCCCGAGCGACAGCCACAGCGAACCGCCGCTGTCGCCCTTGCCGCCCAGCGGTCCGGCCAGCGCGGGCAGCAGCACGAGCACGAGCACTGTCACGAGGTCTTCCACGACGAGCCAGCCGACGGCGATGCGGCCATTGAAGGAATCGAGCTCGCCGCGATCTTCCAGCGCGCGCAGCAGCACCACCGTGCTCGCGACGGACAGCGCGAGGCCGAACACGAGGCCGGCCCCGAGGTCCCAGCCCCACAGATGCGTGAGGCCGATGCCGAGCAGGGTCGCCACCGCGATCTGCAGCACGGCGCCGGGCAGGGCGATGCCTTTCACTTCGAGCAGGTCGTCCAGCGAGAAATGCAGCCCGACGCCGAACATCAGCAGCATCACCCCGATCTCCGCCAGCTGCGACGCCAGGTGCACATCGGCGACGAAGCCGGGCGTGGCGGGACCGATGACGACGCCGGCGGCGAGATAGCCGACCAGGGCCGGCAGGCGCAGGCGCACGGCGAGCATGCCGAACAGCAGGCCGAGACCGAGGGCGGCGGCGATGGTGGTGATCAGGCTGATGTCGTGCTGCATCTGGAGTCCTTTGTCGTCAACCGGCGTAGGTGGGCGGAGGGCCGCCCGCCCTACGTAAGCCGGTCCAGTATAAGCGACGAGACGATTACGGCACGGTCGCCAGATTCAACAGTGCCTTGCGCACCGCCGCCCGCACGGCCATGAACTGCTCGCGGCGCGATTCGCGGTCCAGGCGGAACAGCATCAGCCCTTCGATCTGCGCCACCATCAGGATCGCCCGCTGCATGTATTCCTCGTCCGGGATGGCCGGATTCAGGCCGCGGATCAGGTTGTAGACGGTCTTGCGTTCGCGCCCGAGCATGCGGTCCATCAGGTTGGAGGCGAATGCGTTGCGCGACGCCAGCGCCCAGATCTCGAAGAACAGCGCGTGCGTGACTGGATCCGTGATCTCTTCCAGGAACATGTCCGTCGTTGACAGGAACCGGTCGAGGCGCGGGCGGTCGCTCATCTCGGCCGAGATGCGGTCCATCTTCGCCTGGAACTCGTCCATCGTGGACAGCAGGACGGCCTCCAGCAGCACTTCCTTGCTGCCGTAATAATGCTGGACGTTCGACAGGGTCATGCCCGCCTCGCCCGCCACCCGCCGCATCGACAGCCCGGCATAGCCGTCCGCGGCCAGCAGCCGGCGCGCGGCCTGCAGGATCGCGTGCACGCGTTCCCAGCCTTTCTCGGTCGTGACGGAGGATTTGTTGCGCAGGGTCTGGTCGAGCGTCGGGTTCATGGCCGGGATTATCGCACGGCATGCTTTCAAAACCAGTACGACTGACCTATAATCTTCCGGCAGGTTATCTGACCTGGTCTGCATACCATCACAGAGCACAGCTCGAGGAGACGACGATGAGCCGCAAAGTCCATGTCACGGGCGTCGGGATGATCCCGTTCGCCAAGCCGGGCGCGAGCGCCCCGTACCACGAGATGGGCGCCATGGCCGCGCGCGCCGCGCTGGAAGACGCGGGCATCGCGTGGGACGACGTCGAGCAGGCCTATTGCGGCTACGTCTACGGCGATTCCACCTGCGGCCAGAAGGCGTTGTACGGCGTCGGCATGACCGGCATCCCCATCGTCAACGTCAACAACAACTGCTCCACCGGCTCCACGGCGCTCTATCTTGCACGCCAGGCCGTGCAGGGCGGGGCGGCCGACTGCGTGCTCGTGCTGGGCTTCGAGCAGATGAGCCCCGGCGCGCTGGCGTCCGTTTTCACGGATCGTCCCGCGCCGTTCGACGACTTCGACGCCGTCACCGACCGCCTCGTCGGCAAGCCGGAGATCCCGCTGGCGCTGCGCTACTTCGGCGGCGCCGGCCTCGCGCACATGGAAAAATACGGCACGCCTTTGGCCGCTTTCGCACGCATCCGCGCCAAGGCCAGCCGCCATGCCGTCAACAATCCGCTGGCGCTGTTCCGCAAGGAAGTCAGCGTGCAGGACGTGCTCGACGCCCCCGCGATCTGGCCCGGCGTGATGACCCGCCTGATGGCGTGCCCGCCCACGTGCGGCGCCGCCGCGGCCGTGCTTGTGTCCGAGGGCTTCGCGAAAAAACACGGCTTGCGCGCCGACGTCCACATCGCCGCGCAGGCGATGACGACGGACCGTCCCGGCACGTTCGATTCGAACGACATGATGCGCCTCGTCGGCTACGACATGAGCCGGGACGCGGCCCATAACGTCTACGAGCAGGCCGGCATCGGGCCGGACGACCTGGACGTCGTCGAGTTGCACGACTGCTTCGCGCACAATGAATTGATCACCTACGAGGCGCTCGGCCTGTGCCCGGAAGGCGGGGCCGACAAATTCATCCGCGACGGCGACAACACGTACGGCGGCAAGGTCGTCACGAATCCGTCCGGCGGCCTGCTGTCGAAGGGCCACCCGCTCGGCGCGACGGGGCTGGCCCAATGCTTCGAACTGACGCACCAGCTGCGCGGCAGCGCCGGCGCGCGCCAGGTCGAGGGCGCGCGCACGGCCTTGCAGCACAACCTGGGACTGGGCGGCGCCTGCGTCGTCACGCTGTATCAAGTGTGAGGAGGCGGCCATGACATCACCCTGGATGACGCCCGAACTGGAAACCTTCCGCGATGCCGTGCGCCGCTTCGTCGCCGCCGAGGTCGTGCAGCACCAGCAGCGCTGGCGCGAACAGCAGCACGTCGACCGCGCGCTGTGGCGCAAGGCCGGCGAACTCGGCCTGCTGCTGGCCGACGTCCCCGACGATTTCGGCGGCTCGGGCGGCACGTTCGCCCACCAGGCCGTCGTGTTCGAGGAGCTGGCGCTGGCCGGCGACACCGCGTTCGGCCTGCACGTGCACGCGATCGTCGCGCACTACCTGCTGAACCACGGCACCGAAGAGCAGAAGTACAAATACCTGCCGCGCCTCGCGAGCGGCGAGATCGTCGCGGCCATCGCGATGTCCGAGCCGGACGCCGGATCGGACCTCAAGGGCATCCGCACGACGGCCGTCCGCACCGACCTGGGCTACCGCCTGAACGGTTCCAAGACCTTTATTTCGAACGGCTACCTGGCCGACCTGATCGTCGTCGTCGCCAAGACCGATCCGGCCGCGGGTGCGAAAGGCGTCTCGCTGATGCTGCTCGAGACGGCCGACAATCCGGGCTTTCGCGTCGGCCGCATCCTCGACAAGATGGGGCAGAAGGGGCAGGACACCTGCGAGCTGTTCTTCGACGATGCCTTCGTCCCGCTCTCGGGCGTGCTGGGCGGCGAGGACGGCCGCGGCTTCGCCCAGCTGATGACGGAGCTGCCATACGAACGCACGATCGTCGGCGTGGCGGGCGTCGCCTGCATCGAGCGCGCGCTGGCGCTCACGGTCACGCACGCGCGCGAGCGCCGCGCATTCGGCCAGGCCCTCATCGACATGCAGAACACGCGCTTCGTGCTGGCCGAGTGCAAGACCGAGGCGACGGTGGCGCGCGTATTCATCGACCGCTGCATCGAGGACCTCGTCGCCGGCCGCATGGACACCGTACAAGCGTCGATGGCGAAGTACTGGATCACGGACCTGCAATGCAAGATCGTCGACCGCTGCCTGCAGCTGTTCGGCGGCTACGGCTACATGCTCGAATACCCCATCACGCAGATGTACCTGGACGCGCGCGTGCAGCGCATCTACGGCGGGGCGAACGAGATCATGAAAGAAATCATCGCCCGCTCGCTGTGATGACGACCGGACCTTTGCAGGGCCTGCGCGTGATCGAGATGGTCGGCATCGGCCCGTGCCCGTTCGCCGCGATGATGCTGGCCGACATGGGCGCGGACGTGATCCGCATCGACCGCAAGCCCGATGTGAACCGTGCCTCGGCCGCGCCGGATCCGTACCCGATGCTGGGCACGAAACACGACGTGATGGCGCGCGGCCGCCGTGCGCTGGCGCTGGACCTGAAGCAGCCGCGCGCGCGCCAGCTGCTGCTCGACCTCGTGGCGCAGGCCGATGCGCTCGTCGAAGGCTTCCGCCCCGGCGTGATGGAGCGGCTGGGACTGGGGCCGGACGTGTGCCACGACCGCAACCCGAAGCTCGTGTACGGCCGCGTCACCGGCTGGGGCCAGCACGGGCCGCTCGCGCAGGCGGCCGGGCACGACCTGAACTACGTGGCGCTGTCCGGCATGCTGCATGCGATGGGCGATGCCGACCGTCCGCCGCCGCCGCCGCTGAATCTCGTCGGCGACTTCGGCGGCGGCGGCATGATGCTGGCGTTCGGCGTCGTCTGCGCGATGCTGGAAGCGCGCACGTCCGGCCGCGGCCAGGTCGTCGATGCGGCGATGACGGACGGCGCCGCGCTGCTGGGCGCCATGATGTACGGCCTGCGCGCGCACGGTTCGTGGTCGGCGCAGCGGGGCGCGAACCTGCTGGACGGCGGCGCGCCGTTCTACGCCACGTATGCCTGCGCGGATGGCAGGTTCATCGCCGTGGGCGCCATCGAGCCGCAGTTCTATGCGCGGCTGCTGGTGCTGGCGGGCGCCGACGACCCCGCGTTCGCGCGCCAGTGGCGGCAGGACGACTGGCCGGCGCTGAAGGACAAATTCGCGGCGCTGTTCGCCACGCGCACGCGCGACGCCTGGTGCGCGCTGCTGGAGGGCACGGACGCCTGCTTCGCGCCCGTGCTCGACATGGACGAGGCGCCGCGCCACCCGCACAACGCGGCGCGCGCAACCTTCGTCGACGTCGACGGCGTGACCCAGCCGGCGCCGGCGCCGCGTTTCTCGCGCACGCCGGGGCAGGCTGGGCCGGTCGCCGCACCGGACGGGGCGGCCGCCCTGGCCGACTGGGGCTGGGCGCCGGACGCCATCGCCGCGCTGCGGCGCGACAATATCGTCTAGGCTGGGCTACGATGGCGGCATGGAGACCATGCTGCACAAGGAGCGCGAGCTGCGCCAGTCCAAGCGCCTGGCGCTGGGCTTTTTCGCCGGGGCCGCCGCGCTGTTCGCCGTGTCGCTGGGCTTGACCGCCCGCTGGCCGGGCAACGTGTGGATCGGCCTGCTGAAGGCGTTTGCCGAAGCCGCGATGGTCGGCGCGCTGGCCGACTGGTTCGCCGTCGTCGCGCTGTTCAGGCGCATTCCGATCCCGTTCGTGTCGCGCCACACGGAGATCATCCCCGCCAACAAGGAACGCATCGCAGACAACCTCGCCGCGTTCGTGCGCGAAAAATTCCTCGACACGGATTCCATCGTGCGCCTGATCCAGCACCACGACCCGGCGCAGAAGGTCGCGGACTGGCTCACGAAGCCGGAGAACACGGCACGCCTGGGCGACACCCTCGTGCGCATCGCCGGCTTCGCGCTCGACGTCATCGAGGACGCGGCCGTGCAGAACTTCATGCGCCGCGCGGTGCACGGCATGATAGGCGGCGTCGACCTGTCGCAGACGGCGGGCACGATCCTGGAAAGCCTGACGCGCGACGGCCGCCACCAGGCGATCCTCGACGAGGGGATCGACCAGCTCGCGCACCTGCTGGCGAACGAGGAGACGCAGGCCTTCGTCGCGCGGGGCATCGTCGACTGGCTGCGCGACGAGTACGCGTTCATGGAAAAGATGCTGCCGTCGGAACTCATCGGGCGCAAGGGGGCGGACGTCGCCGTGCGGCTCGCGGCCGGCATCCTCAGGCGCGTGAGCGAAGACCCGGACCATCCGCTGCGCCGGCGCTTCGACGTGTTCACGCACGACTTCATCGAGCGCCTGAAAACCGATCCGGCCTTCATCGAGAAGGGCGAGGACATCAAGCGCCACCTGATCGGCGACGCCACCGTGAACGGCTACATCGGTTCGCTGTGGGGCGACCTGAAAGGCTGGATCAAGGCCGACCTGCACCAGGCCGACTCGGTGCTGCGCAGCCGCATCGTCGCCACCGGCGCCTGGATCGGACGCACGCTGGCCGAGGACGAGGTCCTGCGCACCGCGCTGAACGAGAACCTGGAACTGGCCGCGCGCGGCGCGGCGCCCGAATTCGCGGGCTTCCTGACGCGCCACATCGCCGACACGGTGAAACACTGGGACAGCGGCGAGATGTCGCACCAGGTCGAGATCAACATCGGCAAGGACCTGCAATACATCCGCATCAACGGCACCATCGTGGGCGGCTTGATCGGCGTCGTGCTGTACCTGCTGTCCGCGCTGCCGCTCTGGCTCGCCCACGCGGATCGGCTGGGGTAAGATGGCGGCACGGCCGCACTTTCACATCGGAGGATCGTCATGCAGGCACCGAGCGATACCATGAACGCCACGCTGGCAGGCGTCCCCGAACTGGCGCGCCTGCCGGGCCGCGACCTGGTCGAGGTCGCGCGCTACCTGATCCCGCTGGAAGCGAACCTCGTGCAGGGCTGCCTCGTCGCCTCCGGCGTCCCGGCCGTGCTGGCCGACGCCCACCTCGTGCAGACCGACCTGCTGCTGGCGCCGGCCCTCGGCGGCGTGCGCATCCTCGTCCCGCAAGACCATCTGCAGGAGGCCCAGGCCGTGCTCGAGGCGTTCGCGCGCGGCGAGTTCGCGTTGGGGGAAGATGCGGACGTCGGCGCGGCGCCCTGAAAAGAAAAAGCCACCGGCTCTTGCGAGGCGGTGGCCGTTCGACGTGCGGACGATCAGGCCGGCGACAGCGCGTCGATCGGCAGATCCATCAGCAGCGCCAGCACTTGGGCAATTTCTTGCCGCATGTTGCGACGGTCGACAATCATGTCCACCACGCCGCGCTCCTTCAGGAACTCGGCACGCTGGTAGCCTTCCGGCAGCGTTTCGCCAACGGTATTCTTGATGACCCGGGCGCCGGCGAACGCGATCAGCGCTTTCGGCTCGGCAATCACGACATCGCCCATGAAGCAGAAGGATGCCGATACGCCGCCGGTCGTCGGGTTCGTCAGTACCGAGATGAATGGCAGTTTCTTTTCCGCCAGTTTGGTCAACATGGCGGTGGTCTTGGTCATCTGCAGCAGCGACAGCAGGCCTTCCTGCATGCGTGCGCCACCGGTGGCGGTGATGCAGATGAACGGCACTTTCTGCTCCAGCGCGGCTTGCGCGCCGCGCACGAAGCGTTCGCCGACGACCGAACCCATCGAGCCGCCCATGAACTCGAACTCGAAACACGATACGACGACGGGCATGCTCATGATGGCGCCGCCCAGCACGACCAGCGCATCGGTCTCGCCGGTGGCTTCCATCGCATCTTTCAGGCGGTCCGGATATTTCTTGCTGTCCTTGAACTTGAGGCTGTCCACCGGCAACACTTCCTGGCCGATTTCATAGCGGCCTTCGGCGTCGAGCAGCGCATCAAGTCGCTCGCGTGCCCGGATGCGCATGTGGTAGCTGCATTTCGGGCAGACGTGAAGGTTGGCTTCCAGATCGTTTCGATACAGCACCGCTTCGCAAGACGGGCATTTGATCCATAAGCCTTCCGGTATCGACCGGCGGGCGTCCTTATCCGAGCGTTGGATGCGCGGAGGAAGAAGTCTTTCCAACCAACTCATTCAGAATCCTCATTGAACGTTGTAATGCCAACTCATAACGCGAGTATTGCATTATGATCAACTGTTTCGAGCGCCTCGCGACTTGTTCTCGCGGGTATTCTAACATCAAAAACCACCACCAACGCCCGTACTGACAGGCACGGAGGCCGTGGCCGGGTGTGAAACGCAAACGGCCCGGCTCGATGCGAGCCGGGCCGTTGCGCGGACCATTCTGTGGTGGTGATAGGTGGACTTGAACCACCGACCCTAGCATTATGAATGCTATGCTCTAACCAACTGAGCTATATCACCAGCTTGTAACGCTGTGAAAACAAAATGGCTCAGCCTTGAATGCCAAGCCATTTTGCTTGAATCCTGTGGTGGTGATAGGTGGACTTGAACCACCGACCCTAGCATTATGAATGCTATGCTCTAACCAACTGAGCTATATCACCGGAACGGGGTGCATTATGCCGATCGGCCCCGGAAGTGTCAAGGCTACCCGCTCCGGATCACCCTGTCCAGACCCGTTCGAATCGTCTCAAGCCCGCAACGAGGACAGATGATCGAGCATCGTGCGCGCCGGATCCGTGCCCAGGCAATCGATCACGATCCGCTCCGGCATCGAACGCAGCCAGGTCAGCTGGCGCTTGGCCAGCTGGCGCGTGGCGACGATGCCCGTCTCGCGCAGCTGCGCGCGGTCGATGCTGCCGTCGAGGTATTCCCACGCCTGGCGGTAGCCGACGCAGCGCATCGACGGCAGGTTCGGATGCAGGTCGCCGCGCGCGCGCAGGCCCGCGACCTCGGCCACGATGCCGGTGTCGTCGCGCGTGCCCAGCATCTGGTCGAAGCGCAGTGCGATGCGCGCGTGCAGCACGGCGCGGTCGGACGGCTCCAGCGCGAACGGCACGAGGTCGAACGGCAGCTCGGTTTTTTCGCGCCGCGCGAGCAGCGCGGACATCGGCTTGCCCGACAGCGCATGAATCTCCAGCGCGCGGTTGATGCGCTGGGCGTCGTTCGGCGCCAGCCGGTCGGCCGTGACGGGGTCGACGTCGCGCAGCTTCGCATGCATGCCGGGCCAGCCGATGCGCGCCGCTTCGGCGTCGATGCGGGCGCGCACGGCGGCGTCGGCCGTGGGCAGGTCGTCCAGGCCGTCGTTCAGGCCCTTGAAGTACATCATCGTGCCGCCGACCAGCAGCGGCAGCCGGCCGCGCGCCTGGATCTCGGCCACCAGGCGGATCGCATCGTCGCGGAACTGGGCGACCGAATAGGCGTCGAGCGGGTCGATGATGTCGATGAGGTGGTGCGGCGCGCTCGCCAGTTCCGCAGGCGAAGGCTTGGCCGTGCCGATGTCCATGCCGCGGTAGACGAGGGCGGAATCGACCGAGATGATCTCGACGGGACGTTCACGCGCGATCGCGAGTGCGGCCGCCGTCTTGCCGGACGCGGTCGGGCCCATGATGGCCACGGCCAGCGGTTTTCGATGCGAAGTCATTCGTTTCTTTACTGGCCGCGCAGGAACAGCTTGTCGAGGGCGGCGATTTCCAGTTGCACCCAGGTCGGGCGGCCGTGGTTGCACTGGTCGGCGCGTTCCGTCGCTTCCATCTGGCGCAGCAGGGCGTTCATTTCGGGCGGCGTAAGGATGCGGTTCGCGCGCACGGCCGTGTGGCAGGCGAGGGTGCCGAGCAGTTCGTTGCGGCGCTCGATCAGCACGCGAGAGCCGCCGAATTCGCGCACGTCGCGCAGCACGTCGCGCGCGAGCGTCTGGGCGTCGGCGTTCTTCAGCAGCGTGGGCACGGCGCGCACGGCGAGCGTCGTCGGCGACACGGCCGCGATGTCGAAGCCGAGGGCCTTGAGCGTCTCCTGTTCTTCCTGCGCGGTGCCCACTTCGATGGCATCGGCGAAGAAGGTCACGGGGATCAGCATCTGCTGCACCTGCATCTGCTCGCCGCCGGCCTGGGCGTCGAGCGCGTTCTTCAGCTGCTCGTACAGGATGCGTTCGTGCGCGGCGTGCATGTCGACGAGGACGAGCCCCTTGCGGTTTTGCGCCAGCACGTAGATGCCGTGCAGCTGGGCCAGCGCGAAGCCGAGCGGGAAGTCGTCGTCGGAGGCGGGTTTGCTCGGTTCCGGCAGCGGCGCTTCCTCCACGCCCGGCGGCGTGGTCTTCGCGGCGCCGGTGAACAGCGCGCCATAGCTGTCGGTGCGCTGCGGGATGCCGGCGCCCGCCGGCGCGTCCCAGCGGCTGCCGGGCGCGAACGGGGACGGCGAGAACGTCGACGATGCGCGCGTGCCGCCGCCGCCACCGCCGGTGCCGGACGACGACGACCCGCCGGACGTCCAGGCGGGCGACGCCAGTTGCGATCCGAACGACGTCTGCTCGTGCGGGCGGTGCCAGGCCGCGCCATCGCCCAGCGACGTGGACGACGGCGTGATCTCGGCCGCGCTCACCGGTGCCGGCGCGTTGCTGTGCGCCGTCGCCGACGTCTGGGCCAGCGCGCGCTGCACGGCGTGGAATACGAACTGGTGCACGGCACGGCTGTCGCGGAAGCGCACCTCGACCTTCGACGGGTGCACGTTCACGTCGACCATCGCCGGATCGAGTTCGAGCGCCAGCACGTACGACGGGAAGCGGTCGCCGTGCAGCACGTCCTCGTACGCGGCCTTCACCGCGTGGACGAGCAGCTTGTCGCGCACGAAGCGGCCGTTGACATAGAAATACTGGCTGTCGGCGCGCGCCTTCGATGCCGTCGGCAGGCCGACGTAGCCGTGCAGGCGCAGCGGGCCGGCGCTTTCATCCAGGTGCAGGCGCGCTTCGGCGAAGTCGCCGCCGAGGATCTGCGCGCTGCGCTTGGCGTGCTCGCTCGTGTTCCAGTGATCGATCGTGCGGCCGTTGTGCGTCAGGCTGAACGACACGTCCGGCCGCGCCAGCGCGATGCGGCGCACGACCTCGGCGCAGTGGCCGTATTCCGTCTGCTCGGATTTCAGGAACTTGCGGCGCGCGGGCGTATTGAAATACAGGTCCTGCACGTCGATCGTCGTGCCGAACTGCCCGGACGACGGCGCCACCGTGCCCTGGTGCGAGCCGACGATCTCCCACGCGTGCGGCGCGCCCGGGGTGCGCGACGTGATGCACACGGCCGCGACGGACGCGATCGACGCCAGCGCCTCGCCGCGGAAGCCGAGTGTGTTCACGTTCTCGAGGTCGGTCAGCGACTCGATCTTCGACGTCGCATGGCGCGCCAGCGCGAGCGGCAATTCCTCGGGCGGGATGCCGCGGCCGTTGTCGGTGATGGCGATGCGCTTGACGCCGCCTTCCTCGAGCCGGATCGTGATCTGCGTGGCGCCGGCGTCGAGCGCGTTTTCCAGCAATTCCTTCACCACGGCCGACGGCCGCTCGACGACTTCGCCGGCGGCGATCTGCGAGATGAGCTGGTCGGGAAGCTGCTGGATGGGGCGGTGGATAAGGGCCGGGGCGTTCATCCGGTGATTATAGCTCGCGACCGGCCCCGGGAACGCCGTTGTTTGATTTTTGCCAAACCGGGGTCAGAGCCCGGTTTGAGGCAATTTCTTGACAAAAGTGGCTTGAAGATTCTTGCCAAAATAAGGGCTCTGACCCCGGTGTTATTGTTCCCGCACCGGGATCGGCGCGGCGCACAGGTCGAGGTGGCCGGCCGCGACCTTGGTCCATGGGCCGCCGCGGTTGCGCTGGGCGTCGAGGACGGCCTGGTACGCAGCGCTGTCGGTGCGCATCACTTCGAAGCGGCTGCGCTGGTCCGGCGGGACGTCGGCGGCCAGCTTGACGGCGCTGATCGGCACGTTCATCTCCTGCTTGTCGTAAAAGCCCATCGGTGCCGGGCCGCGCGGCAGGGCGGCGAGTTGCGGCATGCCGGAGATCACGCGGCCGACCACCGTGATGTTGCGGTCGAGGTGGCGCGCCGGGCCGATCACGGCGTACAGCGACGTGCCGCCGCCGCTGTCGGCATCGTTGTCGCGGCCGACGCCGACCATGCCGTAGCAGTGCGCCAGCCAGGTCTCGCCCGTCTTCGGATCGCGGCCGACGGGAAAGCCGTTCGAGTGGCCGACCTGGGGCGCGTAGCCGTCGACGTCGGGCAGGCGCGTGAAATGCGTGTCGTTCTTGATGGGCACGGTGAACTCCGCCTTCAACGTCTTCTGCGCGCCCTTGACGGCGCGGGCCTTGTCGTTGTCCTCGTTCGGGTCGCCCCATTGCACGACCCAGTTGTCCTGCACCCGCACGATGGCCAGGCCGTCGAAATAATGCGCGCGCACGAGGGCCTTGATGTTCTTGACGTGGTTCGGCGCGAACGTCGGCGCCAGTTCGATGACGACGCGTCCGAACGGCAGTTCCATGTACAGCGTGTTGTCCGGATCGAGCGCGCGCCAGTCGGACGGCTTCGATGCCTTGACGATATCGGCGACGCTGGGCTTGGGCGGGAGTTCTTTCGCGGCGGCGGCACTTGCCGCGAACAGGGCGCAGGCGGCGGCGAGGATCGCGCGCCGGAGGATCGGATAAGCCTTCAAGTCGTCTCCTTGGCCCGCTTGTGGCGGGCCTGGTCGTTGGGGGTGTGATGACGATTGTAATATGGAAAATGACGGAAATGAAACCATTTGCCGACGAAGAAAATTCGCGGGCAGGATGCGCCGGGAGCCATTTCCGGTGCCGGACTGATGGTATGATTCGGCGCTACCATTTAGGAAAATTATGGATCTGATGCAATTCGTCGACATGATCCTCCATGTCGACAGAACCCTGGACACGCTGCTGGTCCAATACGGGGTTTATGTGTACGCCGTGCTGTTCGCCATCGTGTTTTGCGAAACCGGCCTCGTGGTTCTGTTCTTCTTCCCGGGCGATACCTTGCTGTTCATCGCCGGCGCCGCCTGCGCCAGCGGCCAGATGAGCTATCCGTTGCTGATGACCCTGCTGGTGCTGGCGGCGGTGACGGGCAATACCCTCAACTATTACATTGGCGGCGCGCTCGGCCATCGCGTCTTCACGCACGACTACCGCTGGCTGAACAAGGATGCCCTGCGGCGCACCCACGATTTCTTCGAACACCACGGCGGCAAGACCATCATCCTCGCCCGCTTCGTGCCCGTCGTGCGGACGTTCGCGCCGTTCGTGGCGGGTGTCTCCGACATGACCCATGCCCGCTTCCAGATGTACAACGTCACGGGCGCCGTGCTGTGGGTCGCCAGCCTGGTGACCGGCGGTTACTTCTTCGGCAATATCCCCGTGATCCGCGATCATCTGACGGTCATCGTGCTGGTCGGCGTCGGCGCGGCAATCGTGCCGCTGGCGCTCGGCGGCCTGTACAAGGTGGGCCGGCGCATGATGAGCCGGTAAACGTATGCATCGTCAGCAGCACGCACGGCGCGCCGCAGGACGGCGCGCCGTGCGTTTACGGGCATATTGACGCACGGAATTGTTCCCGAGGCTCAAGTTTACTGTTGGTGGCGCCGATAAGGCAGGAGAGAGCAACACTACTGGATTCCCATGCGTAACCTGATCGCCTTGTTCGCTTGCAGCTGCGTCGTCCTGAGCGCAAGCGCCGCGAACGATCCCGCAGCCGCCGCGGCAGCCAAGCTGGCGGCTTCCGTTTCCAAACCGGCATCGGCGATGGTGCCGCCGCCTGCGGTGGCCAGGAAGGCCGAGCTGGTGGTCAAGAAAGCCGAGCCGGTCGCCAGCACCCCGGCGCCCAGCGAGGAAGATGCCGAGGTCGAATTGTCGGCCAAGATCGCCCAGCGCCTGGCCGCCCTGCGCGAGCGCCAGCAGGCCCGCGCCACGGCCGCCGCACACGCGAAAAAACTGGCCGATGCGAAACGCAGGCGGGAAGAGCAGGCCGCGCTTGCCGCTGCCGCCGTGGCCGCCGCACCCAAGCACGGCACCGTGTGGTCGTATGAAGGCGAGTCGGGCCCGGCCAATTGGTCGAAGATCAATGTCGACTGGGCCAAATGCGGTACCGGCAAGCGCCAGTCGCCCATCGACCTGCGCGACGGCATCAAGGTCAACCTGGAGCAGATCAGCTTCGACTATCACCCGTCGTCGTTCAGCGAAGTCAACGACGGCCACACAATCAAGGTGATGGTGAGTGGCGGCAATTTCATTACGATCGGCAACACGGTCTACGAGCTGCAGGAATTCCACTTCCACCGTCCGTCCGAGGAAAAGATCAACGGCAAGGGCACGGAAATGGTGATCCACCTCGTGCACCGTAGCGCCGAAGGCAAGATCGCGATCATCGCCGTGCTGCTGGAGCGCGGCCAGCCGCACCGCCTGATGCAAACCATCTGGGATAACTTGCCGCTGGAAAAGCAGGAAGTCGTGTCGCCGTCGATCGTGATCGATCCGACCGACGCGCTGCCGGAACGCCGCGACTACTTCACCTACATGGGGTCGCTGACGGAACCGCCGTGCACGGAAGGCGTGCTGTGGATGGTGTTCAAGCAGCCGATGCAGGCGTCGCCGGCGCAGATGGCGCTGTTCTCGCGCCTGTATCCGCTGAATGCGCGGCCAGTGCAGTCGACCGCGGGCCGCATGATCAAGGAATCGAACTGAGGGTCAACGCCAGCCGCGGTGGCCCCGTCCGCGTCCATGCCCGCCGCGATAACCATAGTCGTGGTAGCTGAAGTCGAGCGAGACGGGTGGTCCGACATAGGCCGGCCCATAGCCGTAATAAGGGGAGTAGGGCGCGTCGTAGCCCGCGTAAGGCGGCGCATAGACGGCGCAGCCCGACAAGGCGCCGCCTGCCGCCAGTACCACCGCCAGGCGTTTCATCCAGCCGGATTTGTGGGTATTCATCGCGTCACCTCGTGAGCTTTCCTGTCTGTAGTCTAGGTCGCCCGGCGAGGTTTGCCGTTCTTTTTTGCTACAAAATGAAACGCCGGCAAGCGCCGGCGTCGATCTTTATCCCGCCTGTACCGTCGCCCGGTACGTCCCGCGCCAGACCCCGCCCGGCTCCAGTTGCTGCGGCCCCAGCAGGGCCGGTTCGATGCAGACGAAGCGGCGGTATTCCTCGTCGTCCATGTCGGACAGCGCCGCCGCGTCGGCCGCGCCCGGGTTCCACACGACCGCATCCGTAAAACCCGTCTGCTCCAGCGTCACCTTGTCGGCGCCCGAGTCGAACGTGATCGCGCCGGGGATGCCTTCGAATACCTGGTCGAGCTTGTCGGTGAGCGCGAGCGTGTCGGTCTGTACCCCGTCGATCCGGACGGCGTCCACGTCGTCGATCAGGTGATAGGTGTGCAGCGCGGCGGCGAACGGGAAGGCTTGCGTGCCGGTGTTGCGCACGTCGAGCGACATGTCGAGCCGGGCGCCGTGCACGGCCACGCGCAGCAGCAGTTCGAAGGCGTACGGCCAGGCCGCGGCCATTGGCTGCGGCAGGTCCGCCTGGTCCAGCGCCAGGACCGCGAACGCGGCGCCGTCCTGCTCGCCCTGGTCGACCACGCGCCAGGTCGCGACGCGCGCGAAGCCGTGGCGCATGCCGGTGCCGCGTTCGGCGAACTGGGGAAAGATGACGGGGACGCCGCCGCGGATCGCCTTCTGGCCGTCCAGCGCGGACAGGCTGCTGAGGAACAGGCGTTCCTGGCACGGCGCGCCGGCCGTGGTGACGGCCTTCCACGACACGAGGTGGGCGCCGTACAACGTGATGGTGGCCTCGGCACCGTCCGGCGCGCGAAGTTGCAGAGCGGGCAATTGCCCGAATTGAATGTTCGTTGCGCTCACGAGAATCTCCTTATGGGACGCCCGTGGGCGCCCGTTAAGTCATGCGGCTCTTCGCCAGCGGCGGATTGTACGCGAAGTAGCGTTTGATGCCTTTCGTGATCGCGTCGGCCAGCTGGTTCTGGTACGCGTCGTCCTTCAGTCGCGCCTCTTCCTCCGGGTTGGAGATGAACGCGGTCTCGACGAGGATAGAGGGAATGTCCGGCGCCTTCAGCACGGCGAAGCCGGCCTGTTCGACGACGCCGCGGTGCAGGCGGTTGATACCGCCGATCTCCGTCAGCACGGCCTTGCCGAGCTTCATGCTGTCGTTGATCTGGGCCGTCTGCGACAGGTCGATCAGCACGCTCGCCAGTTCCCGGTCGTGGCTGCCGAGATTGACGCCGCCGATCATGTCGGCCTTGTTCTGGTCGGCCGCCAGCCAGCGCGCCGCGCTCGAACTGGCGCCTTTTTCCGACAGCACGAACACGGACGAGCCGCGCGCGGTCCGCTCCACGAAGGCGTCCGCGTGGATCGACACGAACAGGTCGGCCTGCACCTTGCGTGCTTTTTCCACGCGCTGGCCGAGCGGCACGAAGAAGTCGGCGTCGCGCGTCAGCATCACGCGCGTGTTCGGCAATTCTTCCAGCTTGGCCTTCAGGCGTTTCGCCACCGACAGCACGATGTCCTTCTCGTGCACGCCGGTGGTGCCGGTCGCGCCCGGGTCCTCGCCGCCGTGGCCGGGGTCGAGGGCGATGGTCACCATGCGCACGACCTTCTGGCCGGGTACCGCCTTCGCGGGCGCCGGCTGCGGCGTCGTCGGCTGCGGCTGCGCGGGCGTCGATCCCGCCCGGGCCGCATCGGCTTCCAGCTTGGCGATGGCATCCGGGCCGGCCTGGCCGACCGTCGGCTCGCCCGGCTGCACGGCCGGCGTCGGCGTGGCGGGGGGCGCTTCCGTGGTCCAGTTTTCCTTGGCGATCATGCTCGCGAGGGGATCGACGGGCTTCACGGGATACAGGTCGAAGATCAGGCGGTGATGGTAGCCGGCGACGGGCTCCAGGTTGAACACCTGCGGCTTGACCTCTTCCTTGAGGTCGAACACGAGGCGCACGACGTTCGGCCGGTTCTGGCCCACGCGCACCTGCTTGATATACGGGTCGTTCGACTCGATCTTGGCGACGAGGCTTTTCAGCGTGTCGTTCAGCGCGAGGCCGTCGATGTCGACGACGAGCCGCGGCGGATCCTGCACCATGAAGTGCGTCGTCTTGAGCTCGCCGTCGTTTTCCAGCGTGACGCGGGTGTAGTCGTCGGCCGGCCAGACGCGTACGGCCATGATCTGGGCGGCGGATGCGGACAGCGGCGCGATGACGGACAGCAGCAGCGTGCCGCCGGCCTTCAGGATCGTACGTCGCGTCAGGGAACCTGGGATCAGGGAGTCGGGGGGTAGTGCAGGCGTTCGAGGCATAGCAGGCCCAAGTCGGACAACGCTTGCAATTCTACCTCACGGCCAAGACCGCTGACCTTAAGCAACACTTTAACGTCGGGTGGCGGCAACACCGGCTCGCCTTTTTCCGGCCATTCGACGATGCAAATGTTGTTGCCGTCGAAATCTTCGCGGAAGCCCGCGTCGAGGAATTCCTCCGGGCTGGACATGCGGTACAGGTCGTAGTGGATCAGGTTGGTCGTTTGACCATCCAGCGCGATGCGGTACGGTTCCGACAGCGTGTAGGTCGGGCTCTTGACGGCGCCCTTGTGCCCGGCCGCGTGCAGCAGCGCGCGTGTGAGCGCCGTCTTGCCGGCGCCGAGGTCGCCGTGGAGGTAGATGACGAGGCCCGGGCGCAGCGCGCGCGCGAGGGCGGCGCCCAGTGCCTGCGTGGCCGCTTCGTCGGGAAGATAAGCGCTCAGTTGTTGCATCGGTTGTTGCATCGCTCGTTGCATCGGTTGTTGCTTCACTTGCTGCCGCATCGAATAGAATATGAGTTTGTATGTCCGCCATGTCCGCCCAGCCCCCCGTCCAGCCCGATCTTCCCGCACTCGCCCAGGCCATCAAGGCGTGGGGCGCGGAACTCGGCTTTGCCGACGTGCGCATCGCCGACGTCGATCTCGCCGACCAGGAAGCGGGGCTGCAGGCCTGGCTGGACGCGGGCCATCACGGCGACATGGATTATATGGCAAGCCACGGCATGAAGCGCGCCCGGCCGGCCGAGCTGGTGCCCGGCACGGTGCGCGTGATCAGCGCGCGCATGGACTACCTGCCGATGGAGACAAAGGCCGACTGGCGCGCGCGCGAACGCCTGCGCCAGGACGATCCGCAGGCGGCCGTCGTGTCGATCTATGCGCGCGGCCGCGATTATCACAAGGTGTTGCGCAACCGGCTGCAGCAGCTCGCGGAGCGCATCCGGGGCGCCGTCGGCGACTACGGCTACCGCGTGTTCACGGATTCCGCGCCCGTGATGGAACTGCCGCTGGCGCAGAAGGCCGGCCTCGGCTGGCGCGGCAAGCACACGCTGCTGCTGAGCCGCGAGGCGGGTTCGACATTCTTCATCGGCGAGATCCTCGTCGACCTGCCGCTGCCGGTCGATGCGCCCGGCGGCGCCCATTGCGGCCAGTGCAGCGCCTGCATCGACGTGTGCCCGACGGGCGCCATCCTCGGCCCTGGCCGGCTGGATGCGCGGCGCTGCATTTCCTATCTGACGATCGAACTGAAGGGCCCGATTCCGGAAGAATTCCGTCCCATGATCGGCAACCGCATCTACGGCTGCGACGATTGCCAGCTGGCCTGCCCGTGGAACAAGTTCGCCCAGCGCGCGACCGTGCCGGATTTCGATGAACGCAACGGCCTGGGCGCGGCGGGCCTGGTCGAGCTGTTCGGGTGGAGCGAAGACGAATTCAACCGCCGCCTGGAGGGCAGCCCGATCCGCCGCATCGGGCACGAGCGCTGGCTGCGCAACCTGGCCGTGGGCCTCGGCAATGCGCCGGCGGGCGATACCGGGATCGTCGCCGCGCTGCGCGCCCGCGCGGACCACCCGTCGGCGCTCGTGCGCGAGCATGTCGCGTGGGCGCTGGCGCGCCACGGCGCGGCGGCCTGAGTCTTACGGTTCGATGCGCTTCATGCGCAGGCCCGACCAGTCGCCGTCGATCGAGATCATGGCGACGCCCGTGATGCCGTTTTCCTTGGCATAGGCATTGATCGAATCGCGGTTGATGTCGGTGGCCTTGGAGGCGGTCTGCTTGAGGTAGGCGACCCACAGCGAGCCCTTGTCGCCGAGGCGCTCCTTGGCGATGGGGAAGAATTGCTCGAGTTCCTTGCGGTTCATTGCGAACAGCAACACGACGTCCACCTTGTCCTGGTCGTTCCTGACCAGGTCGGGCGGCATCTGCGACACCATGCCGGGGTGGACGTTCCCGTTCAGGATCAGCATCGATTTCGCTGCCCTCAAGAACATTTTGTCGGCTATCGTCTTCTCGCTCATCTGCGTTCCCTAAAGAATTTTTCGACGTGGGGAGTTCGACCACTCCATGTTCAGGTTGATTTTACAAGCGAACCCCGTGCAGCGCGGCGGCGTGTGCCTGCCGTGCGCGGGCTTATGGACGGCAATTTTTGCACGTCGTCCCCGGGCTAGGCGCCCCCTTGGCGGGGATCCAAGTTTGCCGGCGGATCGCGCAAATTAGGTTCCCGCCTGCGCGGGAACGACGGCATGGTTACTTCAACAGTCCGGCCAGCTCCACCGCCGTCTTGACCTGCATCTTGTCGAAGATGTGCGCGCGGTGGACCTCGACCGTGCGCATGCTGATGCCGAGCTTGTCGGCGACGACCTTGTTCATGTTGCCCGCCAGGATGAGGTCGAGCACCTCGCGCTCGCGCGCCGACAGCGTGGCCAGGCGCGCGCGGATGGCGTCGCTCGACGCGGCCTTGCGCGACGCGGCCAGCGCTTCGTCCACGCGGTCCATCAGCTGGTTGTCGTTGAACGGCTTTTCGAAGAAATCGAAGGCGCCGCGCTTGAGGGAGTCGACGGCCATCGGCACGTCGCCGTGGCCGGTCAGGAAGATCACGGGCAGGCGCGCCAGCAGGCCGCGCGCCACCAGCTGGTCGAACACGGCGACGCCGTTCATGCCGGGCATGCGCACGTCCAGCAGCACGCAGTCGCCGTGGGCGGCGTCGGCGCCGAACCGGTCGCCCAGCGCGTCGAGGAACGCCTGGCCGCCCGCATAGCCGCGCGCGGGCAGGCCGCGCGATTGCGCCAGCCATTCGAGGGCGTCGCGGATGACGTCTTCGTCGTCGACGATGTGCAGCATGGTGGTCTCCTCTTTTTTCGGCGTATTGTAAATCACCGCTCAGGTGACGGCCGCTTCCTGCGCCTGCTGCAGCATGAAGGTAAAGACGGTGCCGCCGCCCGGGTTGGCGGCGTGGGCGAGCGTGCCGCCGTGGAATTCGATGGCCGTGCGGCAGATCGACAGGCCCATGCCCATGCCTTCCGCCTTCGTCGAAAAGAAGGGCGAGAACAGGCGCTCGGCCACTTCCGGCGCGATGCCGTGGCCGTTGTCGATCACGGACACCGCCACCTGTCCCTGCGAACCGGATTGCGCCGCACGGTACGCCGTGATGCGCAGCACGCGCCGCTCCGGGTCGATGGCCTGCATCGCCTCGATCGCATTGCGCGTCAGGTTCAGCAGGACCTGCTCGATCAGCACGCGGTCGGCCAGCACCGGCGGCAGCTCGGGCGGGACGTCGACCTGCAGGCTGACGTAGCTCTGGCGCGCCTGCAGTTCGACGAGGGCGCGGATGCCGTCGACGACGTGCTGGATGGCGACGGTCTCGCGGCGCGGCTCGCGCTTCTTGACGAATTCGTGCACGCTGCGGATGATCTGGCCGGCCCGGCGCGCCTGTGTGTTCGCCTGTTCCAGCGCGCGCTTGAGCGTGCCGACGTCGAGCGGCGCGCCGTTGCCGTCGGTGTCGCCGGCGCGCGTGAGCACGTTCAGCGCGCCCGCCGTGTAGCTGGAAATGGCGGCCAGCGGCTGGTTCAGTTCATGCGCCAGCATCGACGAGATCTCGCCCATCGTGGCCAGGCGCGCGCTCGTCTCCAGCTTTTCCTGCTGCTGGCGGTTGAGTTCCTCGGCGCGCTTGCGGTCCGTGATGTCGAGGATGGAACTCATCCAGCCCGTGTGCCGGCCGTTGGCGTCGACGAGGGGCGCCTCGAACACGAGCACGGGCACGCGCATGCCGTCCGAGCGCTGGAACACGGTCTCGAACTGCGGCGTGACCTGGCCGGACAGCACCTTGCGGAAGCGGGTTTCGTACTCGGACATCGCTTCCGGCGCCCAGTAGGGCATCGGCGGCATCTTGCCCAGCAGGTCTTCCGGCGGCAGGCCGACGATGCGGCAGAACGCGGGGTTGACGTAGGTGACGCGGCCTTCGAGGTCGCGCGCGCGCAGGCCCGTGAGCAGCGAATCTTCCATCGCCGTGCGGAAGGCCATCTGCTGGCGCAGCGCGTTTTCCGCCGCGATCGTGCGCGCGATGTGGCGCCACAGCGCGACGAGCGAGATCACGAGGCCCAGCGCCAGCACGATGACGGAACCCACCAGCAGGTTCGGCAGCAGCTTTGGCGCGCCCTTGACGCTGTCGGTGGCGAGCACGATCTGGGCGCCGGGCAGGTCCAGCGCGCGCTTGTGCGTGTAGACGCCGCGCCCCGGGCCGCCGGCGGCGCGCTGCGCCACGACGTGGTCGTCGCGGTCGAGCAGCGACAGGGCGTTGTCCTGGGCGAACCACCACGGCACGTTCTCGTCCAGCAGCGTCTGCAGGTTGTACGTGGCGACGAGGCTGCCCATGTATTTGCCAGCGTGGTACAGCGGCAGGTGGAAGTCGATCATGCCGTGCACGAGGCCCTTCGCGCCGTACGGGTCGCTGTAGCGGCCGATGCGGGTGCTGCGCGCCATCGTGGCGGCGTCGCGCGACGATTGCGTGAGTCCTTCGGGCGGCAGCTCCAGCCCGCGGCTGGCCTTGACGTCGCCGTGCGCGTCGTACCAGACGAGGCGCTGGAGTTCGTGGCCGTTCTTGAACATCTGCGCCAGGCGCGCCTGCAGGGCGGCCGGCGGCGGCGTCTCGATGGCCAGGTCGGCGCCCAGCGCGGCCAGCGCTTCCTCGCTGCGGGCCAGTTCGAAGCGCAGGGTCTGCTCGACCCACAGCGTGTCGGCGATCAGCTGTTCCTGGCGCTCGTTGCTCTCCATCTGGCGCGCCTGCCAGGGCAGCCACAGCAGGACGAGCAGGAACAGCAGCACGAGCAGCACCGGCACCAGCCAGCGCCACGGGCCTTCCGGAACCGGTCGGGGCAAGGTAAAAGAAGTTTTCATGTGATAACGTTTCATCTTTTGCCAGCCGTCGTACAGTCGTGGTTTTCCACGATAGCGGCGCCGCGCCGTACGCGGCACACTGGCAGTCGGTATCGAATATACACCGCGGGAAGAGGAAATTTATGCGCATCAAAGCCATGCTGGCCGCGCTCGCCGTGCTGATGGGGCCCGGCGCCGCCGGCGGCGTCCGGGCCCAGGCCCCCATCGTCATCAAATTCAGTCACGTCGTGGCGCCGGACGCGCCCAAGGGCCAGGCGGCCGAACGCTTCCGCGTGCTGGCGGAACAGCTGACGCACGGCCGGGTCCGGGTCGAGGTCTATCCCAACAGCCAGCTGTACAAGGACAAGGAAGAACTGGAAGCCCTGCAACTGGGCGCCGTGCAGATGCTGGCGCCGTCGCTGGCCAAGTTCGGGCCGCTCGGCGTGAAGGAATTCGAAGCCTTCGACCTGCCTTATATCTTCCCGACCAAGGCGGCGCTGTATGCCGTGACGGAAGGGCCGATCGGCAAGAACCTGCTGCAGAAACTGGAGTCCAAGGGCATCACGGGCCTCGCCTACTGGGACAACGGTTTCAAGGTGATGTCGGCCAACCGGCCCCTGCACACCCCGGCGGATTTCCACGGCCTCAGGATGCGCATCCAGGGTTCCAAGGTGCTCGACGTGCAGATGCGCGCGCTCGGCGCGATTCCCCAGGTGCTGGCATTTTCCGAGGTCTATCCGGCCTTGCGGGCCCACGTCGTGGACGGCACCGAGAACCCGCCGTCGAACATGCTCACGCAAAGGATGAACGAGGTGCAGAAGTACGTGACGGTGTCGAATCACGGCTATCTCGGTTACGCCGTCATCGTCAACAAGAAGTTCTGGGACGGCCTGCCGCGCGACATCCGCGACGAGCTGGAGCAGGCCATGCGCGAAGCCACCGCCTTCGAAAAGACCATCGCCCAGCGCGACAACGACGCGGCGCTGGAGGCGATCCGCAAGACGGGCAAGACGAAAGTCTATACGCTGACCCCGCAGGAACAGGCCGAGTGGCGCCGGGCCCTGTTGCCCGTGCAGAAACAGGTGGAAGGGCGGATCGGTAAGGATCTCATCGATGCGATCAACCAGACGACGTCCCGGACCGCCACGCCGATGACGGCCAACGCGTGGTGAGCCCCATGCCAACGTTAGTTGTCTGGAATCAATGAGACATCGCCATAGCCTGTTTTATGACATGTCTTGTGGGCTTATGACCGAAATAAATTTCGTGAATGTATATAAAAAACTACACTTTTCTTATGCGGTAGCGTTATGATGGGGCACCTTTTGGCACCAACGTGGTGCGAAAAAGCGAACCGAATACGATTTGGGAGAGGGAAAAGAAAGCGGTAACACAAATTACCGGAAAACAGTTAGGAGGAGACACACGTTTTATATGATGCAGCCGGCATTGACCAGGCAGCCGAAAACGTGACCAAATTAGAAACGCACCCACGGGTGCGTTTTTTTTTGCCCGGCGCAGGACTTGCGATCGCGCCGGCCGGGTCTTACACTGCATCGATGAACACACAACAAGGCAGCGAGATCTTCAGCGCCATCATCGCGGCGCCGTTTGGCGCGATGGGCATCCGTACCGAAGACGGCCGGCTGCGCGAACTGGTCTACCTGCCGCCGCATTACGAGGAAAAATCGGCGCAGGATGCCGTCGCCGAGCAGGCCGCCATCCAGGTGGCGCGCTATTTCGACGATCCCGATTTCCATTTCGACCTGCCCCTCAAGGAGGCCGGCAGCGCCTTCCAGCGCCGCGTCTGGGACACGATTTGCGCGATCCCGCGCGGCAACGTGCGCACGTACGGCCAGATCGCCAAGCTGCTCGAATCGGCGCCCCGCGCCGTCGGCCAGGCGTGCGGCGCCAACTGGTTTCCCCTCGTGATTCCGTGCCACCGGGTGACGGCATCCGGCGGCCTGGGCGGTTTTTCCAGCAGCGACGACGAACACGGATTCCAGCTCGGGATCAAGCGCTGGCTGCTGCGCCACGAAGGCGCGCTGGCGCTCGAGATGCCATGGCAGCAGCAGTCAATCTTTCCCTGATCGACGCGTTCTGCGACACGCTCTGGCTCGAGCACGGCCTGGCGAAGAATTCCCTCGATGCCTACCGGCGCGACCTGCGCCTGTTCGCGCGCTGGCTCGACGTCAAGCGTCCCGAGCGGCGCGACCTGTACGCCGTCGAAGGGCGGGATATCGCCGCGTATTTCGCCGAGCGCCATGCAGACACGAAGCCGAGTTCGGCCAACCGCCGGCTCTCCGTGCTGAAACGCTTTTATCAGCTCGCGTTGCGGGAGCGCCGCATCGACGCCGATCCGTGCCTGAACATGCCGTCGGCGAAGCAGCCGCAGCGCTTCGTGCACACGCTGACGGAGGCCCAGGTCGACGCGCTCCTGGGCGCGCCCGACGTGGCGGCCCCGCTCGGCCTGCGCGAGCGCACGATGCTCGAACTGATGTATGCCAGCGGCCTGCGCGTGTCGGAACTCGTCGCCTTGAAGATGGTCGAACTGAGCCTGAACGATGGCGTGCTGCGCATCACGGGAAAGGGCAGCAAGACGCGCCTCGTGCCGTTCGGCGAACAGGCGCGCTACTGGCTGGAACGCTACCTGAAGGAGGCGCGCGGCATCATCCTGAACGGCCAGGTCGACGATGCCCTGTTCGTGACGCACCGCGGCGGCCCGATGACGCGCCAGATGTTCTGGGTCGTCATCAAGAAGCACGCGGCGAAGGCGGGCATCATGGTGCCGCTGTCGCCCCACACCTTGCGCCATGCCTTCGCCACGCACCTGCTGAACCACGGTGCCGACCTCCGCGTGGTGCAGTTGCTTCTTGGCCATTCGGACATTTCCACGACTCAAATCTACACCCACGTCGCGCGCGAGCGCCTGAAGGGCCTGCACGCACAGCACCACCCGCGTGGTTAATTCTCAAGACGATGTGGGATGACTGGTCCATAATGGACCGTACGTTCCTTATATCGATAGCACGAGGTGAGCATGGCCAAGACGAATTTCCAGTACGAAAAGCGGCAACGGGAGTTGGAAAAGAAGCGCAAGGCGGATGAAAAAGCGCGCAAGAAGCAGGAATCCAAGCAGCACAAGGGCGACGGCGGGGAGGAGTCGCCGGCGCTGGACGAGGACTCCGGGCCGTCGGCGCAGCAGGAGCACGATCCCGCTTGAGGGCTTGAGGGCTTGAGCGCCTGAGCGTCGTCCCCGCGGAGGGGATCCAATTTCCGACGCATGACCGATGCGGTCGCGCGCGGGCACATATAACTTGGGTTCCCGCCTGCGCGGGAACGACGACGTAGCGTGGGCGGCCCTCCGCCCACGCGTAACGCCAACAAACCGCACACGCCACGCGTGGGCACGGTGTGCCCACACTACGGCGTCGCGACCGCTTCTTCCTCGTGCCCTTTCTTGAACCACGCGGCCACCCGTTTGCCCAGGCTGTCGAGATAGGTGTACGCCACCGGCACCACGACGAGCGTGAGCAGGGTCGAGGTGATCACGCCGCCGATCACGGCGCGGCCCATCGGCGCCTGCGTTTCGCCGCCTTCTCCCATGCCGATCGCCATCGGCAGCATGCCGAAGATCATCGCGAGCGTCGTCATCAGGATCGGGCGCAGGCGCACCTGGCCCGCCTCCATCAGCGCGTCGAACTGGTTGCGGCCTGCGCGCTGGCCGTGGTTGGCGAAGTCCACCAGCAGGATCGCGTTCTTCGTCACGAGGCCCATCAGCATCACGACGCCGATGACGGAAAAGATGTTCAGCGTCGTCTTCGTGACGAGCAGCGCGACGAGCACGCCGATCAGCGACAGCGGCAGCGACACCATGATTGCGATCGGCTGCAGGAAGCTGCCGAACTGCGATGCCAGCACGAGGTAGATGAAGATCACGGCGATGCCCAGCGCCACGCCGAAGCCTGCCATCGTCTCGTCCATCTGCTGGGCGTCGCCGCCGACGTCGAAGCGCACGCCGTCCGGCAGCTGCATGGCCTTCATCGCCTTGTTCACCTCGCCCATCACGTCGCCGAGCGGACGGCCGTTGAGGCCGGCGTAGACGGCCACGCGGCGCTGCAGGGCCTGGCGCTTGAGCATCTGCGGGCTGGTCGACGGGATGAATTGCACGACCTGGCGCAGCGGCACCATGATCGGATTGCCCATCGCATCCAGCTTGCTCGACGCCACCGACAGGTCGGCCAGGTCGGCCACCTTTTCGCGGCCCGACTTCGGCAGCTGCACGTTGACTTCGTAGTTCTGGCCGTCCGGCGCGAGCCAGCGGTTGGTCTGGTCGCCGGCGACGAACGGCCGCAGCGCGGTGCCGATCTGCTGCACGCTCAGGCCCAGGTCGGACGCCAGCTCGTGGTTGATCTTCACGATGGTGGCCGGGTTCGCGCCTTCCTGGCTGTATTCGATGTCGGCCACGCCGCGGATCTTGCGCATCTTGTCCATCAGCGTGTGCGCGACCGCGTCCAGCTTGGCCTCGTCGGTGCCGAGGATGGCGATGAAGATGGGGCGCTGGCCGACCGTCAGCGACACGCCGGCGATTTTTTCCAGGCGCTCGCGGATGACTTTTTCCATCTCCTGCTGCGAGCGGCGGTGCGTCTTGTGCACGTCCGTCAGCTTGACGTTCACCTGCGAGTAGTTACGGCCTTCCCACGAACCGATGATCGTCGAGACGCTGTCGATTTCCTTGAACCCGGCCAGCGCGGCTTCGGCCTGGCGCAGCTTGGCGTCCGAGTATTCCAGGCTGGAGCCGATCGGCGTCTTCAGGCGCAGCTGGATGAAGCCGTCGTCGACCTGCGGCACGAATTCGCCGCCGATCCTCGGCACCAGCATCAGGCTGCCCGCGAACAGCGCGACGGCCAGCAGCAGCGTCGACTTGCGCCACGAGAGCGCGAGCGCCAGCACCGTCGCGTACACGCCGTGCAGCCACTCGATGCCCAGCTCGATGCGCGCCATCAGGCGGCCCAGCCACGGCACGTACTTGAAACGGTCCTTGACCGGGTCGGGCCACACGGACGACAGCATCGGGTCGAGCGTGAAGCTGACGAACAGCGACACCAGCACGGCCACGGCGACGGTGATCCCGAACTGCAGGAAGAAGCGGCCGATGATGCCCTGCATGAACGCGATCGGCACGAACACGGCGACGATGGCAAACGTCGTCGCCATCACGGCGAGGCCGATCTCGCTGGTGCCGTCTTCCGCGGCGCGCACGTGGTTCTTGCCCATGCCGAGGTGGCGCACGATGTTTTCGCGCACGACGATGGCATCGTCGATCAGGAGGCCGATGCACAGCGACAGCGCCATCAGCGTGAGGAAGTTCAGCGTGAAGCCGAAGTACTTCATGGCGATGAAGCTGGCCAGCACCGAGATCGGCAGCGTCAGGCCGGTGATGATGGTGCTGCGCCACGAGTGCAGGAACAGGAACACGATCACCATCGTCAGCACCGCGCCTTCGGCGATGGTTTCCTTGACGTTGTCGAGCTGGCCCTGCACGTTCTTCGCCTTGTCGTCCAGGATGCGGAACTGGATGTCTTTCGGCAGGCTCTCCTTCATCGCGGCGATGGCGGCCTTGACGCCGGTGCCCACCTGGACCGTGTTGGCGTCCTGGATCTTCGCGATCTCCAGCGTGACGGCACGCTCGCCGTTCACGCGCGAGATCGATTGTTCCTCGGCGGCGCCGTCCGAAATGTCGGCCACCTGGCCCAGGTAGATCGGGCCTCCGGTGCGGTTGGCGACGACGATGCGCTTGAAGTCGGCCGCTTCCTTCATCTTGCCTTCGATGCGCACGAGGTTCTCGCGCGCGCCGCGGCTGATGCGGCCGGCCGGCAGGTTGGCGTTGGTCGCCGTGATGGCGGTCATCACCTCGTCGATGCCGACGTTCAGGCTGCGCAGCTGGTCCGGGCGGATGTCGACCAGCACCTGGCGGTCCTGCTTGCCGTTGACGCGGACCTGGCCCACGCCGGCGACGGCCTGGATGCGCTTGACGATCACCTGGTCGGCCAGCATCGACAGGTCGCGCAGGCTGCGCTCCTTCGACGTCAGCGACAGCAGGATCACCGGCTGCGTGTTCTCGCCTTCCTCGCGGAACACGACCGGTTCCTTCACTTCGCGCGGGAAGCCGCCGCGCACGGTGCCGATGCGGTCGCGCAGGTCCTGCACGGCGCGGTTCATGTCGACGGTCAGCTGGAATTCGATGCCGACGCCGGACCGGCCTTCCCACGACGTGCTGCGGATGGTCTTGATGCCGCCGACGGTGTTGGCCGCTTCTTCGATCGGGCGGGTGACGTCATTCTCGACCTGCTCCGGCGAGGCGCCCGGATACTGCGTCTCGATGAAGACGGCCGGGATCTCGATGTTCGGCATGCTCTCGACGCCCAGGCCGCGGTACGCGAACAGGCCGAGCACCATCAGGCCGACCATCACCATCGTGGCGAAGACCGGATACTTGATACTGGTACGGGTGATCCACATGGCTTCAGCCTTTCCGTGCCGGGGCGGTCGAGTCGGTGGTTGCGGTCGCGGCGTCGGGCAGCTTGACCTTGTTGCCCGGCTTGACGCCATCGAGCGGCACGGCCAGCACCGTCATTCCCGCCGCGGCGCCGTCGAGCGCTTCGACGAGGCCCGCGTCCTGGTTACGCAGGCCGAGTTTCACGGGCTGCACGACGACCCTGCCGTTGTCGATGCGGTAGACGACGTCGCGGCCGTTGTCCTGGCGGATGGCGCCGATCGGCAGCAACGGATGCGGGGCCGACTTCTCGGTGACGATGGTGCCCTTGGCGAACATGCCGGCGCGCAGCAGGCCGTCCGGATTCGCCACGTCCACGTACACGATCATGGCGCGCGAGCCGGTTTCCGTGGCCGGGTTGATGCGCGCGACTTTCCCCGCGAAGTTGCGGCCGTCGAAGCCGTCGACGCTGAACTGCACGTCCTGGCCTACGTGAATGCGGGGGATGTCGGAGGCCGGCACCTGGGCGTCGAGCGTCAGGTGTTTCAGGTCGACGATCGCGAACACGGGGCTGTCCGGCGCGAGCTTTTCGCCGGCCTGCGCGAGGCGCTTGCTGACGACGCCGGAGAGCGGCGCGTGGATCGTCGTGTCGGCCAGCGCGATGCGCGCGAGGTCCAGCTGGGCGCGCGCGGAATCGACGGCGGCCTGGGCCAGGTCGACGGCGTTCGCGGACGTGTCGTACGCGTTCTGCGCGATGAAATTCTGCTTGAGCAGCGAGGCGCTGTTGCTCATGTTTTTCCTGGCCAGCGCCAGGCGCGCCTGCGCCTCGGCCAGCACGGCCCGCTGCTGGGCCACGCGGGCGCGCGCTTCGGCGGGATCGAGTTGCGCGATCACCTGGCCGGCCTTGACGTCCATGCCTTCCTGCACCGCGGTCGACAGCACGATGCCCGATACCTTCGACTTGACGGTGGCCTGCGACAGCGGCGTCAACGAGCCCGTGACCGGCAGCGTGACGGCCAGCGCGCGCGTCTCGACGCGGGCGATGTCGCGCGCCGACAGCTCTTGCACCGGCGCCGAGGCGACCGCCGACGCCGGCGCGGCCGCCTGCGCGGGCGGCGCGGCGCGGTGTTTCAGCGCGTAGGCGCCGGCGCCGGCCAGCGCGACGGCGAGCAGCGTGAGCGCGATGACCTTGGTGCGACGGCGCGGCGCGACATCCGGGGTGGGCTGTTCGGCAGACAGGGGCAGGGACTCGATCTTCATGGTTATTCTTCGTGTGGTGGTGAGCGCGAGCGGCATGGGGAGCGCAAGTGCTCCGTCCTGCGGGGCAGGATGGAGCTCCCGGCGCATGAAAGCATGGTAGGTTTGGCGATGACGAATCGCTATCGGAATGCGACGAGCGGTGCAAAAGGAACGCTGAACTGCGCAAAATCCGGGACGGGCGTGAACGCGGTTGAGATGAACCCGAACATTAAACTACGTCGTCCCCGCGCAGGCGGGGACCCAATCTGCTCGTGTGACCGATACGCTGGCGAGCCCGGGATGGCGCCGGAGACGCTGTCGCGCCTGCGCCGAGACGACTTGCTACAACCGGCTGAATACGTCAACCATCCCCGTCCGGCCTACCGGCCCGCTCGAACAAGCGCAACCGCGCCAGCACCTGCCCGTGATCCGACGCCTCCGGCAAGCCGAGGTCGAGATGGTCGTTCAGATAGACGACATCGATGACCTCGCCCAGCGCACCCGGCAAGTCACGATTGAATTCCGCCGACACGAGAATATGGTCGATGGTCGTGTGGTAGCCATCATGCACATTGGAAAAGCCGACGTGGCGCAGCAGGTCCTGGCGGCCCTGCAACTGGCACGCGTCATACAGACGGTCGCCGCTGGGCGCGCCGATGCCCAGCACGATGCCGGTCGTGACCGCGTCGGCCACGTCGTTGAAGTCGCCCAGCACGATGCGCGGCCGGTGGTGCTCGTGCGCGATCCGGGTCAGCAGCACGCGCAGCGCCGCGGCCTCCGTGCCGCGCCGGATCAGCGAGCGCAGCGACGCCAGCGCGTACAGCTGCGGGTCGTCGCCCGTGTCGCCCGCGCGGTAGTCGGGACGGCGCGACTTGAGATGCACGACCACCACGTCGGCGACGAGGTCCGGCGCCAGCTGGATCGCCGTGTGCAGCGGCGCCCGCGTGAAGCGTTCAGGATCGCGATTGCCGGGCGGCATCGCAATTCCGGGCGGGAAATAAGGCATCTGCCGGGGCGCGTCCGCGAGCGGCAGGCGCGAGGCGAGGGCGACGCTGGGCGTCAGCTTGTCGGCGTCTGGATCGGGATCGAACCCGACGTGCACGGCATCGCGGAAGCGCCGCGTGCGCGACAGCGCCTCGGCCAGCGCGGCCTGGGAGAACACTTCCTGGAAACCGATCACGTCGGCGCCGAGCATGTCGATCTGGTGCGCGGTCCAGGCGATCTTCGCTTCGTACTCCTCGGACGTGCTCGGTTCCAGGTTGTCGTACAGCCTGGCGCCCGGCGGGGCGAGGTTACACACGTTGAAGGTGGCAAAGCGAATCTCTTGCTGCATAATAAGCAACTCCTCCGTTTGCATTTAGCGTAACACGCATGGCCAAGAAAGAGCATATCTCCGAAACCCCGGCGACCCAGTTCCTGCGCAAGCACGGCGTCGCGTTCTCGGAGCACCCCTACGAGTATGAGGAGCATGGCGGCACGACCGTGTCGGCGCGCGAGCTGGGCGTCGTCGAACACGCCGTCGTCAAGACCCTCGTGATGCAGGACGAGGCGGCCCGGCCCCTCATCGTGCTCATGCATGGCGACTGTAAAGTCTCGACGAAGAACCTGGCGCGCGCCATCCCGTGCAAGTCCGTCGAACCGTGCAAGCCGGACGTCGCCCAGCGTCATTCCGGCTATCTGGTCGGCGGCACGTCGCCGTTCGGCGTGCGCAAGGCGATGCCGGTGTATGTCGAGGACAGCATCCTGCAGCTGGACAAGATCTATATCAATGGCGGACGGCGCGGCTTCCTCGTCGGAATCGATCCGGCCGTGCTCGTCGACGTCCTGAAAGCCCGGCCCGTGCATTGCGCACTGGCCGATTGAGGGAGCGCCGACGGGAGCGCCGGGGGCGTTGCCCGACTATCGCCGGGCTCGGCCGATGGTGTATATTCACGCGCGCCAGGTGCCTGGCCTGGGATAAGAAAGAGACTCCATGTACACAATTCTGTTCACCGTCGCGGCCTACCTGATCGGCTCGATTTCCTTCGCCGTCGTGGCGAGCCGCCTGTTCGGCCTGGCCGACCCGCGTACCTACGGCTCGAAGAACCCGGGCGCCACCAACGTCCTGCGTTCGGGCAGCAAGAAGGCGGCCATCGCGACCCTCGCCGGTGATTGTGCCAAGGGCTGGCTGGCCGTCTGGCTGGCGATCCACTTCGGCGACCGGTTCGGCGTCGAGGACGGCGGCGTCGCGCTGGTGGCTATCGCGGTCTTCCTCGGCCACCTGTGGCCCGTGTTCTTCCGCTTCGTCGGCGGCAAGGGCGTGGCGACGGCGCTGGGCGTGCTGCTGGGCCTGAACGTCTGGCTCGGCCTGGCAACGCTGGTGACGTGGCTCGTCGTCGCCTACGCGTTCCGTTACTCGTCGCTGGCCGCGCTGGTGGCGGCGATCTTCGCGCCGTTCTACTACGGTTTGCTGTTCGGCGCCGACGAAAAACTGTTCGCCGTCGTCGCGATGAGCTTGCTGCTGCTGTACCGTCACGGCGGCAACATCGGCAATCTCCTGGCCGGCAAGGAGTCGCGCATCGGCAGCAAGTCCAAGGCCGCCGCCGCAGCCAAGGCAACTCACCGAAAGAAATAGCCCAAAACCGGGCTCTGACCCCGAATTCTCGATTTGCCGAATTTGTTTGACGCGCTGCTCCCTTTCGTTCGATGTGTCACCATATGCCATCCGCTGCAAACATGATGTGGCGTCAGTGAAAACGTGTCCAAAACAGGAAGGCGGTGAAACGTGAGCAAGCAGATGAGAATCGATTTCGTGTCGGATGTGTCGTGCCCGTGGTGCGTGATCGGGCTGAAATCGCTCGAGCAGGCATTGGAGCGCGTGGCCGATGCGATTACGGCCGACATGCACTTCCAGCCCTTCGAGCTCAATCCCGGCCTGGGACCCGACGGCCAGGACATCTTCGAACACATCGCCGAAAAATACGGTTCCACGCCCGCCCAGCAGGAACAGTCGCGCGAGATGATCCGCCAGCGCGGCGAGGCCGTCGGCTTCACCTTCGACATGAGCCGCCGCGGCCGCATCTATAACACTTTCGACGCGCACCGCCTGCTGCATTGGGCGGAAGGCGAGGGCCGCCAGCAGGCGCTCAAGGAAAAGCTGTTCGAGGCGTATTTCACGCAAGGCGAGAACCCGGGCGCGCACGACGTGCTGCTGCGCGCGGCGGGCGAGGTCGGCCTCGACGTCGAGGCCGCGCGCCAGGTGCTGGAATCGAACGCGTATGCCGACGAGGTGCGCCAGCTCGAATACTACTGGCAGCGCGCCGGCATCCGCTCGGTGCCCGCCATCGTGATCAACCAGCGCCACCTGATTTCCGGCGGCCAGCCGCCCGAGGTGTTCGAGCAAGCGCTGCGCCAGATCGCGCAGCAGGACGAGGAGCTCGAGCAGGACGAGGAACCGGCCGCGTAAGCGCCCGCCCGGCTCAGCTCAGTTCAGCTCAGTTCAGCTCAGATCCAGCACGATGGGCTGGTGGTCCGAGGCCGACGTCTCGGACTGCACGCTCATGTCGGCGACGCGTCCCGCCAGGTCTTCGGTGACGAAGAAATAGTCGTAGCAGCCGGGCTTTTCGGGCCATTTGAAGCCGTGCAGGCCGGCCGTCGGGGCGCGTGCCATGTCGCCGTGGCGCACCCGCCACGCGTCGACCAGGCCGAGCGCGCCGGCCGGCGCGGGCGCCAGCAGGGCGCGATAGTCTTCCGAATCGGGGCCGAAATTGAAATCGCCGCAGTAGATGGCCGTGCCGGGCCGGAAACCGAGCTGGAACGGCGGCTCGAGATCGGGCTCGGGCTGGTAGACGGCGGCCCGGGCGCACGTTTCCTCGTGCAGTTCGCGGATGCGCCGCACCTGCGCCCGGCGCTGCATGGGCGAAAAGTACTCGAGGTGGGTCGTCAGCAGGCGCAGCTTGCCGCCGGGCGCTTCCAGCACGGTTTCGATCATGCCGCGCGGCATGCCGGACGGGCGTTCCGGATCGACGGGCCACGGCAGCATGTGGCGCTGCGCCTGGGTGATGCGGAATTTGGACAACAGGATATTGCCGAATTGGCGAGGCAGATTGTTGCGATAGATTTCGCTCGGCGCCTGCTCGATCATGTGATACCCGCCGAACGCGCCGGCGAGTTGCTTGAACTGGCTGGCGCTGGCACTGCCTTCCAGTTCCGGATGGTTGGAAGCCACTTCCTGCAGGCAGATCACATCGGGATTCAGCTTGCGCAGCACATCGATGATTGCGTGGATGCGGATGCGTCCGTCCCTCCCACAGCCCCAGTGAATATTCCAGCTAACCACACGCATTCGATACCTCCGTAACACTCAACTGCCAGAGTTTGCCATTCTTTGGAGAATGACGGTCACACGGTAGGATCGATGTCAAGCTAACAAGTTCACCGGAACAGTGTCCGGAACGGCCGCGTGGCGGAACGGCGCGCGGCGCCGCGCCGGTGTCCGGCCGCTTCGTTCCGTATCAGGCGGGTTCGATCTCGTCCAGCGGCCAGCGCGGCCGCACATTGAACGCGTAATCGCGCTGCGCCGCCTCCGGATTGCGCTCCAGCCGCAGCGCCGCCGCGAACGCGATCATCGCGCCGTTGTCGGTGCAGAATTCCAGCTCCGGGTAATACACTTTGAACCGCTTCTTGGCCGCCGCTGCGTCCAGCGACGCGCGCAACTGGCGGTTGGCGCCCACGCCGCCGGCGATCACGAGGCGCTTCAGGCCCGTGTGCTTGAGCGCGGACACGCACTTCGCCGTCAGCACGTCGACGATGGCATCGACGAAGCCGCGCGCGATGTTCGCCTTGTCCTGCTCGCACACGTTGGCGCTCAGTTTTCCTTCCTCGGTAGCACTGTTCTTCACGACCGTGAGCACGGCCGTTTTCAGGCCCGAGAAGCTGAAATTGAAGTCCTTCGAATGCAGCATCGGGCGCGGCAATTTATACGCTTCCGGATCGCCGAATTCCGCCAGCCGCGAGATCGCCGGACCGCCCGGATAGCCGAGCCCCAGCAGCTTGGCCGACTTGTCGAACGCTTCGCCGGCCGCGTCGTCCAGCGTCTCGCCCAGCAGCGTGTAGCGGCCGACACCATCCACGCGCATCAGCTGCGTGTGGCCGCCCGAGACGAGCAGGGCGACGAACGGGAATTCCGGCCGCTCGCTGGCCAGGAGCGGCGACAGCAGATGGCCTTCGAGGTGGTGCACGCCCAGCACGGGCTTGTCCAGCGCGAGCGCGAGGCTGCACGCGACGGACGACCCGACCAGCAGCGCGCCGGCCAGGCCCGGGCCCTGCGTGTACGCGATGGCGTCGACGCGCTCCAGCGGCAGGTCGGCCTGCGCGAGCACCTGTTCCAGCAGCGGCAGCGCGCGCCGGATGTGGTCGCGCGACGCCAGTTCCGGCACGACGCCGCCGTACTCCTCGTGCATCGCGACCTGCGAGTGCAGTGCGTGGGCCAGCAGGCCGCGCTCCGTGTCGTACAGAGCCAGGCCGGTTTCATCGCAGGAGGATTCGACGCCGAGGACAATCATGGGCAAGCAGGAACAGTATGAGGAAGACAAGATGGCCGCTGCCTTCGCGGCGCGCAATCCGCCATTGTACCTTGCATCGGCTAAAATCGAGCACCGCCAAGCACAGCCCTCCGCATGACGCCCGCCGAATCCCTGTTCCACGCGGCCCGCGCGCACCTCGACGCGGGCGACCATGCCGCCGCCCGGGATGCCCTGCGCGCCGCGCTGGCGCTCGATCCGGATGCGGCGGCCGTCCACGCCAACCTTGCCTTCGCGCTGGCCGCCGGCGGCGACGTCGACGCCGCCGAGACCCACTACCGCCGCGCCATCGCGCTCGCGCCGCACGAATTGCAGACGTACCTGAACCTCGGCGCCATGCTCACGGCGCGGCACCGCGCCGGCGCCGCGCTGGCCGTCTACGATGCCGCGCCGGCGTTCGCGCAGGCGGCGCCCGCGCTGCTGTCGAACCGCGGCATGGCGCTCGTCGCCGCCGGCCGCGAGGATAAAGCGGAAGCCTGCTACCGTCGCGCGCTGGCGCTCGATCCGGATTACCGCAAGGCCGCGTTCAACCTGGCCTACGTCCTGCTGCGCCAGGGCCGCTGGGACGAAGGCTGGATGCGCCTCGAGTCGCGCGACTGGCTGGCGCCGATGCAGGATTACCTGCGCCTGCCGCGCTGGGACGGCGGGCCGCTGGCCGGGCGGCGCATCCTCGTCGGTGTCGAAGCCGGCCATGGCGACATGATCCAGTTCTGCCGCTACTGCGAACGATTGAAGGCCGCCGGCGCCGCGCGCGTGGGTGTGCTGTGCCATCCGGGGCTGGTCGCGCTGTTCGGCAGCCTGCGCGGCGCGGACGAGATCATGCCGCTCGACCGGCCGTTCGAGCGCGCCGATTGGGACGTGTGGGCCGCGCCGCTCAGCCTTCCGCTGCATTTCCGCACGACGGTCGACGACGTGCCGGCCGCGCTGCCGTATCTGGCGCCGGACCGCGCACGCAGCGCGCGCCTGGCGCCGCTGCTGGCGGCCGCGCCGGACGAGATGAAGATAGGCCTCGTGTGGAAGGGCAATCCGCGCTTCGAGAACGATGCCGCGCGTTCGCTGCCCGGTCGCGCGACCTTGGCGCCGCTGCTGCAGGTGCGCGGCGTACGCTGGTTCAGCCTGCAGAAAGGGCCGGGCGAGGACGAGGCAAGGGACGGCGTGGTCGACCTGGCGCCGGCAATCGACGACTTTGCCGATACGGCCGCGCTGATCGCGGGACTGGATCTCGTGATCACGGTCGATACCGCGTGCGCCCACTTGGCGGGAGCGCTCGGCAAACCGTGCTGGGTGCTGCTGCCGGCCTGGCAGGCGGACTGGCGCTGGCTCGCGGACCGCGCGGACACGCCCTGGTATCCGCACGTGATGCGCCTGTTCCGCCAGCGCCGCGACGGCGTCTGGGATGAGGTGATCCAGGACGTGGCCCGCGCGCTCGCGGACCTGGCTTCGATGCGACCGACGTAGATGGCGGCACCGTTAAACGTCGTCCCCGCGCAGGCGGGGACCCAAGTTGCGCGCGCGATCGCGGCGCATGCCGAACTTAGGCGCAAGGCCCGAGGGCATCACGCCCGCTGCAGCAATTCCTGGTGCGCGCCGCGCAGCATGGCCTCCGTGTCGTCCCAGGCGATGCAGCCGTCCGTGACCGAGCAGCCGTACTTCAGCTGCGCCAGGTCGCCCGGGATCGGCTGGCTGCCGCCGACGATGTTCGACTCGATCATCACGCCGACGAGTGACTGGTTGCCGTGCTTGATCTGCTGGATCACGTCCGACATGACGAGCGGCTGCAGCTCCGGCTTTTTATAGCTGTTGGCGTGCGAGCAGTCGACGACGAGGTTCGCGGGCAGGCCGGCCTTCTTGAGCGCCTGCTCGGCAATCGCGACGGACACCGAGTCGTAGTTCGGACGCCCGCCGCCGCCGCGCAGCACGACGTGGCCATAGGCGTTGCCGCGGGTGCGCACGATCGACACGCTGCCCTGGTCGTTGATGCCCAGGAAGGAGTGCGGGCTGGACGAGGACAGCACGGCGTTGACGGCGATGCTGACGTCGCCGTCGGTGCCGTTCTTGAAGCCGACGGGCGTCGACAGGCCGGACGACATCTCGCGGTGCGTCTGCGATTCCGTCGTGCGCGCGCCGATCGCGGTCCAGGCGATCAGGTCGCCCAGGTATTGCGGAGAAATCGGGTCGAGCGCCTCGGTGGCGGTCGGCAGGCCCAGCTCGCACACGTCGAGAAGGAACTGGCGCGCGCGCTCCATGCCGACGTCGACGCGGAACGAGTCGTCCATGAACGGATCGTTGATATAACCCTTCCAGCCGGTCGTCGTGCGCGGCTTTTCGAAATACACGCGCATCACGAGCACCATCGTATCCTGCACCTCGGCCTGCAGCGCCTTGAGGCGGCGCGCATAGTCGAGGCCCGCAACCGGGTCGTGGATCGAGCAGGGACCGACGACGACGAACAGGCGCTTGTCCTTGCGGTCGAGGATGTTGCGCAGGGTCTCGCGGCCCTTCATCACGGTGGTGAAGGCCTTGTCGGTCAGCGGCAGTTTCTTGTGCAGCGCGCTGGGCGTCGGCATGGTCGCGAACGAGGTGACGTTGGTATTTTCGATATCGGGCGTGATCAGCATGGCAAGTCTTGTTTGTTCCTGAGGGATCAATGAGTCTAGCCTGAAATCGGCCATCCTGCACCCTCTTGCCCAAAAAACTCGCATCGGTGAGGGCCGGCGCGGGATGGTATGCTGTCATCCATGGACACGACCACCACAGCCGGGAACCCGGAATCGTTTGCCGCCGCCCGCTTCATCAAGGAGATCGGCCGCGGCGTGAAGGGCGCGCGCAGCATGACGCGCGAGGATGCGAAGCTGCTCTACGGCGCGATACTCGACGGGCGGGTGTCCGACCTGGAACTGGGCGGCATCCTGCTCGCGATGCGCATCAAGGGCGAATCGGTCGAAGAAATCGCCGGCTTCATGGACGCGGCCGAAGCCTCGTTCGCGCCTTTGCCCGCGCCGCCCGGCGACTTCGCTCCCGTGCTGATCCCCAGCTACAACGGCGCGCGCAAGCTGGCCAACCTGACGCCGCTGCTGGCCCTGCTGCTCGCGCGCGAGGGCGTGCCGGTGCTCGTGCATGGCGTGCAGGAAGATACGGGACGGGTGACGACGGCCGAGATCTTCGCCGAAATGGGCATCGGCCCCGTCGGTTCCACGGCCGACATGCTCGACGCTTTCGCGGATAAAAGACCGTGCTTCATGCCGATCGAACGGCTGGCGCCGGAACTGGCGCACCAGCTGTCGCTGCGCCGCGTCCTCGGCGTGCGCAATTCCACGCACACCCTCGTCAAGATCCTGCAACCGTTCGAGGGCCCGGCGCTGCGGCTCGTGTCGTACACGCATCCGGAATACCTGGCGATGCTGACCGACTATTTTCAGACCGCCGCCCCGCATCCACGCGGCGACGCCTTCCTCATGCGCGGCACCGAAGGCGAGACGGTGGCGAACGCCAACCGCGCCCAGGAAATCAACTGGTTCCACGCCGGACAAAAGACCTTGCTGGTCGAGCGCGACGCCCCGACCGACGAGCTGGCGCCGGCCCCGGAAGGCCGCGACGCGGCCGCCACCGCCGACTGGATCATGCGCGCGCTGCGCGGCGAACAGCCCGTGCCGCCGCCGATCGCGGCGCAGGTGGCGCAGTGCGTGAAAGTCGCCAGCGGGTTGCGCGGGTAGGTAAACGGCGCTGCCGTCCACGCGTCGAACGCACCGTCTAATTCGTCGAAAACGCCGTAGGGTGGGCACCCTGTGCCCACCAGGCGCATCGGTGACGCGAACGTGCCCACGACTGCCCCGGATAGGCGATGAACCTATGCACGGTTTTCCATGCCGGTGACGTACAATCACGCCTTTTGCGCGCAGCATTGACGGAACAGGCATGGCAAAACACTACGACGTGGCGATCATCGGCGCCGGCGCCGCCGGCATGATGTGCGCCGCCACCGCGGCCCAGCGCGGCAAGCGCGTCCTGCTGGTCGACCACGCCGGCAAGCTCGCCGAAAAAATCCGCATCTCGGGCGGCGGCCGCTGCAACTTCACCAACATCAACGCCGGCCCGCAGAACTTCCTGTCCGAGAATCCGCATTTCTGCCGCAGCGCGCTGTCGCGCTACACGCCCCACGATTTCCTCGCGCTCGTCAAGAAGCACCGCATCGCGTACCACGAAAAGCACCGCGGCCAACTGTTCTGCGACGACTCGTCCGAACAGATCATCGCCATGCTCACGGCCGAATGCGACGCGGGCGGCGTGCACTGGCGCATGCCGTGCAAGGTGGCCGGCGTCACGCGGAGCGCTGACGGCTTCCGCATCGACACGGACGGCGAACCCATCCTCGCCAGCAATGTCGTGGTCGCAACGGGCGGCCTGTCGATCCCGAAGATCGGCGCCACCGACCTGGGCTACCGCATCGCGAAGCACTTCGACCTGAAGATCGTCGAGACGCGCCCCGGCCTCGTGCCGCTGACGTTCGACGGCCCAAGCTGGCAACCGTTCGTGCCGCTGGCCGGCATCGCGCTCGAAGTCGACGTGGTCACCGGTTCGAAAAAAGGGAAAAATTCGAAGTACGGCTATTTTCGCGAAGATTTATTGTTCACGCACCGCGGCCTGTCCGGCCCGGCCGTCCTGCAAATCTCCAGCTACTGGCAGCCGGGCACGCCCATCGTGCTGAACCTGCTGCCGGAAATGGATGTGGCGGAAGAGTTGATCGGCATGAAGACGACAGTGAAAAAGCAGCTGGGCAATGTCTTGTCGCAATGGCTGCCCACCCGCCTGGCGGAGGGACTGGTGCTCGGCAACGGTTTCGCGCTGGATGCGCGCCTGCCCGACATGGCTGATGCGAAATTGCGCAAGCTGGGCGATGCGATCAACCGCTGGGCCATCGTGCCGACCGGATCGGAAGGTTATAAGAAGGCCGAGGTGACGCTGGGCGGCGTCGACACGCGCGAACTGTCGCAGCAGACCATGATGGCGAACAATGTTCCGGGCCTGTATTTCATCGGTGAGACGGTCGACGTCACGGGCTGGCTCGGTGGATACAATTTCCAATGGGCATGGGCTTCCGGCGTCGCGGCGGGCAGCGCGATCGAGTGAAATTGCTGCGATGTGGCAACAAACACACTGATGAAAAACTTCGCACAGATCTTGAAAAGCTGTTAGAATTTCGTTCTTCCCTAAATCCAACGGTTTCATTTTTACATGACCACTATCCGCCTTAAAGAAAACGAGCCGTTCGAAGTCGCTATGCGTCGCTTCAAGCGCACTATCGAAAAAACCGGTCTGCTGACGGAACTGCGCGCTCGCGAGTTCTACGAGAAGCCGACTGCAGAGCGCAAGCGCAAGCTGGCAGCTGCCGTGAAGCGTCACTACAAGCGCATCCGCAGCCAGCAACTGCCGAAGAAGCTGTACTGATTTACATTCACGCCTGACCCGGTGACGGCCGATTGCCAGTCCCGGCTTTGCAAGGCCTGAATTCGACGAAGCCCGCTCCGGTTGTGCCGCAGCGGGTTTTGCCTTTTGCCCCTATCGAATGGAGTTTCCATGAGCTTGAAAGACCAAATCACCGACGACATGAAAGCCGCGATGCGCGCCAAGGACAGCGAGCGCCTTTCGACCATCCGCCTCTTGATCGCCGAGATCAAGCGCAAGGAAGTGGACGAGCGCATCGAGCTGGATGACGCGCAGGTGGTGGCCATCGTCGAGAAGATGATCAAGCAGCGCAAGGATTCGATTACCCAGTTCGAAAATGGTGGCCGCCAGGATCTGGCCGATAAGGAAAAGGCCGAATTGACCGTGCTGGCGGCGTATATGCCTGCCGGCCTGTCGAATGAAGAAGTCGCCGCCGAAGTGGCTGCCGCGGTCGCCGCATCGGGCGCCGCAGGTCCGCAGGACATGGGTAAGGTGATGGGCATCCTGAAGCCGAAACTGGCCGGCCGTGCCGACATGACGGCCGTCTCGGCCCAGGTCAAGAAAGCCCTGACCGGCGCTTGATCCCCTGCAGGACACGGCTGCGGCATCGACACCACGGCCGTGTCTGTTTTTGATGCACCGGAGCGGCAACGCCATGTTGCATTGTTGCAAATCAACTTGTAACGAGCCCTGCGGTATAGTCTGACCTGAGACAAATACTGTTAGATCAAGTGATTCCGCAATCATTCATTACCGACTTGCTCAATCGCGTTGACATCGTCGACGTGGTGGGGCGTTACGTGCAGTTGAAAAAGGGCGGCGCCAATTACATGGGGCTCTGTCCGTTTCACAACGAAAAATCCCCCAGTTTTACGGTCAGCCCGACCAAGCAGTTTTATCACTGCTTCGGCTGCGGCGCCCACGGCACCGCCATCGGCTTCATGATCGAATACTCGGGCATGGGTTTCATCGACGCCGTCAAGGACCTGGCGCAAAGCGTCGGCATGGTGGTCCCCCAGGCCGACGACAAGATCCCGCCGGCCCAGCGCGCCGCCCAGCAGGCGCAGACGCTGGCCCTGTCGGACGCGTTGAACCAGGCCTGCGACTTCTACCGCGCCCAGTTGCGCGCCGCGCCGAATGCCATTGCCTATCTAAAAGGCCGCGGCCTGACGGGCGAAGTGGCCGCCCGCTTCGGCCTCGGCTATGCGCCCGGCGGCTGGGACAACCTGCGCTCGGTCTTCCGCGATTACGACGCGCTGGCGCTCGTCGAATCCGGCCTCGTCATCGATAAGGTCGACGAGGATGGCAGCAATAAAAAGCGTTACGACCGTTTCCGCGAACGGATCATGTTCCCGATCCGGAACACGAAAGGGCAGGTGATCGGCTTCGGCGGCCGTGTGCTCGACGGCGGCGAACCGAAGTATCTGAATTCTCCTGAAACGCCGCTGTTCCAGAAAGGTCACGAGTTATACGGCCTGTTCGAGGCGCGCCAGGCGATCCGCGACGCCGGCTATGTGCTGGTGACGGAAGGTTATATGGACGTCGTCGCCCTGGCCCAGCTCGGCTTCCCGCAAGCCGTGGCAACGCTCGGCACGGCTTGTACCAGTACCCACGTGCAAAAGCTGCTGCGCCAGACGGACAATGTCATCTTCAGTTTCGACGGCGACAAGGCCGGCCGCCGCGCCGCCCGCCGTGCGCTGGAAGCCTGTTTGCCCCAGGTAACGGACAACAAGACGATCAGGTTCTTGTTCTTGCCGCAAGAACACGATCCGGACAGCTATGTGCGCGAATTCGGCGCGGACGCGTTCGCCCAGGAAATCAACGAAGCGATGCCGCTGTCGCAATTCCTGCTGCGCGAAGTGACGACGGAACACGATCTCGATACGCCGGAAGGTCGGGCGCGCGTCCAGTTCGATGCGAAACCGCTGCTGCAGTCAATGACGCCGACGGCCCTGCGCCTGCAGATCGTGCGCGGCCTGGCGAACCTGACCGAGTCAACGCCGGCGGAGATTGAAGCGTTGTTCGAGTTGTCCAAACCGGTTGCGGTTGCGCGTAAGGCGCCGCCGCGCCAGGGACGGCCGGAACCGGTCGGCCTGGAATTGCAGATGTCGCGCATCCTCGTCGCGCATCCGGCGCTGGCACTGGGCCTGGATGAATCAGCGTTGCGCGCGTTTGATCATTTCGGCGTCGAGCAGTCCGAGCGTTTGCGCCAGCTCGTGGCGATGGCGCAGGAACTGGGTGCGAACGGTACGTTCGCCGCGTTGTCCGAGCAACTGAAGGAAACGAGCAACGAGTACGACAACCTGATCGCGTCGATCGCGGTGGAACCCGAATCGGATAGCGACAGCGACCGCGTTTGGCTGACAAGTGCTGTGAGGCAAGTCAAGATGGACGTATTGAAACAGGAGTTGAACCAGTTGTTTTCTTCCGGATTGACCCCAGATCAGGTGAGTGCCCGCTATCGCGAAATCACAGCTCAGCAGGACCTCTTGGCCCGGGAAGCAGCAAACGACACCCCTGCGAAATTCGCCTGACGGAGGGTGGCCGCCATGGCGGCGTTCTCGACTGGAAAGTATAGGGGCGCGTGCTATAATAAAACGCTAACTATTGCAAGCATTGAAACGATTTTTCGTATCAATCCGTGCGGGGTGTTTCAGTTAGCTGGGCCACAGAGTGTGCCTGCAGCGTGATGTAAGGTAACAAAACTTTATCTTTAACCATAGTAAAGTGGTCGTTGTGACTTCGAAAGCGCCTGTGCCAACCAAGAAACCCGAACCCAAAGTGGCTACCAAATCCACCAGGATGTCCGCTAAAGTGGACAATTCTCAAGACAAGGCGGAAGCTCGCGTTGCGGGTGTCGCCCCAGTCAACCAGACGACCGACGCGGAAGCCCTCGCCGCGATCGACACGTCGGGCTACGTGCTGCCGGCCGTCAAGGTACCAGGCCGGCGTGGCCGCAAGCCCAAGGAATTCACCCCGGAGAATGACGAAGTTGCCGCCCTGAACGCGGTCGAGCGCGCCGAGCTGAAAGCCGTCGACAAGGCCAAGGCCAAGGACCGCAAGGCCAAGGAAAAGGCGCTGCTGAAAGATGCGTTCTCCTCGGACACGGAAGCGAGCGAAGAGGAACTGGAAATCCGCCGCCAGAAGCTCAAGGCCCTGATCAAATCGGGCAAGGAGCGCGGCTTCCTCACGTATTCCGAGATCAACGACCATCTGCCGGACAACATCGTCGATCCGGAAGCAATCGAAGGCATCATCGGCACGTTCAACGACATGGGCATTGCCGTCTACGAGCACGCGCCCGATGCCGAAACGCTGCTGCTGTCCGATAACGTCGCCACCGTCACGAGCGACGACGAAGCCGAGGCTGCCGCCGAGGCGGCGCTGTCGACCGTCGACTCCGATTTCGGCCGCACCACCGACCCCGTCCGCATGTACATGCGTGAGATGGGCTCGGTCGAGCTGCTGACCCGCGAAGGCGAGATCGAGATCGCCAAACGCATCGAGGACGGCCTGCGCGACATGATCCAGGCGATCTCCGCCTGCCCGGTGACGATTGCCGAAATCATCGACGCCGCGCGTCGCATCGAGCAGGACGAGATCAAGATCGACGAAATCGTCGACGGCATGGTCGACTCGGACAACGACGATGGGACGTCGCCGAGCGCCGTCGCCCCGGCCGGGACCGACGCCGACGACGACGAGGAAGACGACGGGGACGAGGAAGAAGAGGAAGAGGAAGAAGAGGCGAACGCCAATTCCGGCGCAGCCGGCTATTCCGCCGAACAGCTCGAACAGTTGAAGAACTCGGCCCTCGAAAAATTCAGCATCATCGAACAGCAGTTCGACAAGATGCGCAAGTCTTACGAAAAGCAGGGCTACAACTCCGACGGCTATATCAAGGCCCAGGAATCCATCTCGAACGAACTGCTCGGCATCCGCTTCACCGCCAAGGTCGTCGAGAAGCTGTGCGACACCTTGCGCGGCCAGGTCGACGAAGTGCGTCATATCGAGAAGCAGATCCTGGACGTGGCCGTGAACCGCTGCGGCATGCCGCGCGCCCACTTCATCAAGGTCTTCCCAGGCAACGAGACGAACCTCGACTGGGTCGACGGCGAAGTGAACGCCGGCCACGCCTACAGCGCCATCCTCGGCCGCAATATCCCGACGATCAAGGAACTGCAGCAACGCCTGATTGACCTGCAAGCCCGTGTCGTCCTGCCGCTGCCGGACCTGCGCAACATCAACCGCCAGATGGCGGCCGGTGAAATGAAGGCGCGCAAGGCCAAGCGCGAAATGACGGAAGCAAACTTGCGTCTGGTTATCTCGATCGCGAAAAAGTACACGAACCGCGGCCTGCAATTCCTCGACCTGATCCAGGAAGGCAATATCGGCCTGATGAAGGCGGTGGACAAGTTCGAATACCGTCGCGGTTATAAATTCTCGACGTACGCCACGTGGTGGATCCGTCAGGCCATCACCCGTTCGATCGCGGACCAGGCGCGCACGATCCGTATTCCGGTGCACATGATCGAAACGATCAACAAGATGAACCGGATCTCGCGCCAGATCCTGCAGGAAACGGGCGCCGAGCCGGACCCGGCCACCCTCGCGATCAAGATGGAAATGCCGGAAGACAAGATCCGGAAGATCATGAAGATCGCGAAAGAGCCGATTTCGATGGAAACGCCGATCGGCGACGACGACGATTCGCATCTGGGCGACTTTATCGAGGACAACAACACGCTGGCGCCTTCGGACGCCGCGCTGCACGCCTCGATGCGCGGTGTAGTCAAGGACGTGCTCGACTCGCTGACGCCGCGCGAAGCGAAGGTGTTGCGCATGCGCTTCGGCATCGAAATGTCGACCGACCACACGCTGGAGGAGGTCGGCAAGCAATTCGACGTCACCCGCGAGCGCATCCGCCAGATCGAAGCGAAGGCGCTGCGCAAGCTGCGCCACCCGTCGCGTTCCGACAAGCTGAAGAGCTTCCTCGAGAACAACAGCGGCTGAGGCTTGACGGACCCACGCTAAAACAATATCCTCTCGCCACTTCGGACAATCCGGCACGCAGGTGCCGTCCGCGAGTGGCGAGTTTTTAGCGTCTTCGGATGTACCAGTTTCGGGCCTCTAGCTCATGCCTGGTTAGAGCAGCGGACTCATAATCCGTTGGTGCCCAGTTCGACTCTGGGGAGGCCTACCAATAAAATCAAGGACTTAGGTGAAAGCCTAAGTCCTTTTTTCATTTCTGGTGGGCACGGCGGTACAATTTCAGTACGGTAAGCAAATTTTAAGAGTACTGGAGAGTGAATGGCAACGATCGTTAAGACCCCGTCAGGAACCTGGAAGGCAGTCATCCGCAAGACGGGATGGCCAACTACGGTCAAGACGTTCCGCTTGAAAAAAGACGCTGAAGACTGGTCCCGCCGAACTGAAGACGAGATGGTACGTGGTCTGTTCATCCAACGCAGTCCCGCAGAGCGGATGACCTTTGACGCGGCCATGAAACGCTATCTGGAAGAGGTAACGCCTACTAAACGACCCCTGACCCAGATTGCGGAAAGGCCGCGCGCCAACCCGTTGGTAGCGTTCTTTGGCAAGTATTCGCTTGCCGCTATCACGACGGAACTGATCGCCGAGTATCGCGACCTACGCCTGGCCGGCAAAGACCGCATGAAGGACGACAAGCCACAGCCCCGATCCGCGAATACTGTCCGACTTGAGCTCGCGTTAATGGGGCACTTGTTCACGGTAGCCGTGAAAGAGTGGGGTCTTGGTCTTCCTTTCAATCCAATGTTGAACTTGCGTCGTCCAGCGCCTGGGCCCGGACGCAATCGTCGTCTCAGCGCAGACGAGGAAGCTCGACTGTTGGCGGCTGTCGATGCGTATTCCAATCCTATGTTGGGCTGGATCGTACGTATTGCCATCGAGACTGGTATGCGCTCATCCGAGATCGCCACATTGCGCTGCTCACAAGTTGATCTGCATCGGCGTATCGTACGGTTGATCGAGACGAAAAACACACTGCCACGAACAGTGCCGTTGTCGAAGTCAGCGACTGAAAATTTCCGTCTCGCGTTACGTAATCCGGCTCGTCCTGAAAATACTGAACTGATCTTTTTTGGCGAGCCAGGTAAGGACGGAAAGCGCAGGCCATACAACTTCAACAAAGTATGGGGTGACATTAAAAAGGCAGTCGGCGTGACCGACTTCAAATTCCATGACCTGCGTCATGAGGCCGTCAGCCGGCTCGTGGAAGCTGGGTTAAGCGATCAGGAAGTTGCATCTATTAGCGGTCATAAGTCGATGCAGATGTTACGGAGGTACACTCACCTTAGGGCTGAGGATCTGGTTGCAAAGCTCGACAGTGTTCAGTAAGCCAATCAAACTGGTTCGTATTCGCGGCAAGGCTGATGCCTGATCAATTTGGTCGAAGGAGAAACGAGATGGAAGCGCCGAAGAAAAACCTACAGAAGCTGATATTCAGTTCCGAATTTATGGATGGGGTAAGTAGGGCTATCGAAAAAGCTGTCGCGGAAGCTGATGCAGCAGGTCTGCCTCCAGCCTACGAACCAGCGTTTTCAAAACTAAAAGAGTTCCGGGGTTATCAGAAGAAATCACGTGAAGAGCTAATCGAGCTGCGCCGCCAAGCACGGGCTAGGGAGCTAAAAAAGGATCACGCAACCCTTGAATTTCACCGCAAAGTGTTTGACCTGTTAGAAGAGGGCGGCCAACCTGCAGGTTTCATCACACGTAAAGCTCGAGAGATGATCCAGATGTGGGAAAGTAAAGGACTGAACAGCAAATATGGGCCGCAGTGGAAGCAACTTCTGGGGAGGTGTACCAGATTCTGTGTAAACGAGTCTTTGTTTAAGTCTGCGGCACGCGGTCTTCAAACTGGATGGCGAAGCGGTTTAGCGCAGCTTTCCAGTCCCGTATCGGCATCGTCCACTTCTTGCTGATGTTGTTCAGGGCGAGATAAAACAGCTTGCTGACAGCTTCATCGGTCGGAAAGGAACTGCGTGCCTTAGTGACTTTTCGCAGGCTCATGTTAATCGATTCAATAGCGTTCGTGGTGTATATCACCTTGCGGATTTCCGGCGGGTAATCGAAGAACGGTATAACGCGCGCCCAGTTGCGGCGCCAGGACTGGCTTATGGGTTTATACTGTTTATCCCATTTATCTTCGAATTCAGCAAGCCTGAGTTCAGCCTCGTCGGTGGTGGCTGCACTGTAGATCAGCTTCAGATCGGCGGCGACCTCCTTCTGCGCTTTCCAGGGAACGAAGTTCAGGCTGTTGCGCACCATGTGAACGATGCACAGCTGAACCGAGGTCTGCGGATAGACCGCCTCGATGGCGTCCGGGAAGCCTTTCAGGCCGTCGACGCAGGCGATGAAGATGTCCTGTACGCCGCGATTTTTTAGCTCGGTCACGACCTGCAGCCAGAACTTCGCGCCTTCGGTTTGGGAGATCCACAGGCCCAGCACTTCCTTGTGGCCATCCATGTTGACGCCGATGGCCAGGTAGACCGCCTTGGTGCGCACTGCGCCGTTGTCGCGCACCTTGACGTGGATGCAGTCGAGATACAGGATCGGGTACACGGCATCGAGCGGGCGGGCCTGCCAAAGCTTCACATCCTCACTGACAGCGTCCGTGACGTTGGAGATGAGGGTCGGTGACACCTCGGCGCCGTACATCTCTTCCAGATGGCTTTGGATCTCCCGCACGCTCAGGCCACGTGCGTAGAGCGAGATGATCTTGTCGTCGAAGCCGGCCCAGCGGGTCTGATGTTTGACGACGATCTGCGGCTCGAACGTGCCCTGGCGGTCGCGAGGAACGTCGAGCGGCAGCGCGCCGAAATCGCCCTTGAGCGTCTTGGTGCTATGGCCGTTACGGGTGTTGGCGGTGCTGTTGGTCA